>CAZVLJ010000082.1:0-7686 GCA_964627825.1 uncultured Rikenella sp. | reverse complement strand
CCGGTCGCGGGGCCGGATCAGGCCGTGGCAAAGGGAGCGGCAGAGGCCGCTGAAGAAAAAAACGGAGCCGGGCGGTTGTCAGCGTTGATAACGCCGGCAGATAGCTTACTATTAATTAAATAATCGATTCATATACCATAAAAAATCATTACTGAACAATGAAGAAACGTATAGCAATTCCACTTGAAGGCGGTATCCTATGTTCACATTTCGGCCATTGCGAGCAGTTCGCAATTGTTGATGCCGAGGATAAAACCATCACTGCCGAAACACTCATCACTCCGCCGCCACATGAGCCCGGACTTCTTCCCGGCTGGCTTGCGGAGAAAGGCATCACGGACGTAATAGCAGGAGGAATGGGCCAGAGAGCCATAAGCATCTTTAACCGGCATTCAATAAATGTATTTGTGGGGGCCCCGGTCAAAAGCCCTGATGAGCTTGCAGCAGACCTTCTCAATGACAGGCTTCAGGCCGGAGCAAATTACTGTGATCATTAAAATTTCGCCATGCAAAAGAAAAGGATTGGCATCATTATATGCGACAGGTACCATACCTGTGCCGGAGGAAAGTGCTTCAGGTCATTCCGCAATCGTGAGGGCGCCTTTGACAGGTACAAGGGTGAGGATGTGGAGATAGCAGCCTACACAACCTGTGGCGGCTGTCCGGGCGGCAACGTTGAGTATACTCCGGAGGAAATGATAAAGAACGGCGTGAGTGTCATCCACCTTGCCACCGGACTGGTGGTAGGCTACCCTCCATGCCCCAGGCTTGATTATTTCACCAGATTCATCCCTGAGAAATACGGCATTGAGGTGGTTGTGGGAACACACCCCATCCCCCAGAAATATTACACGACGCATATGAACCTGGGCACCTGGAAAGGTGCAGCCATGCAGCGTTTCATCAAGCCCACCCTGGCTGACGAGAAGATGCGGCTGGCGTACGACTAGAAACTGACCGGATGAAGATAGCAGTGGCAAGCGGCAAGGGAGGTACAGGCAAAACCTTTGTTGCTACAAATCTCTTTAATGTACTTTCCCGTCGGGGTGACAGGGTGACTCTGACAGATTGTGATGCGGAGGCTCCAAATGACCTTTTATTTTTCAGGACCGAAATAGTATCCGTGACAGAGGTGACCCACCAGGTGCCGGTCATAAATAAGGATGCATGTACCTGGTGTGGCCGATGCAGCCAGTGGTGCAATTACAATGCTATCTTTTATGTACCCAATGCAAAGGTGATTGAGGTGATTGAAAGCCTTTGCCACGGTTGCGGGGCATGCTCTTTTGCATGCAATGATGAGGCCATAACAGAAAAGCCGGTGACACTGGGAACGGTCACCTCCTGCAGGACTGATAGGAGTTATCCGCTGATAGAAGCACGGCTGCGTGTCAACGAGATGTCGCCTGTAAGGATAATCAAGGCAGCCATAAAGGAATCCGGTGATGACGGAGTGGTTATCCTCGATGCGCCACCCGGAACATCATGCCCCTTTATTCAGACGGTAGACAAGGCCGACTATGTGGTGCTGGTGACTGAGCCTACCCCTTTCGGCCTCAGCGACTTGCGGCAGAGCGTTGAAACACTGAAGGAGATGAGGAAGGAGCCGGCGGTGATAATAAACAGATCGGATATAGGTGACCGGGGTGTTGCAGATTACCTGGAAAAGGAAAAGATACCTCTCCTGGCCGAGATCAGGTATGACCCTGCCATTGCGCGGGCATACTCTGAGGGCAGGCTGGTGACGGATGAAATTCCGGAGCTGGCTTCTCTATTTGAAGAATTGGCTGACAAAATTATAGACGGATATGGAACTGGCAGTAGTAAGCGGTAAAGGCGGCACGGGCAAGTCAAGTGTGACGGCAGCCTTTGCCACAGCCGGTGAAAGGATTGTGGTAGCCGATTGCGATGTTGATGCGGCAAACCTCTACCTGCTCTTTAATCCCGAACATGACACAGAACAGGTTTACATCGGAGGCTATACAGCTGTGGTGGACCATGCGCTATGCACGGTATGCGGCATATGTGAGAGTTATTGCCGGTTTGATGCTATTACCGAGGTGGATGGCAAAATCATGATCTCGGAGACATCTTGTGACGGATGTTTCTTTTGTTCGCGCATCTGTCCGATGGACGCAATAACCATGGTGCGCAGCGACAGGAGCAGGATGTATTCAGGCAGTTTCAGGAACGGAAAGATGGTTTACGGACGCCTTGCTCCCGGAGAGGAGAACTCAGGCAAACTGGTGAGCCTGGTAAGGGAGGAGGCGAAGAGGGTGGCTACAGCCCAGGGAATGAGCACAATCCTGCTAGACGGCCCTCCGGGGATCGGATGCCCGGTAATCTCAACGGTAACAGGTGTTGATAGGATCATCATCATTACCGAACCGACGATGTCAGGTCTCGAGGACATGAAAAGGGTTCATGAGGTTGCACGAAAATTTACCGGTGATGTGGGGATTATCATTAACAAGTATGATCTCAACGAGGCCATGGCTGACAGGATTGAAGGATGGTGCGTTGCACAGGGCAGCACTCTTCTCGGCCGCCTGCCTTATGACAGGCGCGTTACGGAGGCAATGATTTCCGGTAAAAGTGTTACCGAGATGTTTCCCAAGGCAGAGATCAGCATAATTTTGAACGAGATTTGGAACAAATTGACAACAAATGGAAAAGAATAAATTATTTGAAAAGATACCCATGACGGGTGTTAAAAACATTATTGTGGTGGCATCTGGTAAAGGAGGGGTAGGCAAATCAACTGTGGCTGCCAACCTGGCCATAGCGCTAGCGCGAAACGGAATGAAAACGGCCCTCGTGGATGCGGATATTTTCGGGCCTTCAATACCAACCATGTTCGGGCTTGAGGATGCCCGGCCGGAGGTTAAGTCAGAGAATAACAGGGAATTGATATTTCCGATAGAAAAGTTCGGGATAAAGATTATCTCCATCGGCTTCTTTATAGACCGCAGCCAGTCGCTTATATGGCGCGGCCCCATGGCTTCCAATGCCGTGAAGCAGCTTTTTGAGGATACTCAGTGGGGTGAGGTAGACTATATGATAGTTGACTTTCCTCCCGGGACAAGTGATATACAATTGACAACGGTTCAGAAACTCAACCTTGCCGGGGCAATCATTGTAACCACTCCCCAGGAGATAGCACTGAATGATGCCCGCAAGGCTTCATCTATGTTCATGAATCCCGATCTGAAGGTGCCCATCCTGGGCGTTGTGGAGAACATGTCATGGTTCACTCCCGCGGCACACCCTGAAGAGCATTACTATCTCTTCGGCAGGGGCGGCGGTGCAAAGCTGGCCAGGGAGTTTGACACCAACCTGTTATGCCAGATACCCCTCGTACTGGAGGTTGGCGAGGCTGCCGAAGCAGGCCGTACAGTCTTCCAGCAGACAAACAAGACAGCTGTGGAGGCATTTGAAACCCTGGCCGGCCAGGTCATGGAGGCAGTTGAAAACCAAAAACCAAACAAATAAATAATAAAGAATGAAAAAGACAGATGTTTTAGTTATAGGCGGCAGCGCTGCGGGAATGGTGGTCTCTCTTACGGGTAAGTCAGCCTATCCCGGGAAAAGTTTCACCATGATCAAGAAGCAGAAAGATGTTATGGTACCCTGCGGTATTCCATACATCTACGGCACGCTTGACAGCTCCACACTTAATATCATGCCTGTTGATAATATGATGGAAAAGGCAGGGGTGGAGACTATGATGGGAGAGGTGACTTCAATAGACATTAAGGCGAAGAAAGCCGTACTGGCCGACGGATCTGATATTGGCTATGAGAAGCTGGTCATTGCCACAGGTTCATATCCAACAGTACCAAAATGGCTGAAGGGAACGGATAAAGAGTGTGTTTATACAGTGCCAAAAGACAAGGTCTACCTTGATGAGATGAAGGAAAAACTTGGCTGCTGCAAGAGAGTGGTTGTCATAGGAGCTGGATTTATTGGCGTGGAGCTCTCTGACGAGATGAGGAAGATAGGCCACCAGGTGGTGCTTATTGAAAAACTTCCCAATATCCTTTCACTGGCATTTGACGAGGAGTTGTCTGACAAAATCGCCCTGCTTCTCAACGACAGGGGCATTAACATCAGAACAGGCTGTGGCGTATGTGAGATAAAGGGTGACAAGAAGGTTGAAGCGGTAGTGCTTGACAATGGAGAGGAGCTGGCTGCCGATGCAGTAATACTGGCGATAGGTTATAAACCCAATACTCAACTTGCAAAAGAATCGGGAATTTATGTTGATGAGAGCGGTTTTATAGCTGTTGACGAGTATATGCGCACTCATGAACCTGATGTCTTTGCCGTGGGCGATTGTGCGCAGAAGCGTGACTTCGTAACACGGCGCCGTGTACCCACCATGCTGGCCTCAACAGCATGTGCCGAGGCTCGTATTGCAGGAATGAACCTATACCAGTTGAATGTTGTCAAAACCTTTTCAGGCACTATAGCAATCTATGCAACAGCCATAGGCGATATTGGATTTGGTACTGCCGGGCTTACTGAAGCAACTGCGAAAGCAGAAAACATTGACGTCCTGACCGGTTTGTTTGAGGGTATAGACCGTCATCCCGGCACTCTGCCCGGGGCACATAAGCAGGCAGTCAAACTTATTGCCAGCCGTAGCTCAGGAGTAATCATCGGTGGAGAGGTGATCGGCAGCTGCAGTGCCGGTGAGCTTACAAATGTGATAGGAATGATTATCCAGAACAGGATGACTATCAATTCACTGCTTATCTCGCAGATTGGTACTCACCCGCTTTTGACACCTTCACCCGCGGCTTATCCGCTGATCAAGGCAGCGGAGATCATCGATAAGAAGATGAGGCAGAAATAGAGTCCAGAGGTCTGAAGGTCTGAGGTCTGAAGGTCTGGGGTCTGAAGGTCTGAGGTCTTCAATCTGTTCAGTACAAAAAACAATAGGCAGTAATCCTCCACTACTGCCTATTGCCTATTGCCTATTGCCTGCTGCCTCTTTTCTACTTCAGGTAAGTATCCAGGAACTCGAAGTATTCCTTCTGCCAGATGACGGCGTTCTGCGGTTTGGTGACCCAGTGACTCTCATTCTCAAAGAAGAGGAGCCGGGCAGGTACACCGCGCAGCGTTGCAGAGTTAAATGCCTCAAGGCTCTGGCTGTATGGTATCCGGAAATCATTAGCACCGGTGATGATCAGGATGGGTGTGTCCCACCTGTCAACCATCGTATGGGGTGAGAACCTGTTGTATCCGGGAGGCTGGGGCTTATCCCACGGTGCACCCTGGTAATCCTTGTTCGGGTACCAGTACTCCTCGGTAGAGCCGTACTCTGCAACGGTGTTGTACACTCCGCAGTGTGACACGAACGCCTTGAACCTCTTGTTGTGCATCCCGGCGAGATAAAACACTGAGTAGCCACCGTAGCTGGCTCCCACGGCACCCAGCCGGTCCTTGTCGACGAACGGTTCCTTCGCCATGGCGTCAATACCGTCAAGATAGTCCTGCATGTTCCTGCCGCCGTAATCGCCAGATATCTGCTCACGCCAGTAACTGCCGAAGCCTGAGTTGCCGCGGCGGTTGACAGCCACAACTATGTACCCGTTGGCTGCCATCATCTGGTAGTTCCAGCGATAGCTCCAGCTCTGCCCGAGGGGTCCCTGCGGTCCTCCCTTGCAGTAAAGCAGTGCCGGGTATTTTTTCGCAGGGTCAAAATCAGGCGGGTAGATGATCCACATCTGCAGGTCCTTGCCATCCTTCGTCTTTATATACTTTTCCTCACTTTTGCCCATAGTGATGCTCTCATAGATATGTCCGTTGACATCGGTTATCATTGAGAACTGGCCACCCGCCATGTCAATTTTTGCCACCTCGGTGGGGCGTGCCATGGACTGAATACCGGCTACAAGGACATTGTTGCTCAGGCGGAGCGGGCCCATATCGTATTTGCCTGTCGTCATCCTGGTGATACTTCCGGATGCCAGTGAGATGTTAAATACCGGTTGTGTACCCAGGTAGGGGCTGGTGAACCAAATCTCGCCGGTGCCGTTCCATTGGATATTGCCTACATTGTAATCCCAGCCTTCGGAAACCCATTTCATTTCGCCGGAGGCAATATTGTAAACGAACAGTCTCTCCAGATCTGACTCGTACCCTTCCTCCTCCATGCTTGAGCAGGCAATCATTGATCCGTCAGGGGAGAAGACAGGTGTCCTGTCATAGCCCATATTGCCTTCAGTGATGTTCTTTTCCTCACCTGTTGCCACGTCATAGTGATAGATATCAGTGTTTGTGCTGAGCGAATATGCTTTGCCCGTCAGTTTCTTGCAGGCATAGGCAATATATTTCCCGTCGGGGCTCCAGGCTATGTCAGCCTCATCAAACCAGGGAGCATCGGGAGCATCAAAACGCTGCCCCTCCATGATATCCTTCTCATTGCTGATGGCCGAGCCGTTGAACGAGGCAGTGAAGATATGGCTGTATGAATAGTCATGCCAGTAATCCCAGTGCCTGTACATCAGGTCGTCAATGATGCGCACCTTTGCATTGGGAAGACCGTACTTCTCGTTTGCCGTCTGGTCAAGCTTGACGCGACGGGTAAAATATACCATGTCACCGGCCGGTGAGAATGAGAGTATCTCGAAATCCTGAAGCCCGGTGATCTCTTTCTTGCCTGAGCCGTCAGGATTCATGACCATGATTTTGCCTCCGGCGAGGTAAGCTATTTTGGCACCATCCTCTATCCATTGAGGTCCTGCGCCTCCTTCGGTGGTCAGCTGAACAGCATCGCCTCCTGATGCCGGCACTGAATAGATGTTAGTGGTGCGTGCCTCGGTAAGGAGGTCGTAATGAGTTACCTGGTAGAGCACAGTTGATCCGTCAGGGGAGAGGGTGATGCTTCCTACACGACCATACTTCCAGAGGATTTCAGGGGTGAGCACGCCTCCGGCCTTCTCGGCTTCGGTAAGTGAGACATCGATGGCCGGCGACACGGTCTTTTCTTTCTTTTCGCCTTTGCATGCTCCCAGGCAGGCCAGAAGGAGCACAATGGTGATGATGGATAGGTTTTTCATATTTTGTCGGTTATCGGTTGTCGAGTTTAAAAATAGAAAAAATAATGCTGCCGGGCTATATGAACCGACTCGAATCCATCCACGGGTAATGGCATATTTTTTGAACAAATATTTAGGTCAATTGGTTTGATTAATTGGCAAGCATGAATTAACTTAGAAATATTTAGGTGAAGAAAATATGACAGGCTATGGATTCGTGCAGAATAAATTCAATTACAACCGGGATGATCAGGATGTCTGTTGCTGTATTGACAGCCTGGCTCATTGTCGCAATAAATGCTGATGCGCAATATTTCGGGAGGAACAAGCCGGGATACAGTTCCTTCAGGTTCGATGTCCTTCAGACTCCCGCTTTCGAGATCTATCATTACATGAAGAATGATTCACTGCTGAAGACTGTTTCAGGCTGGTCTGAGGAGTGGTTCGCTATTCACTGGCAGGTCTTCAGGGATACTTTTGAAAGAAGAAATCCGCTGATCTTCTACAATAATCATGCTGATTTCCAGCAGACCAATGCTGTCAGCAGTCTTATCGGCACAGGTACCGGAGGGATTACCGAGGGGATGAAGAACAGGGTTATCATGCCTGTTGCCCTGACTCTCGCCCAGACAGACCACAC
>CAZVLJ010000081.1:0-10588 GCA_964627825.1 uncultured Rikenella sp. | reverse complement strand
ACTGTGATTTTGCCCCGATAATCCGGTTTTGCGACAGCAAAATTAATCAATTGCCCCGTTATTGGAACCAGTAACAGAGAAGTGTTTCCTGGACTTTCAGGCTCGTGGATTCTGGCGACAGGCCGGTCTTTTTCCTTAAACGTCCAAGCATTATCCCGGCTCCAAATCCGATAAATGTTCGGTCTTTGTTTATCTGTAACATTGGATATAACGTTATCCCTATAGCTGCGGCCAGTGGAAACTCAAATCTGGGATTGATGATCAGGCTAACGATTGAATGTTTTTCAATATCATATTTATAGTTGTCACCAAGCCATGAATTACCTGTAACCCGTCTCCAGTTTGTCGGTTCAGTTATGACGGTATAACCTACTCCGCCAGCCAGGTTTAGTCTGATCTGGCCTGATTCACCCAGGGGGAAAACTCTTCCGAACAGGACCTGATAATTCTTCATATGGTCCAGGTGCAGCTCGCCCAGGCCCAGGGAAAAAATGCCCATGACCCCCGAACTGAAATCATAGGGTTCAGATTTTGCTCTTCTCACATGCCCAGAATATCCAAATTGCAGTGAATATTTCTCATTAAGTATAATATTCAGGTTAAGATTTGATTCCGTATAGTTTCCAAAAGCAATCTCACCGGTGATGTAGAAAAACTCCTCCTTTTCAGGGGACTGCGCATTTATGTTAAGTATTACCAAATGCAAACCAAGGAAAAGTAACGCCCTTCTCATGATTACACGATTAGTTAATAACCGGATTCCGCTAATCCTTAATCAAAGTTACACCCTCAGTAACCGGAAGTCAATTATTTTTTTAGCCTGTTACACTGGCCGTTCTTCAGAACGAGAGGTTCATGCGCATGAAGAAGTTTCGTCCCGGCTCCACGCTGACGGCTCCCCTGTTTGTCGACAGGTGGTTAGTGTAGGTGGCATCTGTAATATTGTCTATGCCTGCAAACAGCTGCAAGCCGGTTTTTCCTAGCTTAATCTTTTTCGAACCCATGGCCAGGTCAAGCCGCACATAGCCATCTGTCAACTGCTCATTCTCGCCGATCTTAGTCTGCTTTGCCGCTCCCGCGAGGGTCAGCTCAATTGTACCTGCCCTGTTCCAGTTATAGCGCAGACCCACTCTTCCCTTGAATGGCGGGATCTGGGGAAGGTCGGCGCCGGCTTCAGTGTCTTTACCGCGGACATATGATCCTGATCCTGAAAGGACGAAGTTATGGTAGAAGTTATATTCAAACCTCAGATCGAACCCATACAACACTGCCTTGCTGACATTTGAGTTTATCAACGCCGGAAGGGTATCAGTTGTAAATTCTGTCCCGGTGATAGTTGTATAGATGAACTCGCCGGGAGATTCAACAATCATGTTCGAAAGGCGGTTAACGAAGAGCTCAGCCTGGAAGTTAAAGACACTGCTCCATTTTCTCAGACCGATATCGGCCGACAGGCCGCTCTCCGGCTTTAGCGACTGGTCGCCGAGACGTACATAATTGCCAAGGTCGATATATTTGAAACGTTCCTCGAGTGACGGCGCCCTGAAGGAGCGTGCGAGATTCAAGGACAGGTCGGTACTGCCGGTCAGGTTATACAGCAGGCCGGCATTGGCACTCCATGAGATGCTTTTTTCAGACCCTTCCGGGAAGGTTATCCTTCGGGCGGGCGAAGCGTTCTCCACATCATTCAGAATAATGTAATCAACATCATAGCCTTCCTCGTTACTGACCCAGACACCATCTATCCGACCACCGGTGATAAGTGTCAGACTTCCGTCAGCAAGCGTAGCTTCGTCCTGTATAAAAATGCCTGTGCTGGTGAAGGATGAGGCCGGGATAGGGGTCTCACCCCTGACCACGCTGTTGGTCTTGATTATATCGCCGGAAGGATTGATTATATCTATGGTTACATATTTTGTTCTGTCAGTTGTCAGCCTGCGGCCCCACACATCTGCCCCTGCTATCAGGGTATTGCCGGACGACAGATTAAAGGTGGCTTGCACCTGTCCGCCGTTGGTCATGTGCTTGCCGCCGGGGGTCATCAGATTAGGGGTGGTTCGCTGAGTGCTGCCATTGGGAAGAGTGGTTTCAGTGACAGTGTTGGGTAAAAGGGCAACGTTACGATCAATATACTGGTTGAAATAGCTGAACCGGAGGGTGCTGAGCTTATCGGTAATTGCGGTAATTTCATAATTAGCTGATAACAGAGACCTCCCGATGTCTGTATATGTGGCCTCGGACGGTCCGGGGAATGCTTCACCTCCCGGTATGCCGACATCGGTTGCCATATAGCGCTGATAGTGAATTTTCAGGACATGATTATCAAATGGTTTGAATCCTGCCCTGGCGCCGAGGTTATTATATGTATACTGGCTGTTCAGCAGTGTTCCTTCGGGAGTACGCATGTCATCGGCATCGGTGTAGGTGCCGGAGAGTCTCAGATACCAATTGTCCGATCCGGTATTCACATCTGCGTGACCTGAATACATGCTGTTTGCCGAGGCAAAGCCGGCCCCGGCATTTCCCGAGACATACAGCTTATCTGAGAAGTGTCCGTCTTTGGAGATAATATTTATGATGCCACCCATTGCCCCGGTGCCGTACAGTGATGAGAGTGCGCCTCTTATTACCTCCACGCGGTCTACCTCCCAGACATCAATCATGCTCGTTGAGGCAGTAAGGTCGGTGGCTGTCTCAACCCGGCTGCCGTCAACGAGGGTAACCAGGCGGTTTTCATTCAAGCCCCTGATATTTATATTGGTGGCCCATATTCCGTCGCCGCCAAGGGATATGCCCGGCTCCCTGTTCAGCACGTTGGAAAGGGTGAGGGACGATTGTTTCTGATAATCAGATGCTCTCACAACAGTGAGGGGGGCGGGCAGGTCTTTCACCTTCCTCTCTATACGGAGGCTTGAGACAACCACCTCACCAATCTCGATTGTTCTCTCTGACAATGAGAGAGAGTCATTGCCAGGTGTCCGGGTGTCGCGGTTCTGCGCGTACGAACCCAGGGGGATGGCAAGTGAACATAAAGCTGCAATGAGAAATGTTTTATTCATTTTCTGTGTTCTTTAAGAGTACCGATTTTACCTGAACCCCTCTCAGGCGGCCAAGGCGGCCTGCCAGGGAGCCAATCTGATCTGTGGTACCTTCAAGAACAAGAGAAATGATTCTGACATCATTGCCACGGGGAAGGCCCTGGCGTCCTATGATAATATCAGAATGATCCGAGATGATATTGTTCAGCGACTGAACGTCCTCGCTGCTGTTAACACTGATAAGAAGTGTTCCTATTCTCTTTTCCATCAGGATACCTTTGGATTGGATTAATATTTAACCTGTACTACCTCGGCCGGGAAAAAGACCAGACCTCAGTGCCATTACAGGCCGGATTAATTACTGCACAAAAGTACTTAAAATCAGGTTGTGTGACAATGACCAAAGTCATACAATGGCACAGAACCTTTGCTTTCTTCGCAAATGCTGTAATTATGGATAAAGGAGATTGTCTTATTTTTAGCATTTAATTGAATAGCTTTGTGCAAAGCACTGACATGACCCGCAAGCTCGCAATATTCATTCTGCTTTCCCTTGCATGCATTGCATGCAAAGAGGGTGCTGTACGGGGGAAGTATGAAGGGATGACCCTTGCAAGCCTTAAAGGGCCATCGTCCATGGCACTGATAAAACTGATTGACAGCCTTGATTCTGACAGTCATACCGGCCTGAGGGCTGATATCCTTGATGAGCCTCTCCAGGTCCGGAAGATGATGCTTGACGGAAGCGCCGACTTCGCCATTCTGCCTACCACCATGGCAGCCATACTGTATAACAAGGGGCTCGATTACAGGCTGATTGCTATACCTGTGTGGGGCTCGCTCTACCTCTTCGGGGCGGATACAACAATAGGCAACTGGGAGGATCTCAGGGGTAAGAGAGTCAATGTGATGGCCAGGGGAATGACTCCGGATGTTCTTTTCCGGTACCTGCTTGAAAAGAACGGCATAAGGCCGGAAGCGGATGTTGTGCTTGATTACAGTTACCCGACTCATATCGAACTGGCAAATGCTGTTGCTGCCGGTCAGGCTGAGCTGGCTGTTCTGTCGGAGCCTCTTGTCAGCATGGTGGCCGCGAGGAACACGAATATCCACCCTGTTCTTGATCTGAATAACGAGTGGGAGAGGGCGACAGGAATCGCAATGGCACAGACAGCATTGCTGGCAAAGGGTCACATAATAAGAAATAACCCGGAGCTGATTGAAAGGGTTATTGATGCCTGCAGCAGATCGGTGGAGTGGGTGAACAGTAACCCCGACAGTGCTGCCGCGCTTATTGTCAGTTATGGCATTCTCCCTGACGTGAAGACAGCTGTGGCATCCATTCCCCGGTCGCATATGGAGTTTAGAAGGGCACAGGACATCAGTGCTGAGATTGAAGCATATCTCCGGATATTCTTTAACATGGAGCCTGATATAATAGGAGGAAAGATACCTGATGAAGCTTTCATTTACTAAAAGGCACTACCTGGGTTTCGCTTCTGTAGTCACCATGCTGGTCATATGGGAGCTGCTGGCATTGTATTTTAACTCTGACTTAATCCTGCCCACACCCGGCAAAACACTTGTGGCAGTGCTGAAGCTGTTCACCGATACCGAATTTCTTGCTGTGATAGGAACGACGATCCTCCGGGGGCTGGCAGGATTCATCATCTCTGCCTTTTTCGGGATGCTGCTTGGCATATTTGCCGGTATCAGCCAGGATTTCAACGCCTACCTGCGCCCTTTCCTTGTTACGGTGCGTTCAGTACCCGTGGTTGCCATAATATTGCTGGCACTGATCTGGTTCAATCCGGGGTCTGTGCCGGTCTTTATTGCCATACTGACAATGTTCCCGTTTATCTGTACCAATGTGGCTGACGGTATCCGGAGCGTGGATCCTGATATTATTGAGATGGCCAAGTTTTACAGGGTGAGCAATGAGAGGGTGGTCTTCGAGGTATATGTGCCGGCTATCATGCCTTTTATTATCAGCGGCTCATCAAGCGCCATGGGAATAGGCTGGAGGGCAATAATAATAGGAGAGGTGCTGAGTCAGCCCAGGTACGGGATCGGTACCATGATGCATGAGCAGCAGACATTCCTGAATGTTGATGCAGTTATAGCGTGGACCATCGTCGCGGTTCTGATAAGCTACGGATTCGAAAAGCTGATACGGTGGAGTGAACAAAAGATTGTTGCCTGGAAAGATTGATGATGGATTTAAAGATCAGTAATCTCAACAAGAAATACGACGGAGTCACTGTTTACAGCGACTTCAGCCTGAGCATTCCCCGGGGATTGATAACTTGCATACTGGGCCCTTCCGGGTGCGGAAAAACAACCCTTCTGAATATCATAGGCGGGATAACTCAGCCTGACGGAGGAACTCTCTCGGGCTTTGAAGGCACAGTCATGTCATATATCTTCCAGGACCCGCGGTTATTGCCATGGAAGACCATCAGGGGGAACATTGAGTTTGTCATTGACAGGAAGATTCCTGCCGTCGAACGCAGGCATCAGGCAGACAGTCTGATAAGGCTGGTGGGGCTTGACGACTTTGCCGGTCATTACCCGTCGCAACTGAGCGGGGGCATGCGTCAGCGGGTTTCAATAGCACGTGCCTTTGCCTGTCCGTCTGATATTATTCTCATGGATGAGCCGCTCAAGGGCCTTGACATCGCCCTAAAGCAAAACATGATAAGGTGGTTTACACGGTTATGGACCAGTGACAGGCGCACGGTTATCTTCGTGACCCATGACGTTGATGAGGCGCTGATGCTTGGCGAGGAGATATTTGTCATGAGCACTCCTCCTGTTCACATTACCACCCATATATCTTTTGAATCACCCCTTGATCAAAGAGACAGTGATTCAGCAGAGTATAATAAGCTGAAGCAGAAACTGCTTAAGGGGCTCGGGCATTCATCCCGCGGATCAGGCGGCTGAATGCCGGCAGCCAGACTGGCTTCCCCGGCTGACCTGAAGGTTTTCAGGGTAAAGTATGAGAACCAGGCCGGCGAGAATAACGGGAAGTGATTCTTCACCAAATATGAGAACCAGGCAAAGAAGAAGATCTATTTCGTGGAGTATGAAAACCAGACTGACCTGAAGATCTACTTCGTGGAATATGAGAACCAGGCAGGGTGGAGGAATAAGGAGAAAATCCACCTTATGTACTAGAGAGGGCGCTCATTCCGGCTATCCCTGCAAATGCTGCTGTGCTCAGCCGGGTGACTGTGCGTAGTTGTGATCTTCGGGTGGCAGGCTGTTAGATCTGTTCTACCTTTCTGACAAGCATATTATTGATGAGGAACCCTTTGACACTGCCGTCATCCTCAGTGACAAACTTCAGGTCGTCTTCAAACTCCCTGACAAAGAAGTCAGTTTCCGAGGTGAAGTATACCGTTGTCCAGAAACCGGGGACAGGGCTGACCAGCAGCTTCCCGTCCTCGATCTTCATATTAAATACTTCTTCTTCGGCTTCATACTTCCCGGCATACTTTTCCAGGATAGCTTCATCAATCTCAACCACAGTCTTTTGCACAGGCTGGTAATAGTCTGTCCAGCCGTATACGGTGGCAACGCTGTTGGCCACCTCGGAGAGGAGAGAACCATTGTCTGAGTTGGTCATTATCACCACCGCGTCACCTGTACTGGTATTACCGATATAATAGCAGGTGAAACCTTCATTGCCTCCGCTGTGCAAGAAATAAAAGCTTGTGTCATACCTGAAAATAAACACCCCCAGACCTGCATCTTCCTTTACCGGTTCAAGTCGTAACTTCGTGTACTCTGGAGTCAGCACCTTGCCTGACTTCCCGTTGTATGACCGTGCGGTCTCAATGATATATTGACAAAGGTCAGTGGGATTCGTCCATAATCCTGCTGCTGCCCGTTCAGGGTAGATATGGTATTTTCCTTTCACCGGTGTGCCGTCTGCCTTGTAGCCGGTTGCAAGCAGGCTGCTGTCTATGCCTGCAGGAGGTTGTCTGTATGAACTGGTTTTCATGCCCAGGGGGTCAAGGACATTCTTCTGCATGTATTCATCATAGGGTTGGCCTGTGACATCCGTAATCATCAGCTGGGTAATTGTGGTGCCTCCACCTGAATAGACGACGGTGGAATCAGGTTCGATGAATGAACGCACAGCTTTGGTGTTGGCCGGCTTCTCCCCGTCAAGTATCTGCTGTACCGACGGGAGGGTGTCTACCCTGGCATATCCGGGGAAGCCGTGGATTGTCAGTCCGGCAGTGTGGCTCAGGAGGGCAGTAAGGGTTATTGGTTTGCCCTTTGAGACGGAGTCATACGGGAATTTCCACGATGTCAGGTACTGGTTGATATCAGTGTGAAGGTCCAGCTTACCGTCCTGCACCAGCTTCAGTACACCCACACTGTTGAGCGACTTGCTGATGGAAGCTGCCTGGAACAGGGTCTTCTCAGTCACCGGACGTTGTTCGGCGACATCGGCCCAGCCGTAGCCTTTCGCCCAGTCGATCTTATAGTTGTGCACAACCGCAATGCTGACGCCCGTGATCTTATGGTGTTTCATCCTCTCCTCCAGGTTCCATATGGTATCATACTGTGTCCGTACCCAGTCGCCGAGGCTGTTTTCCACCTGCTTTATTCTCTCCTCTGTCTCAGGAGCGTATCTTGTCTGTGAAGTGGACTGGCAACCAGTTATTAAAAGACCAATTAGAATGGTCGTGTGCAGGTAAACTAGAAATCTTTTCATGTTAAACGGTTTTTAGGGTTATTATTAGTTGAACTTTACAAGTCCGTTATGTATCAACAAATTAAAAAACAGTCAATCACCTGATAATGTTTTTCATGGTCAGGAATAGAGGATCAAAACCGATCAGGCTATCTTTCTGTTCGTTGGAGGCCTGATCCCCGTTTGCTTTTACCCGGTTTTTCATTCCGGGTTTCATCACTCCCGCATCCTGCTCAGTCGGAATAATCCGGCACCTATCATCACAAACCATACGAATTTTATGGCTCCTGCCTGTTTATTCTTACAACATAGTTTTCAAAGGTCTTATACCTGAATACCCTGCCATCAGTGTCACGTTCAAATACTAGTGTTTCCCCGAGCTCACCGTCATCTCTGACCCTCCGGAATGTGTCTTTCTCAATGTGCCTGTAAAGGACCATTGTGTTTGTGGGGTACTCATTGGGCAGGACGAGCATCGCAAGGTCATTGCCCCAGGTGGAAACATACTGCTCACTGCTGGCAGGATGATCAGAATAATATCCGGCATAGTCCTGCAGATTAACATCACTGCCAGGGTTGACGGAGTCTTTCGGGGCGACTGACGGTGCCCTGGCCAGGATAGAATTTATACCAGCTGCATATTTGTCGGGATATGTGCTGTTGGCATTGAGCATCAGAATGATGGCCATCCTGGTTTTCGGGCAGAGCTGCAGAAGTGTCCTGTAGCCTGGGCAATCTCCGCCATGACCAACCCAGGTAGATCCATCCTCTCCTCTGACAACAACAAAACCCAGGCCCCAAGTGGTCTTCCAGTCCGGATCAGTCCAGTGGACTGTATGCATGTATTTCAGTGTTGATGGTTTTAATATCTCAGCTTCTTTTTTATTCAGCAGGCGAAACTGCCAGGAGGCAAATTTCCCCAGGTCAGACACGGTGGACGAGAATCCTGCCGCAGGCTTTATTGCATCCGGCTGGAAGAAACTCACTCTTTCCCTTTCCAGCTTCCTGTTCATTGCACTGTATCCGACTGCCATACTGGTACCGTGCAAGGATTCAGGCAGGCTGGTCCTCGTCTCATTCATTCCCAGGGGTTTGAGGATATTTGTCTCTATATATTCATCATACGGCATTCCTGACACCTGCTCAACTATTTCGCCCAGCAGGGTCATGCCAAGGTTACTGTACTGGAAGATGGTTGATGAGGGATAGAGTGTCTCCTGTTTGCTCAATTCCACTTTTATCTGCTCACGCGAAGGGAACAGAAAATCAGGGGGTGTCCAGTAGGCGAAGTTGGCTTCACGCGGCAATCCCGAAGAGTGGGTAAGGAGATTTCTCACTGTGATCGGTCCGCTATCGGGGTATTTCTGTTTAAGATCATACCATGGCAACAGATCGGCTATCTCGTCATCAAGCCTGAGCTTGCCCTCGTCATACAGTTTCATTATTGCTACAGAGGTAAAGATTTTCGAGATGGAGCAGATACTGAAGATTGTTGAAGGTCCGGCCTTTACTGAGTCTTCAACATTTGCCAGGCCGAATGCGCCTGTCCAGAGCACTTCCTGGTCGTGAATAACAGCTGCGGTTATTCCCGGAAGACGGTCAAAGTCCTTCTGTGCATCGAGCCATACTTCAATAAGCCTTAAGGCTTCAGAGTAGTCCCTTCGGGGATCCTGCGATAATCCGGTTATGCTCAGTAAAGCGAGCAATGCAATGATATAGTATCTTTTCATCATTATGGTGTTAAGTGTGATACGCATCCGGATCAACATGCAAACAGCGTCAATATCATAATTCGGATTCATATGAATTACGAACCTGTCTCATATTAATTGCTAAGAATCAATGACTTACTGAATTGCGACTATTGCTGGTTCAAAGTTAACCAACGTAAACTTAAAAACAAACATTTTTTGCCTTGAATACCGCTGTTTCCTTTTATGGATTTG
This sequence comes from uncultured Rikenella sp., assembly GCA_964627825.1. Classification (GTDB taxonomy): domain Bacteria; phylum Bacteroidota; class Bacteroidia; order Bacteroidales; family VadinHA17; genus SR-FBR-E99. Next base: position 893 of record CAZVLJ010000081.1, on the reverse strand, counting down.
TTCTTTTCACTTTTTCAGTTTGTCCTGGTTGCCAGGAGCCATGTGCCGGTTGTGATCACAGACTCCGGTATACGGTTTTCGTAAGCCTGGTTGTCAACGTAGTTCCGGAACAGAGCAGCATGCTCAGGGTAATGAGCCGTCAGCTCTACTGCTCTTTGCTTTATTGACCTGAATATTATCTCATCTGTTTCGGTTAATCCGTCACGCCCGAAAATCTCCTCGTGCACCACAGTGAAGCCTGCAGCGTCAATCTGTCTGTGGACCTCGCACTTTCTCAGGGCATTGCCATAGTCTGTTTCCAGGTCATCCTCCAGGTACCCGTCGTCAGGCAGAACGTACCCGGGAAAGTTCAATGCACCCTTTACCTCGTTGAGTGTGACCTCCAGGTCACCCGGAACCGGCCCTATTGCTCCCCGTTTGTTCTGATTGAAGAGCTGTCAGCAGATTATTACTGCAAGGTGCATAAAAGTTAACCGGGCCCGGATTGAACTGCAAACCGGACCCGGAACCATCTAACCCCAAACCAACCTGCTTACTTAGAATATTATTCTTTTAACTGCTTATCTGTGTCCAGCCAGACTTTCATATTTCCTGCTGAGCGGTTGTCCCATGCAAAATAGGGTATGAATACCAGTTTTTTTCCTGCTGCTGACAGCCCCTTCAGGATAACCATGTTAGTCAGTTTACCTGAGCCTTTATCTGGAGCAAATCCTTGTTCAGTATCAAGAACTACCTTCCCGAAATCAATTGCCGGGTTATCTTCCTGCTCAATACAATATACCACAGGGCCTCGCCGGATAGCTCGCTTACCCTCATTGGCTTTGACCCTCGGATCTGCAGCCACAACCTCAACAGGCATGTCAAGGATCAGCTCCACAATATCATCATGTCTC
>CAZVLJ010000080.1:0-10596 GCA_964627825.1 uncultured Rikenella sp. | reverse complement strand
TACTTTACGATTGACAAAGATATATATTTGCAGTAAGAGTTTAGCATGAACGATATACGCAAACTTGCGGGCCAGACTGTCATTTACGGCTTTGGCACGGTGGTGCCGCGATTTCTCAACTACGCGCTACTGACGCCTTTCTATACCCGTATACTGGGTCTGGAACAATACGGTGTTGTTACGGAGCTTTATGCGTGGATGGTCCTAGCGCTGGTAATACTTACCTATGGGATGGAGACCACCTATTTCAGGTTTGCGGGAAAAAAGGCTCCGGCAGGAGAGGTGTATGGCACGGCGATGACCAGTCTCTTTACCACCTCTGCATTGTTCCTTATTACGGTATCACTGTTTATAACACCTGTTTCAGGATTTCTGGGTTATGAACGGTACCCGGAGTATATTAAGATGTTTGCATGGATAGTGGCCATTGATGCCTTCTCAGCAATACCCTTTGCATGGCTCCGGAACAACAACAGGCCCATGATCTTCAGTGCGCTGAAGATCATCAATGTACTGGTTACGATTGTAATAGCCTTTTTCTTCCTCTGGCTCGCCCCGCTGCTGGCAGGGAAGGGAAGCACCTGGGTTTACAAAATCTGGAACCCCGATTTTCAGGTAGGGTATGTCTTTGTGGCAAACCTGGCCGGATCAGCCATTACGCTTATCTGCCTCATTCCGTTCATCTTCAGGATAAAACCGGTATTTGATAAAAAGCTACTGCGAAGGATGCTTGCATACAGCTGGCCGCTGCTGGTGGGTGGCCTGGCCGGTTCGCTCAACGAGGTGCTTGACAAGATACTCCTTCGGAGGCTGATAGGTGGCGCGGAGGGCCTCGCCACGGTAGGCCTGTACGGCGCGGGATACAAGGTTGGTGTGCTGATGTCGCTCTTCATACAAATGTATCGCTTTGCGGCGGAACCCTTCTTCTTTGAAAAGGCAGGAAGCAAGGATGCAAAAGAGACTTATGCCGTTACAATGAAATACTTTGTTATTACGGCACTGATACTTTTCCTCGGCATTAATCTATATCCCGAAGCAGTTAAGATTCTAATCGGAGAAGATTTCCGCGAGTCGCTGAAAGTGGTGCCCATTATCAGCATGGCATACCTGCTGCTGGGTATCTTCATTAACCAGAGTATCTGGTACAAGGTTGACGATAAGACAATATACGGAGCATGGATAACATTTGTTGGCGTAATTGTTACTGTGGCAGTAAACGTCATCTTTGTTCCGGTGTTCGGATATATAGCCGCAGCATGGGCACATGTCGCCTGTTATCTGTCAATGGTAATAGTATCATATTTTGTGGGGCAGAAGTTTTACCCGATAAAATATGAAACAGGTAAAATATTCCTCTATATAGGACTGGCAATTGCCATGCTATTTGTGTCAGGTCTGCTTGAAGGGGAGAACAAAATCGTCAACATAACGATTGATACTCTGCTGCTTTTGATTTTCTTTGCCGTGGCGGAGATAAAAGACAAATTCTTTACGTTATTGTTCAAAAGGGAATAATATCACATGCATGAGCAATAGCGCGCAAAAGGATTGATTGTACAATGTATTGTATGGCACGTTTGAACAAAGAATTAATTTTTTAATAACCGAATGAAGATCAGGATAGTAAATAAATCAAATCACCCGGTGCCGGCCTATGAAACCGAACACTCGGCAGGAATGGACCTTCGCGCTTTCATAACTGAGCCGGTCACACTTATACCGATGGAAAGGAGACTTATCCCAACAGGTCTTTTCATAGAGTTGCCGGTGGGCTATGAGGCACAGGTAAGACCAAGGAGCGGACTCGCACTGAAGTACGGAATTACGGTTCTGAACTCGCCGGGTACAATTGATGCGGATTACAGGGGCGAGATTTGTGTTATACTGATAAACCTTTCAGATAGTGATTTCACAATTAATAGTGGTGACAGGATTGCGCAGATGATTATAGCGCAGCATTCCAGGGCGGAACTCATTGAGGCGGAAAGGTTAGACGGTACGGAAAGAGGAGCTGGCGGATTCGGTCATTCAGGAAGAAAATGAGAAGCAGATTGATATTGGTACTGGTGGTGCTTGTAGCTTCAGGATGCAGCAGGAGGCTGGTCAATCCGCCGGCGGAAAGAATTTTGCAGCGTGGTGCGGATAACAGGTATGATTACATTCTTACGGAGGCTCTGAGGCAAAAATATGTGGGTGATGTGAATGAGGCTGCCACGCTGTTTGAAAAATGCATTGAGATTGACAGGAGCAGGGCAGTTCCATGGTTTGAGCTGGCCCAGATGTATTCATCTGCCGGTATGGGAGAGAAGGCCCTGGAGCACGCTTCCATGGCTGCCAGGCTGGAACCGGGCAATTACTGGTATCAGATGGCCTGTGGCTCGCTCTTAACCCAGTATAATATGAAGGATTCCGCCATTGTTTACTTTACAAGGGCGCTGAAGGCCGACAAAGGTGCGGTTGCTGTAAATGGTATACTTGCCGGACTGTACGCTGAAAAAGGTGATCTGGAAAAGGCTGATTCATTGTTCAGAACCCTAGACAGGGAGGGCGTCATGAGCGAGGATATGGCCCTGATGATGATCTCAGGCCTCATAATGAAAAATGATCTGAAGGAGGCTGCAAACAGATCATTGGCACTGATTAAACAGTACCCAGGTGAAATACGCTACAAAGCCCTTCTGGCTGACATCTATTATGAGGACGGACTGAAGGAGAAAAGTGACAGCATCTACAGGAACATAATTGAAAACAATCCTGAGGACATAGAGACTCAGCTGTTGTTCATGATGAACCAGTTTTACAAGAAAGAGTATTCGGATATAAGTGGATTCCTTGAAAAGATATTTGAAAGCGATGTAATAGAAAGGGAAAGAAAGGTCGCTATCGCTGGTCGAGTTGTGTCAGACTCCGTGTATGTAAGAGACAATGCAGAAATTCTGGCCGGGACGTTGATTGGGCTTGAGAAGAAATACCCTGGTGATACTGAGATACTTTCATTAAGGCCGGGTGTCTTTGAAACCGCCGGGATGACAGAAGAGGCAATCAACAGATATGAAGAAATAATTGACGGAGGAGTGGGGGAATTCTACTTCAGGGAAAGACTTATTCTGCTCTATGCGGAGAAGAAGGAATACACAAAGCTGTATGACCTTGCGGCAAATTACTCACGGGAAAACAACAGGAGCATAATTGGCAAGGTTTACTATGCAATTGCAGCAATGGAGCTGAAGGAATACCAGGTTGCCGATATGGAGCTGAAGAAAGCAATGATACTGGCGGGAAACGACCCCGGATTACAGGTACAGATACTATCAATGCAGGGTGATCTGAAATACAGAATGAAGGACTATGAAGGATCATACGGCTATTATGAGGATGCCTTAAGGATTTCACCGGATGAACCGCTGATTCTGAACAACTATGCATATTTCCTTGCTGAAGGAGGCCGGGATCTGAAGAAAGCCCTGAAAATGGCTGAGAAAGTAATGAAAACAGAGGGCAACAACCCGACATATATTGATACATATGCCTGGATACTGTACAAGATGGGGAAATACCGGGACGCCCACCGGGAAATGATGAAGATATTTGTGGACAGTGAAGAACAGGATCCGGAGTTGCTGGAACATATGGGCTTCATAATGGAGGCCCTGGGAAACTGCAATGAAGCGATCAGGTACTGGAATATGGCACTGGAAAAGGATAATATGAAGACATACCTGAAAGAAGAGATAAGGCAATGCGGAAGGAAATAAAATTATTCACAGTTGTGCTGCTGCTGATTCTGATGACAGGATGTGCAGCATTGAGAAAGAAGAAGGATACGGGAACACCTTCGGGTGGTGGAGCTATAGACTATAGTGCCGTGGCCGCAGATGTAATGAATTACAACATTACAGACAGGGGGTTTGAGATAAGAAAGGGAAGTATTGAATTGGAGGGGACTGAGATTGAGGGGAAGTTTGGACTACACGCCAGAATGAACAGTAAGGGTGACTTTTATGCCTCAGTGCGCGGTCCACTTGGGATAGAACTGGCCAGGCTGCTCGCAGTTGGAAATGATATTGCAGCTATAGACAGGTTTAACAGGAGGGTCTATGTTGGAAAGAAGGATGCTGTTATGAAAAAGAACGGATTGCCTGAAGATTTTATGAGAATATTGTTTGGCGATATGCCTGACGGATTAAGCGGAGACTATACTGTAAATGGCATGAATGAGATGGTCATGATTGCAGGAGATGAAGAATTCATGAGAGAACTGACTATTTGTACAGATGAAATGAAAATATGCAGGGAGAGGATAGATGCTGCCAAAACGGGCCACCTGGTCTTTCTGGACTTTACCGAATTCAGGAATTCCGGGGGTAAGAGATATGCCTCCAGAATAACGATGGAAGAGAAAAAAAGAATGTTTCACGTGAAACTTTCTATTGATGATCTTACATATGGATATGATTCTGACATAGAATTCAGTCTGCCGTCATATACAAGGGAAAATCTGTGAAATCAAGGTTCTGCATACTGATTTTGCTTGTTTTCTGCCCTGCTTTTTTGTCTGGACAGACCAGGGCAGAGCTTGAGGAAATGAGAAAGAAGAATCTGCAGGAGATTGAATACGTTGACAGGATGCTGAAGACGACTGCATCACAGAAGAAGGATAACCTCAATGAGCTGAGGGTAATAGGTAGGCAATTGAATCTAAGGGAGAATCTGATAAATGAATACGGCCAGGAAATAGGGCTGCTCGAATACAGGATCGGTCTTAACAGGCTTGCCCTTGAAATGCTCGAACAGGATCTGAACAACCTGAAGGACGAATATGCAAATGCAATAATAAGCGCATATAAAGCAACTAAAGGAACTCCTGCATTGGCATTCATTCTGTCATCATCGGACTTTAACCAGGGTTATAAAAGGTTGAAGTATATTCAGCAGACAGCAAAATACAGGAGAAATGAAAGCGAAACGATTTCAGAACTGTATGATGAGCTCAACAGAACAAGAGAGAGACTGGAGAGGGACCGGAGGAATGTAAGTGATTTAAGGAGCAAGGAAGAGAGGCAGAAGCAGATGTTGCGCGGCGAACAACGTCAAAAGGAAAGGCTCGTAAATACACTAAGCAAAAAGGAGAGACAGCTTAAACAGGAACTGGATGAAAAGAAAAGGGTTACTCGTCAGATTGAAAAGGAGATAGAGAGACTGATAGAAGAAGAGAGGAGAAGAAGTGCCGCAGAGCCTATGAGTAATGAAATGCGTGTTATAGGCGAATCATTTGGGGAAAACAGGGGCCGGCTCCCATGGCCGGTGGACAGAGGCATTGTAACCGGACATTTTGGCTTACAACCTCATCCGGTATTGAAGAATGTAACAGAGGATAATATTGGAATAGAAATTACATCCACAGGCGGCACGAAAGCCCGGGCCATATTCAAGGGAAAAGTTGTAAGGGTTTTTGCAATTTCAGGTGCCAATATGGCCGTTATAGTCAGACACGGAAAGTATCTGACAGTATACCAGAACCTGGTTAATGTTGTGGTAAAGGCGGGGGATGATGTGGCTATTGGCCAGGCTCTCGGTGATGTATATGTTGATAACGGTAACGGGGGCAAGGCTGTACTGAAATTTATGGTGTACGAGGAAAAGAAAAAACTTGATCCGGAACTGTGGCTTACAAAAAAATGACTAAATTTTGCAACAAATAAATACCCTGTCAGTTAAAATTTGTGATAGGGATTCAGGAATGGAAAGCATTACAATCAATTCAGACGTAGAAAAGTTGCGCGTTGTAGAGACGCTGGTTGATACATTGTCAAAGAAGCTTGGCATCTCAGATGAGGTATATGGTAAAATACTGATTTCAACAGTTGAAGCAGTAAACAATGCCATTCTGCACGGAAACAAGGGTAATGCTGACAAGATGGTAACCGTTGACTTCACTGCTGACGGAAATCTCTTTGAGGTGTCCGTTACGGATGAAGGTGAAGGATTTGAATACGATAATATACCGGATCCTACTGATCCGGCAAACATAGAGAATCTGCATGGACGCGGAGTATTCATTATGAGAAGCCTGGCTGATGCCATTGAATACAATGAGAGCGGGAATCAGGTGATAATGAGATTTAAATACTGATGCCTTGAGAATAAGCTTTCATTATGATATTGAAAGATTCAGGCTGAGAGACAGCAGGATAATTAAGAGAATAGGGTCAAGAATTGTCAGTGATGCCGGAATGAAAACTGGCATTGTTGATATCATAATAACAAGTGACGAGAAGGTTTATGAAATAAACAGTGAGTTTCTCGGACACGATTATTATACTGATATTATTACATTTAACTACAATAAGGGAAGCATACTTAACGGGGAGATCTACATAAGCGAACCAAGGGTGAGAGAAAATGCCCGGAAGTTTAATACTAGCTTCAAAACAGAGATGAGAAGGGTTGTTTTTCATGGCTTCCTCCATCTATGCGGATATGATGACAGTACAGCGGGAGAGAAGAAGAAGATGTCAGAAATGGAAGAGTTGTACCTGGACCTATCATATGCCGAATGAAATTCAAATATGATATAATTGTAGTCGGTGCAGGCCACGCCGGATGTGAGGCTGCACATATTGCCGCTATAATGGGCGCCAGAACGCTGCTTGTTACAATGGATATGACAAAGCTTGCCCAGATGTCGTGCAACCCGGCCATGGGCGGCATTGCCAAGGGGCAGATAATCAGGGAGATAGATGCGCTGGGTGGGATAAGCGCGATAGTAACTGACAGGACCATGATCCAGTTCAGGATGCTTAACAGGAGCAAAGGTCCGGCAATGTGGAGCCCCAGGGCACAGTGTGACCGTATGTTGTTCAGCCGGGAGTGGAGAAAGATTCTGGAGAATACAGATAATCTGAATATCTGGCAGGAGAAGGCTTCAAGACTCATAATTGAAGAAGGGAAGGTAAAGGGTATTGGTACCACTTTTGGAACTGAGTTTATGGCTGATGCTGTTATCCTGACTAACGGAACATTTCTGAACGGACTGATGCATGTGGGATTCAGCACCATGCCGGGCGGACGCTCGGGTGACCCGGAATCGCAGGGATTGAGTGATCAGTTAAAAGAGCTGGGGTTTGAGGTGGAGCGACTGAAAACAGGAACAAGTGCGAGGGTTGACGGAAGAAGCGTAGATTTTTCTGCAATGATTGAGCAGAATGGTGACGGCGACGGAAGGTGTTTTTCCTATATGCATGACGGGATAAGCATAGAAGACGAAAGAAGCTGCTACATCACTCATACAAATGAAAAGGCGCATGATGTGCTGCGGAAGGGACTGGAATTTTCACCGCTGTACACCGGCCGGATAAAGGGTCGGGGACCAAGGTACTGTCCTAGCGTGGAAGACAAGATTGTTACGTTTGCTGATAAGGAATCGCATCAGCTCTTTCTGGAGCCCGAAGGCTGGGAAACGAATGAATACTATATTAATGGTTTCGCGAGCAGCCTTAAACTGGAGACACAGATAGAAGCGCTAAGGCTGATACCAGGCCTTGAAAACATTGAGATATACAGACCGGGCTATGCAATAGAGTATGACTTCTTCCAGCCAACGCAGTTAAGACATACCCTGGAGACAAAAAAGATTTCAGGACTTTACTTTGCAGGTCAGATAAATGGCACAACGGGATATGAGGAGGCAGGCGCTCAGGGAATAATGGCAGGAATCAATGCAGTGCTGAAGTTGAGAAAGGAGAAACCATTCATTCTGAAAAGGGATGAAGCATATATTGGGGTACTGATAGACGATCTTGTAACCAAGGGTGTTGACGAACCCTACAGGATGTTTACTTCAAGGGCTGAATACAGAATATTGCTCAGGCAGGATAATGCAGACGAAAGATTGACAACAAAGGCAATTGAGCTTTGTACTGTATCTGATGAGAGAGTTGCAAGAATGAAGAAGAAGTATGAGATGGTGAAGGAGGTTATTGAGTTTTTAAAGAGTGTAAGTATTTCACCATCGGAGATAAATCCGTTCCTGAATGAAAGAGGTACAGCCGCAATTAATCAGAAGATTAAAGCAATAAGTCTTGCATCCAGACCGCAGCTGGAACTCATTGATCTTCTGGAAAGAATTCCGGGCAGCGAATTACTTGCGTGTAACGGGGATAAGAGAAAAAGAGAGATTATTGAAGCGGCTGAAATAAAGATCAAGTATTCTGGTTATCTTGAAAGAGAAAAAGGAATTGCAGACAAAATAAAAAGACTCGAGGATCTGAAAATACCAGATGAAACAGCTTACGAGGAGTTGACATCAATATCAACGGAAGGGAGACAAAAGCTTTCAAGGATCAGGCCCGCAACAATTGGCCAGGCCTCAAGGATAAGCGGAGTAAGTTCCTCGGATATTTCGATTCTTATTATGTATCTTGGGAGATAATAACAGTGTTCCACGTGGAACATATTTTTTCAGGATAATATGAATATTGCAGGAAAGATTATCGATGTACATAAAAGACGCATCTATCCGGGAACTGTTACTATTACAGCAGGGAAGATAGAATCGGTTACCGAAACCGATGAAGCGCCGGATATCTATATTATGCCAGGTTTGGCTGACGCTCATGTGCACATTGAAAGCAGTATGCTTGTGCCATCACATTTTGCAGTGGCTGCCGTCAGGCATGGAACAATAGCAGTTGCTGCTGATCCGCATGAGATAGCCAATGTTCTCGGCAGGGAAGGAGTAGAATTTATGCTTGACAATGCGGCCAGCGTACCGTTTAAGATGGTATTCGGAGCTCCTTCATGTGTGCCGGCAACCTCCTCGGAAAGTGCTGGCGCAAAGATTGGATCTGCAGATATACGCGAAATGCTTGCGCAGGGAAGAGTGAAATTCCTGGCAGAAATGATGAATTTCCCGGGCGTAATATATGACGACGGTGAAGTGCATGCCAAGCTGGAGGCAGCACGCAACGCAGGCGTGCCGGTAGACGGACACGCCCCGGGACTCACAGGCGAGGAGCTTAAGAAATATATCTCCTCGGGAATTACAACTGATCATGAGTGCACATCTCTGGAAGAAGCACTGGAAAAAATTTCCGGAGGAATGAAAATCCTTATAAGGGAGGGAAGCGCTGCAAAAAACCTCGATGCACTGGCTCCGCTGCTGAATTATTACCCTGATGAGGTAATGCTCTGTACTGATGACCTCCACCCGGAAACACTTGCAAAAGGACATATAAACAAACTGGTCGCACGGCTGATATCCATGGGATATGACATGTTCAACGTCATCAGGGCGGCATCTTCAAATACTTTCAAACATTACAGAATAAATGCAGGTCAACTGAGACCTGGGGAGCCGGCAGACTTTATAATTACTGATGATCCTGCCAGGATGAATATAATTCAGACATGGATAGACGGCCAGTGTGTATATGATGAAGGCAGGACACTTTTTGCACCCGGCGAGGTGTTGAAGGTAAATAAATTCAAATGCACCAGGCTGCTGCAAGATGAGATCAGGGTTATCAATGAAGGGAAAAAAATCAATGTGATTGTCGCACGAAATGGTGAATTGCTGACCGACTCGGAAATTATCAGAACAGGTGACGATCAATTTGTTATACCTGACACAGAGAATGATATCCTTAAAATTGTAGTAAAGGAACGATATAATGATAAGCCTCCGGCAGTAGCATTTATAAAGGGATTCGGACTGAAACGGGGGGCCATGGCCTCGTCTGTGGCCCATGACAGCCATAACATAATTGCAGTGGGTACCAATGACCGTGATATTGTGACCGCAATAAACCTGATAGTGGATGCCGGAGGCGGAATGACAGTGGTGTCCGAAGACGGCGAATCAATCCTGAAACTGCCTGTCGCCGGTATAATGTCTGATATGCCGGTTACCGCCATGGCAGAACGATACGAAGCTCTTTCAGAGACAGCCAAAAACCTGGGATGCAGACTCGACGCTCCTTTTATGACTCTGTCCTTCATGGCACTGCTGGTAATACCGAAACTTAAAATAAGCGATAAGGGCCTGTTTGACGGAGTTGCATTCCGTCATATACCCCTCTTCGTCGCCAACCCGTACGATAAGTACCGCACCTGATCACGATCACCGGCAAATCAGGCGACATAATTCCATACAAATCAGACATTTAGACTGTTATGGGCTGACATGTGACTGTGCCTCAGTTCGGATGAATGACCGGCAGCATAAGTCAATCATTTATTATCAACCAATGTCCTGTCCTGGTTGAACATGAATCAAACCTGAAAATCAAAACTACGTGTAAGAACCTGCCAGTGTAAGTCTCACAGGATAAATGGGACATGTCTGAATCCCTGAAACCAGAACCATCTGTCAGAACCTGCCAATGCGGGTTTCATTGCAGGAAATGAACCTGAATGAAACTGCATTAACAGGTCCTGTTGTGTGCCTTTGCTCATGCAGGTTTAATAACTTCCTGTTTTCCGCAATGCAACACCCTAAAAATTATTCTGGATAATATCGTATAGTTCTTGCTGCTCTTGATCTGAATTAGTCAAGACTTAATCTGACAGTTAGGGATTAAACTATATTTGAAATTA
>CAZVLJ010000079.1:0-10704 GCA_964627825.1 uncultured Rikenella sp. | reverse complement strand
ATATTTCGGGGAAGAATCCTTCCTCGCCTTCGTATGTCACCAACCTAATGGTTCCGGTACCAACAGCCACATCTTCAGGAACATAGACCTCAATCCTTGTGTCGGTCTTTGAGCCATAGGCAGTAGCATAAACGTCTCCCGGGAAGATAAGTTCCTTTACAAGGAGCATGTTTGTACCATTTATGGTCAATATCTTGCCCGGTTCAGCGCGAGTCTCGGTGTACGAGCCAAATGCCGGCAGGTTGGCAAGAAGGGTGAAATCGATGGCTGAGACAACCTCCGTACCGTTCATGGTAACTATTGTTATCTTACCGGTCTTGGCGCCTACGGGAACGGTCACGGCAAGGGACGTTCCCGTCCTTGTGCCGATGGTTCCTTCCAGGCCTCCCGTAAAGATTACTTTGCTGACAAGATCGAGGTCAGTCCCTGAAATTGTAATGTTAGTATTGGCCCTGGCCAATGTAGGGCTGAACGATGAGAATGCCGGGACAATCATTGTAAGGTTGGGTCCGGTTACCTCCTTGTCAGCTTTTGTAACAAAGGTCACCACGCCGTCAACAGCGTCATTGGGAACTGTAACCAGGATCTCGGTGGCAGTGCCGCCGTCCTTGATCGTACCCTGCTTGTTGCCTCCGAAGATGACATGATCAATCAGGTCAAGGTTGGTGCCTGTCACTGTGATATCCTGGCCGTTCTTCAGGGTCACCGGTGTGACACTGACGGTAGGAATGATCATTACCAGGTCATCTGCAGTGGTCACCTCAACGCCTGAAGCGGGCAACATAACCACCTTCCCGTCCTTCGTGTCATCAGGAACCTGCAGCACTATCTCTGTGGCACTGTGTGACACGAAGTCAGCTGCATCAATCACTTTTCCTCCGCCGAGCCCGACTGAGAGTACCAGGTCAAGGTTTGTTCCGGCGATGGTGAGATTGGTACCGGCCTTAACAGGGTTGGGGGTAACCGAGGTGAATGCCGGCAGTGCAACAGTGAGATCGGTGGCCGAGTATACTATGATAGGCTCTTCCTCAGCATTTGAAACGGCTATCTTGCCTGTCTGGGCCTCTGCAGGCACTATCAGCTTGATCTCCGTACGTGAATGGCTGGTGAAGTCATCCATAGCCACCGTCACGCGGTCAGTCAGTATAACCTCTCCCACCAGGTTAAGGTAGTCACCTGTTATTGTCAGCTCATCACCTGCCTTGACGGTGGCGGGAGTGAAGCCGGCTATGGATATTGGTTCCGAGTAGCCGATGGGTGTTTTGGTGGTGATATTGCCGTCAGGCGTTTTCAGCACCACATAACCCGGCATAGCCTCCTGGGGTACGGTGAGGGTAAGCAGTCCCGACTCCTTTTTTGTAAAGGCAGTGATGGTTATATCATTGGGCAGGACCACGGCGGTCACCTTGTCAAGGTTCGTCCCGATGAATTTAAGTTCGGCTCCCCTGGCTATGGGCATGGGCCCGAAGCTGTAGAGAACCACCTTGGTGTCTTCCTCTTCCTCTCCCTCGCAGGAGGTGAGAAGGAAACCGGCACTGACAACACAGAGTGTCGCGAAGAGCAGTGCCCAGTTGCGGAATTTTATCTGAATCTTATGCATTGCAATTCTTTTTTCTGTTCATATTACTTAGGCACAACGCGTATGTTGTCTATGCATATGTGCGGATTGCAGTCAGTACCGTCAACGCCACCGTGCCATACATAGAATGTCAGCCCGCGAACCATGTCAGGTGTCAGGCTGCTGGTACTGGCCGAACCGTCAAAGCTGTAGTTGAATTCTGACATCGGATATGAGACTGTGGTCCATCCGTCAGTCTTGAATGTGCCTGTCTCTTTCCATGGATTCCATACGCCTCTCGGATAACTGCCGTCAGCAATATAACTGTTGCTTCCGGTGATTGAGTAAGGTGTGAAGATCATCTGCAGTGCACATGACTCCCAAGGTTCAACCACATTTATCTCAAACTTTATCACGGCATCCTTCAGCTCACCCGTGTAAACGGGGACATCGGGCCTGCCGTTGGCCTGGGGCCACAGGTTGAAACTGAAGCCGTCCTCATTCCATGTTACTCCTGCGCCGCCGGCGAGAGCACCCGAGAAACGTACATAGTTGCCTGAGATGCCTGCGGGATTGGAATTGCCCATTACCCCCGAGCGCCACCCTCCTGCAGCAGTCAGGTCATCAAAGTTCAGGATGATGTTTCTGTCATCACGGAAGAAGAAGCGCGAACGGGTGGTGCCATAGAGTGATTTAACCTGTATCTGACCGGGGCCTGTGCCTGAGGGCACAGTTACCTGTATCTCATTAATGGTGAAACTGACAATTGTACCGGCGATATTGCCCGGGAAGAGTACAGTCAGCGGTGATGCAGGGTCATCAACGAAGTAGTTTCCTTTTATGACAGCTGTTTCGCCGTCTGCAACATACTCGCATACCATCCTGTCAACCACCGGGGCCGGAACATCAACCCCAAAGTCATATACCAGCCTGTTGACTTTGTCACTGTTCACAAGGGTCATCTTGTTGGTCACATCAGACGGGATCACCTCAGGTACCTGAACCAGAATAGATGTCTCTGTCACCAGGTTGGGGTTCAGGGCTGCCAACCGGTCATTGAACCAGATTTCATCCACGTTGCCCAGGTTCTTTCCGATGATAGCAATATTTTCACCCATTAAGGCGCGGGCGATCAGCGAATCAGATTTGGCGGGGTCTGTCTTGCGGATATAGATTATCTCCGGCGCCGGCATCTCTTCATTCTCGTCACATGACTGAAGGAAGAAGCCGGTAAAGATGGTCACCAGCACCAGCATGGATGCTGAGAACCTTTTATAATTGATCTTTTTCATATCTGGCATGGCTATTTGGTGTAATAGTGTTCAGGCTCATCATCAAGCCTCGGGTCCTGAAGCACTTCTGATGCTGGGATAGGAAGGAACATCTTGTCCTCCGTGAAATTCTCCACATAGAAAGGATTACCGGGAATGGTCCCCCTGTTCTGTGCTTCGATAATCTCCCTGGCTTTCTGGTATCCCTGACGGGTAATATCAAACCAGTAATCGCCCTCAAAGGCAAACTCCACACGGCGCTCCTTCATTATGTCATCAATCGTAAGCAGGCTCTTGGTTGGCAGTCCGGCACGGAGACGTACCTTGTTGAATGCGTCAAGGGCAGTGGCATCAGTGGTTGATTCACCTCCTGCCAGCGTGGCCTCTGCATATATAAGCAGAATATCAGCATAACGGAGCATCATGAAGTTGATGCCGGTGTTCATGCCTAAGACCTGCTCACCGCCGTACTTCTGGCCGGGCCCGACGACATACTTGGCAATGGTTGAACGTGTTCCGTTCAGTGAGCCTCCCTGCTGGACATCCTGGATTGTATCATACCTGAAACCGTCCTTCATGAACTCATTATAGGCGGCATCGTCAGCTGTGAATGAGCCATCAGCCTGTGGAGGTTTCTGCGGCTTCCAGTTGGGCATGGTCCATCCGTGCTCCATCATTGATCCGGCACGCCTCTTGTCATTGGGTTCATAGGTAGCCCTGAGGTCAAGCGATGGCCTGTAAAGCTCCCACATCTGTGCCTCATCCGTCTGAAGGCTTCCGGGACCGCGGTCAGGATTGAGCTGGTTGCCCGAGCCCCAGGGGTTCGTTGTAGCCTGATGCTGAACCGCAAACAGTGTTTCAATATTGTTGTTGTTTGCACTCGAGTTGAACATGGCCCGGTAATCGGGGAAAAGATCATACTGCTTCGAGTCTATCACTTCCCATGCCATCGCCTTGGCATTGGCATAGTCCTTCTGATAGAGATAAAGCTTGGCCATCATCCCCTTTGCAGAGTATTTGGTCACCCTGCCGGGAACATCAGTCTCGGGGAGACCTGCTTCTGCAAGCTGAAGCTCTTCAAGGGCGAAGCGGAGTACATCCTCCTGGTAGTAACGGGGGATACTGAAATCACCTGTCAGGGCAATTGATCCCGGATCGGTTACTATGGGAGCATGACCGAAAATACGTGCAATGTAAAAATAAACTGTTCCCCTGAGGAAATGACATTCTGCAATAGCCGGATCAAGGATGGCGGGATCACCGCCGTCAGCTTTCTTCTGCTCAAGGGTTCCAATCAATGCGCTTGTCCAGCCGTTGACCTTGTAGAATGCCTTCCAGGAATCGGATAGACGCACCGAGGTGGCGGAAACGGTCATCTCCTGGAATGGGGTGTCATCACCGTTCCAGGTATGCTCATTACCTGACAGTATCTCACCTATGCAGTCGAGGGCACGGGCTTCATAACCTGACCATGCCAGCCCTGAATAGATTGTGCTCGTCGCAGCCCTCACCTCATCAGCCGTGTTGTAGTAGTTGCTCACTGTTGCACCCGAGAGTGAGGGACGCTCAGTGAACGACTCGCTGCATGATGCAAGTGTTGCGGCAAGGATTGCAATAAAATATATAAATCTGTTTTTCATGATCTTATTCTTTAGTCATTAAAACTCAACACTTACACCGCCCATGTATGTGCGTGGGTTGGGGTAGTGACCTGCATCAACGTTCATAAGCCTTATACTGTTGTTGTAAGAGCCCACCTCAGGATCATAGCCTGAATAGTTGGTGAAGGTGTATAGGTTCTGGACAGTCACGTAGAGCCTGAGGTTGTTCATCCTGACCCTGTTGATCAGCGTAGCCGGAAGCCTGTAACCGAGAGTTATGTTCTGCACACGGAGGTATGACCCGTCCTCAACATAACGGTCAGACATGGCCGTATTGTTGGTGTTGGTATTGGTGAACCTGGGCAATTCACCGTCTTTGTTGGTGGCCGTGTAGCGGTCCATGACGGCAGTTGACTGGTTGTAGTAGACGTTGTTCATCGTCTCCAGCTGCCATTTCATGAAGTTGAAGATCTCAGCCCCGTAGCTTCCCTGCAGGAAAACCGAAAGGTCAACATTCCTGTAACGGAAGTTGTTTGTCAGACCGAAGGTGAAGTCAGGTATCGGGCTCCCGATGAATGTCAGATCCTTGGAATCAATGATCTTGTCCCCGTTGATATCCTTGTATCTCACATCACCGAGCCACGTCTCATTCTCGGCCACGGCCGAACCAAACTGCGGGTATGAGCTGGCAAGCTCAGCTTCTGTACGGAAGAGTCCGTCAGTCACCAGGCCCCAGAATGTTCCCACAGCATAGCCAGGCACTGTGTGGGAGATCAGGTAATTGTCATAGTAAAGCTTTCCGTCTATTGAAGAGGACTCGTTTATCAGCTTGTCAAGCACGTTTTTGTAGTGTGAGAAAACCAGTGAGGTGTTCCACGCGAAGTTTGGCTTGACTATATTCCTCGTAACAAGGCTCACATCAATACCAGTATTCGTCATCTGACCAACGTTGCCGATAGGAGCCTTGAGGTCGTTCCATGCATCGCCTATACCCAGCAGTGCGGGACCCGTGCTGAAGAGCAGCATGTTGGAGGTGATCTTCTTGTAAAGGTCAACCGTCAGATCGATCCTGCCATTGATGAAACCAAAGTCAATACCTCCGTTATATGTGAGGACCGACTCCCATCCAAGGTCAGCGTTGGAGATCCCGGCGATGAAGTTTGTAGAAGCCGTTCCCACCTGACCGAATCCAACGGGGCCGGGCCAGAAGTTGACGTTTGAGGTATAAGGAGGACTCGGGGCTCCGCCGGGCAGGTTCTGGTTACCAACGGCACCGGCGCCAAGCCTTATCTTCATATAATTCATCACATTTCCCCAGTTGGAGGCAAAATTCTCATTGGTAACCGTCCAGCCTATTGATGCACCCGGGAAGAAGCCCCACTTATTGTTGGGACCGAAATTGGCTGATTTGTCACCCCTGTAGCTCAGCGAGACCGAGTAGCGTTCATCAAAGGTGTAGTTGCCCCTGACGAAGTATGACTCCATCGCCCAATCGCCCTTGCCTCCGGTCAGGTCCCAGTCTAGCTTGTTTGTACCGCCTGCGTTCAGGTCGAGGATGTTGTTCTGCAGGTCGACCTTCCCGCCACCCATTGCTTCCCAGTATGAGTACTGAGCCTCATGGCCGCCGGTAAAGCTGAGCTTGTGTCTTCCGAGGGTCTTGTTGTAGTTCAGGTAGTTCCTGACAGCATAATAATAGGAGTTATTGCGGCTGTCATTGAGCTTGGCCTGAAGCGATCTCGTACCGATATTCGCTTCATACTGAAAGGCAATATTGTTCTGAAGTCCTAATTGGTATGAGAATTCATTTCTGAGAGAAAATCCCTCGAAGAATATAATGTCAGCATAGATGTTTCCGAAGATCTGGCTGTTGACACTCTTGTTTCCCCTGCTGCTGCTTGTTGCCACGGGGTTGTCGGCTGTGTAGGTGTAACCGCTGACGGTATAATTACCGGCCCATGTCCCATTAAGGTTCTTCACCGGAATGAGTGGATTCTGCAGGGTTGACCACCATATTGTACTCTCAGCAGCATCAGCCAGGGTAACGTTCTGTATGCTCCTGGTAATGTTCGAGCTTACTCCGGCCCTCAGCCAGCTCTTGACCTGGCTGTCAAGATTGAACCGGGTGGAGTAACGCTTGAAGTCGGACCCGATAAGGATACCCTTCTGATCAAAATAGCCTGCGGAGAAATAATAATTTGTATTTTCCTTGCCTCCTGATATGCCAAGCTGGTGATCCATTGTATATCCCTGCTGGAAGATGGCATCCTGCCAGTCTGTTCCCTCGCCAAGCAGTGAAGGGTCAGCGAACTCCTCGGTTGGATTATAGCCGGTACCCAGCTCGGCAATGACCTCGTTCTGATACTGGGCAAACTCCCGAAGGTTCATCACATCAAGTGTCCTGTACACCTCCTGGAGGCCATAGGAGACATCATATGTCACCTTGCCGTCGCCGGCTTTCCCCTTCTTCGTGGTAATGAGGATAACGCCGTTGGCTGCCTGTGAGCCATAGATGGCCTGTGCCGAAGCATCCTTGAGCACGTCTATCGTCTCAATGTCATTGGGATTAAGTGTTGCCAGGAAGCTGTTCTGCGTCTGGCCGTCTGATCCGCCAAGACCGTCATAGCCCGTGTTTTCAACCATGTTATCAGTGAACGGGACTCCGTCAATGACTATCAGCGGGTCATTGCTGTTGATTGAGGTTATACCCCTTACCCTGACTGAGACACCTCCGCCGGGCTGACCGCTGTTGTTCATTACATGCAGACCGGCAACCTTGCCCTGCAGGGCCTGGTCAACACCGGTGACTACAAGATCCTGTATCTCCTCCGTCTTTACGGAGGCGATGGCGGATGTTACTTCCGACCGCCTGATGGTGCCATACCCTATAACAACAACAGCATCCACCTCCTCGGCAGACATTGTCAGTGTTATTGTCATCGGCCCGTCAGTGATCGGCACTTCCCTGGTGTCCATCCCTACGAAGGTAACAATCAGGGTGGTGGCATCCGAAGGTACCTGAAGGGTAAAATTACCGTTCAGGTCTGAAGCAGTTCCTATCGTCGTGCCCTTGACCACTATTGAGGCTCCGGGCAAGCCAGCATTGGTGTCATCAAGTACCCTTCCGGTAACAGTTCTCTGCTGCGCGAAGAGAACTGCAGATGACATTACAGCTGCCAGACAAATAAGAAAAGTTTGTCTAAAGAGTTTGTTTTGCATAGCTGTACAGTTTTAGGTTTCTAAAGTTAAACCATCTTGACAGGGCAGCACTGATACTATTTTGTCTCTTTGTTGTAATTATTTGATTAGTGCTCCCTGTAAAAAGGCAAACCCAGGTATTCTTGGTGTACTATCTACACAAAGTTATTAAATATTTTTCAAACACGCTGTAACCCGCCGAGGTTATTATTTTGGGAAATCATGCGAACTAATCTGGTATACACCTTATATAATTATACATATAGCAATATCACCGCCCCCCAGCATGAAGAAGCTGCCTGCCTTTTTTCCCTCCCCTGTTGATTTTGCAATTTATTTGAGATACCTTTGAGTTCTTACATTGTACACTAAGTCATTTTATCACTTACCGGGTATAATAAAATGATATCTCACAAGATCGTTCCCAACATTTCAGTCGACTGCGTAATCTTTGGTTTTGACTTTGAAAAGCTGAATGTCCTTCTGGTTGAAAGGGAAATGAAGGAGGAAAAAAGCGGGAAGGTGCTGATTAAGGACCATACCCTTGCCGGATACCATATCTTCGAGGACGAAGACCTTGACAGCGCAGCTGCCAGGATACTGAAGGGACTGACGGGCCTTGACAATATCTTCCTTGAACAGTTCGGGGCATTCGGACAGCTTGACCGTGTCTCTTCTCCCAAGGACAAGATGTGGCTTGACTTTATCAACAAGGGTTTTGCTGACCGGGTGGTCACAGTCGGGTACCTTGCGCTCATTGACAACACCAAGGTTACCCTGACACTGAAGGACAGGAATGTGGCATGGTTCCCTGTCTCAATGGTCAAGGACATGGAGATGGCTTTTGACCATAAGTACCTCTTTTATACTGCCATGGAGGCTCTCCAGCGGAAGGTGAAGGTGGAACCGATCGCCTTTGAGCTGCTGCCTGACTATTTCACCATCTCACAGCTCCAGAAGCTCTATGAGGCCCTCCTGGGAACATCATTTGATAAAAGGAACTTCAGGAAGAAAGTGGCACAGATGCATTATGTCATCCCGCTCAGGAAAAAACAGCAGGGGGTACCACACAAACCCGCACAATACTACCTCTTCAGCCGGGAAGTGTATGAGAAGACTCGTAAAGGCCGCATCTCATTCATTATCTGAAAATAATCCAACTAACCGATCACAACCATGAATGTGCATTTTATTGACCTGGGAATAGTCATCCTCTACCTGGTGGCTACCATCTTCATCGGTAACTGGGTCTCAAAGAGAGCTTCAAGAAACATACAGTCGTATTTCCTTGGCGGCAACACCCTTCCCTGGTACTTCCTGGGCATATCCAACGCCTCAGGGATGTTTGACATAGCCGGCACCATGCTGCTGGTCTACTGGCTCTCAGTCTACGGTCTGAAAAGTCTCTGGATACCCTGGTTATGGCCTGTCTTCAACCAGATCGTCCTGATGGTCTTCCTCTCAGCCTGGCTCAGACGATCAAATGTAATGACCGGCGCCGAGTGGATCAAGACCCGCTTCGGTGATGGCCGGGCATCAAACCTTTCGCACATCATAGTTGTGATCTTCGCAATTGTCAGCGTGATCGGGTTCCTGTCATACGGTTTTAAGGGAATAGGCAAGTTTGTGGCGGCATTCCTCCCGCCGCTGGTGTCAAATCCTGAATACCTGGCAGCACATCCCCAGATCAATGTCAACCTGTACGCCCTGATCCTGATGGCCATAACCACCTTCTACGTCGTTAAAGGGGGTATGTTCAGCGTGGTCATCACCGAGGTCATACAATACGGCATACTCACAATTGCCTCAATAGCAGTGGGTATCATTGCCATCAACCAGATCGCGCCTGACGCACTCAACGCTGTCATCCCCGAAGGGTGGAAGACAATGTGGTTCGGCCGGACAACAGGGCTCGACTGGCATGCCATCTCTTCTGCGGCTTCGCCGAAGCTGCATTCATTCAACGACTGGATAAAGACTGACGGTTATGAGCTCTTCGGACTCTTCTTTGTGATGATGCTCTTCAAGGGCATCCTCGTCTCAGCTGCCGGTCCGGCACCCAACTATGACATGCAGCGTATCCTTGCCACAAAAAATCCTAAGGAAGCCTCTAAGATGAGCTCACTGGTGAGTGTTGTGCTCAACCCCACACGATACTTCATGGTAGCCGGACTGACCATCCTCGCCCTGGTGAATTTTGACAAGCTCTACACCGGCTCTCTCACCGATCCCGACTTCGAGAGCATCCTCCCCGAGGTGCTGGCAACATATGTGCCAGTGGGGCTGCTGGGGTTCCTGCTGGCAGGCCTGATAGCCGCCTTCATGAGCAACTTCGCTGCCACGGTTAACGCCGCCCCGGCTTACCTGGTAAATGATATCTACAAAAGGTACATCAACCCTCATGCAAGTGAGAAGACCTACGTGCGTATGAGCTACGCCGCCTCACTGCTGATAGTGGTGATTGGTATAGCGGTGGGCTTCCTGGTCACATCCATCAATGACGTGGTGCTCTGGCTCACCGCCGCACTGTGGGGTGGATATACCGCCCCCAACTTCCTTAAATGGTATTGGTGGAGATTCAATGGTTACGGCTACTTCTGGGGAATGCTCTCAGGTATCGGGGCAGCCCTCCTGCTGCCCGCTCTGAACCTTGACATGCTTCAGAACTGGCCCCTGACAGAAAACTTCAGCATGAACGCCTTCCCTGTCATCTTCCTCATCTCTCTTATTGGCAGTATCCTCGGATCACTCCTGACAAAAAGGGAAGATGACAAGACACTGAAAAAATTCTACAGGCAGGTGCGCCCGTGGGGTTTCTGGAAACCGGTGGAGAGAATGGTTATGGCTGAGGATCCGTCCTTCATGCCGAACCGCGATTTCTGGCGCGATATGTTCAACATCGTGGTGGGCATCGTCTGGCAGCTCTCACTGATGGCATTCCCTGTCTTCCTTGTAATAAGGGAATGGAAACAGTTTTACGTGGCTGTGGCAGTAATGATAGTCACCACGGTCATCCTTAAGTATACCTGGTGGGATAAACTCAAAGACTGACATGATCCGGCAACCAGCGAAAAGTTAC
>CAZVLJ010000078.1:0-11155 GCA_964627825.1 uncultured Rikenella sp. | reverse complement strand
TGCTATTTGGTGTTTTTCTTTTCCTTTTTCTCCTTACGCTTCTCTTTCAGGCTCTTTGTAGCCTCTTTTTTCTTGTCCTTCTTTGTTACGAGACCTTTCGTCATGGCTGTATTATTATGATTTAAAGCACTTTATTGTAGCAGGCACATATGGGTGCCAGGTGAGG
This sequence comes from uncultured Rikenella sp., assembly GCA_964627825.1. Classification (GTDB taxonomy): domain Bacteria; phylum Bacteroidota; class Bacteroidia; order Bacteroidales; family VadinHA17; genus SR-FBR-E99. The sequence continues at coordinate 10,989 of CAZVLJ010000078.1, read as the reverse complement.
ATAAAAATAGTATCCGGGAATTAAAAATGCAATACCGATGAATAAAAATTAAAAAGTTGTCAACAGGCATGAAAAGTTCATGGCTGGCCGTGAATTTAGTCGAAGCAACGGTTCTTTTTATCCATTGAGAAACCCTTTTGGTCAAATAGGGTATCGCGGTGTATTTCTTTATTATTAATTTTAGAGTTGAATTTTTAAAGGCTGAGCATATTTTTTATTCCGAAAGGATTGCCCGGAGGCATTGCCCCCGGATTGATCATCCTGCGTTGTGTGAATATTAAGTGCCCGGCCGTGTCAGCGAGCCGGGTACTCTTTTTCCCGGCTCATCCGGGAGGGTTTGTCAGTGTGACTGACGGAACGGAGGTGTAGGTTTTCATTATTGCTTCAGATTTACAACTAACAGAATAACAATTAATTATTGTCTGAGATCAATATAGTATACTGCAATTTCAATTCTTCTTTCTTCGCCCTGTCCGGGCAATAAAACATACCTTTTTCAATCCTGATCACGCAACCACAGAAAACGGACTGAGACATGAAAGATGCAGTTTACCTAAAGGGCCGGATGCCTTCTGGCACGATATACCTTACAATGGCCTTTAGTGGCATGTTAATGATTTTAAACATAGGGGAGAGCGTTGCGCAGACAGCGGCGGCATCCAATTCAGGGCCGGTCTGCACGGGAAGTCCTGTAATATTGTCTGAGACAGGCGGTGATGCAGTCTCATGGGTGTGGAGCAGCTCCGGCGCCTCGGTATTCAACGATAATACCCTCCAGAGCCCCACGGTTACGGGGGTGGTTGACGGCGAGGTGTTCTCCGTCCGCATCACCGATGCGGAGGGCGGCACCACCGAGGCAACTACCCGGGTTACTGTGTTTTCGGCAGTTCCGGAGCGCCCCGGGCAGATAACAGGTGACGAAGAGCAATGCCGTTATGCAGTTGGTGTGGTTTATAGTATTAGCCCTGTACCCAATGCAACATCATACCGCTGGGAGGTGTCGGAAGGAGTGATGATAACATCAGGACAGGGGAGTGTCTCAATCACAGTGGATATTGGCGCCACGGCTCCGGAGACTGGTACTGTCAGAGTTTTCGCCTCCAATGTATGCGGAGAGGGTCCTTTCAGACCAAAGAACCTGACTGTAAGTGATCCGCCTGCAAATGCCGGCGCGATCACCGGATCATTGACATTCATCCCGGGTGAGACCGGAGTGCCTTATTCAGTTGATCCTGTTGATGGGGCGACGAGCCATACCTGGAGCTATTCCGGCACAGGGGTAACCATCAATGGTAACGGGAGCAACAGTCTGACACTGGATTTTTCCGCTGAAGCAACAAATGGCACGTTAAGTGTCAGAGGTGTTAACAGCTGCGGTGAAGGCAGTGCCTCTACCCAGGTTCTGACTGCAGCGGCTAAGACTCTGCATTTCAGCTACGTCCTGCTTGAGGGGCTTTACTCAGGGGCAGGTACCATGAGGCAGGCCTGGAATGCCACAGGGCCGCAATATGCTACAGGTGTGGCTGATCACATCACCATCGAGCTCCATGATGCAACCAACTACCAAACTGTTGTCTGGTCACTTCCGGATGTGCCGTTAAGCACCACCGGTGCGGCGGAGATTAACATTCCCGCTGCCCACAGCGGTTCATATTATATTACTGTCAGGCACCGCAACAGCATCGAAACCACCTCGGCCCTGCCGGTATCCTTAGCCGGGAGCGCCATCAACTACTCTTTCAGCACGCCGTCGGCTGCTTACGGGGGGAACCTGAAGTTTGTTGACGAAGCAACTGATCATTACCTCATTTACGGAGGCGATACAAACAATGACGGGGTAACTGATGGACTTGACCTGATTGGTGTTGAGAATGGAGCAACCACATTCTCAACGGGGTATCTCCCTTTAGATATTAACGGGGATGGCATTGTTGATGCTCTGGATTTGATTCTGGCAGAAAACAATGCATTAAATTTTGTGATGATTATACTGCCATAATTTAATCAGGGTCATTGAGAGACCTGATGACAAGCAATTGAAATCCAGCACTAATAATACAATAGAGATGAAACTCAGAGCTTTTTCCTGGTTAGCTGCAATCTCATTCTTTTTCACATCAGTTAACCTGTTGGCTCAAACGCCTTCGGATTACCTGTGCACCATAAGGAATGATTCTTTGCTTACTCAAAACATTTATGAGTTTGACATTTACCTTCAAAATACAGACGCAACAAACTTCTTTGAACTTGCGACCTTTCAGGCAGGAATACTGGTGAATCCTGCAATAGTTAACAGCGGTACTATTACGCCCTCAATTGTCTCGGGATCATCAGAGCTCGTTGTTTTGCAGCAACCCGAATCGATTCAATTTGAATCAAACTGCATCAGGATTGCCCCGAGAGGCGGACCCGGTTTTGGAGGGGGAACTGAGATTCCTCGAACTTCACCCGGGATTCGCGTAGCAAGAATCCGATTGACAAATACAAATGCATTTGGTCAGGCAAGACCAGATTTCAACTTTAATTTCACTCCGACTCCGTATAATACTGTAGTCAGCGCTTATGATCAATCATCACCTGAAAATGTACCTATTACCAACTCACTTTTCCATTCAGCAGATCCAATGATTGACCCTGTGCTTAACGGTACTCTTAATGTTTATAATGTCACAGGAGGGACAACGGCACCGGCAACTATAACAATAAGCGGTTCTCAATCTGATGGGGTAATATATACTCTCTACAGGAATAGTGTGCCAGTCAGCACAACCACTGGGGATGGAGGGCAATTGACATTCACCGGGCAGCCGGCCGGAACCTATACCGTCATAGCTCACAGGTCAGGAACTTACATGTCGGAAAATATGAATGGCACTGTTACAGTTACTGCTGCCTGCACCGGCGTATCGATTTCATCTCAGCCTTCTGGTTCAACAATCTGTGCCGGAGGGTCCGCATCCATGACTGTTGGTGTATCAGGTGACACACCTTTTACTTATCAATGGCAATATGATAACGGATCGACATGGGTGAACGTCACTAACGGAACACCTGCCGGAGCCGTATATACAGGAGCTACCACAAATGAACTTGGTATTTCAGGCATAACAGCGGAGGGAAGTTATGACTATCAGTGTTATATTACAAATTGCAGCGGAGGCAGTAATGTTATAACCACCACTGCTACCCTTATTGTCAACGCTATACCGCCACAGCCAACAGTTTCTGTTACGCAGCCTGACTGTGGCACCGCTACCGGGACAATAACCGTTACCTCACCGGCAGGCATGAACTACAGCATTGACGGCTCAAATTACACGAATACAACCGGGGTCTTTACGTTAGTTGCTCCGGGGACATATACTGTAACGGCAAGAAGCGCGGCAGGATGTATCTCACCGGGCAGAAGCATCACAGTAAACGACCAGCCTCCTACCCCGATTGTGGGTAACTACTCCACCACTATTAACTCAGGTCAGCCCTTCTCCTATACACCAACGGGAGTGCCTACCGGAACTACCTATACCTGGCCTGCGCCGACGATAGAGGGCGGTGTGACAGGCGGAGTTGCTCAGTCGACAGGTGCGACCAGCATCAGCGGTATACTGAGTGTCCCTTCAGGACAGGGCACGGCTACCTATACCGTCACTCCCACTGCCGGATCATGTGTCGGTAATACGTTTACTGTCACGGTGACCGTCAATTCAACATGCATTCAGGTGAGTGTGTCCAGCCCTCCCGTGGATGCATCGATGTGTGCCGGGGCGAGCGAGTCATTCAGCGTGGTGGTAGATGGCACAGAGCCCTTCGTTTACCATTGGGAGTATTACAATGGAACTGCATGGGTGAATGTCGCCGACGGAGTCCCTGCCAACGCATCATATTCAGGCGCAACCGGTCCATCACTGACAGTATCAGGCATAACCACAGCCAACAACTATCAGTACCGCTGCCACATCACCAATTGCGGAGGGGGATATGCCGTCGACTCAAATCCTGCAACCCTGACTGTCAATGCCAATCCGCCTATGCCTATTATTACAGCCAGCGGACCGACTACTTTCTGCCAGGGCGGGACTGTTGTTCTCTCTGCCCCGGAATCAGCAGGCTATCTGTGGTCGAACGGTGCCGAAGCAAGAAGCATCACGGTCAATACCGCGGGTAATTATACAGTTCAGGTTACAAATGCTGCCGGATGTACTAGTGTGCCCTCAGGAACGACTGTTGTTACTGTCAATCCCCTGCCCTCAACACCGGCAATAACGCCTTCAGGGACAGTTGATATCTGTGCCGGCGGGAGCCAGATCCTTACATCGGATATAGGCTCTTCATACCTGTGGTCAAACGGTGAGACAACAAGGTCCATTACCGTATATGAGGCAGGTACATATACTGTTCAGATCACAAATAGCTATGGATGCCTTAGTCTGGCATCAGCGGCCACAATAATTGAAGTCAATCCCCTGCCTGCAACACCCACCATCACAGCATCCGGGCCTACAACCTTCTGTGCCGGCGGCAGCATTACCCTCACATCAAGCCCCGCTGAAGCCTATCTGTGGTCAAACGGAGCAACCACCCGCAGCATTTCGGTAACTACCGGCGGCAACTATACAGTGCGGGTTACGGATGCCAATAGCTGCAATAGTCTGCCATCGGCAGCAACTACTGTCACTGTCAATCCGCTGCCATCTGCGCCGACGGTGGGAACAATCACCCAGCCATCATGTACTGTGGCTACGGGAAGCGTTGTGCTCACCGGCTTGCCGACAGGCAACTGGACAGTCAATCCCGGCAATATAACAGGTTCCACTTCATCGGTGACCGTATCCGGTCTGGCACAGGGCACCCACAGATTTACCGTTACCAACTCTAGCGGCTGCATATCAGAAGAATCGGCAGCTGTCATCATAAATGCACCACCCGCTGTCCCGACCGCTCCTGTTATTGGCGCGGTTACTCAGCCGACCTGTGCCGTATCGACGGGCAGCGTCGGGATCAGCGGGTTACCTCCTACAGGCACCTGGACCCTCACCCGTAACCCGGGCGGGACACAGGTGACCGGTACGGGAATCACCTACACCGTGAGCGGGATCACTGCAGGTACCTATACTTTTACGGTGACCAATGAAGCAGGTTGCGTATCGCCTGCCTCGGCATCATTTACTGTTAATGCGCCCCTGCCGGTACCTGCCGTCCCTGTTCATACAATTGATTGCTCACTGGGATTCAACTTTGGGGTGATTACCGTGACCAGTCCCACAGGCACAGGCTATGACTACCAGCTTGATGAAGGTGCATGGCAGACTGGTACCACTTTCAGCAACGTGGTCAATGGCACTCATTCCATCACTGTCCGCAACACATCCGGGTGTACCACAACAGGCCCTGAGTTTTCGGTCAACTGTGGCTGTGTCAATCCACCCCTGCTCACACTGTCAGCAACCTCTGGCAGCACCTGTGGCATCACGGCCGTGACCGTTGCCGGCAACACCTTCGGCGGCAGCGCCACCAGTGTCACGATCTCCGAGAACGGAGGAGGAACGGTCACCCCTGTCTCTTCCACGGTAACGCCCTTCACCTTCACCTACACGCCAACAGCCGCGGATGCCGGCAGGACGGTTATCATTACCGTGGCAACCAACAATCCCCTCGGCACGCCCTGCGCTGCCGCCTCAGCAACCTATGCGCTGACGGTCAATGCACTGCCAGTGGCGCCCGTGCCGGGAACAGTAACCCATCCTTCATGCGCAGTGCCTACGGGAAGTGTGGTGCTGAACAGTCTGCCAGCAACGGGCGACTGGACCATTACCCGCACTCCGGGAGGCCAGACCACAACAGGCTCAGGTACCAGCACAACAATCACCGGACTGGCGCCGGGCACCTATTCATTTATAGTGACCGATGCAAATGGTTGTGTCTCTGCTGCATCAGCGAATGTGGTTATTAATGCACAGCCTGATACCCCTTCGGCACCCGTTGTCGGTGCAATCACACAACCCACCTGTGCTCTCTCAACAGGAAGCGTGGAGCTGAGCGGTCTGCCAGCAACGGGCTCATGGACCCTGACACGAACACCGGGTAACCTTACAATAAATGGCACAGGAGCATTACGTACCGTAACGAACATTCCGCCTGGCACCTATACTTTTACTGTTGCAAATGCTGCCGGGTGCTTTTCACCGGCGTCGGCTGAGGTGGTGATTGACCCGCAGCCTGTCACTCCCGTGGCACCCGCAATAGGAACCATCACCCATCCTACCTGTGATCTGGCCACAGGGAGCATCGTTCTGGAGAACCTTCCTGAAAACGGTGAATGGACCCTTACGCGTTACCCGGGTGGCTCAACCCTGACGGGAACAGGCTCCAGTGCCACAATCTCATCACTCCCGGCCGGTACATACAATTTCGTGGTTACAAACACTGAAGGATGCACCTCTGCAGTATCGGACAACGCGGTGATAAACGCACAGCCGCCGACACCTGCTGCACCAGTTGTGGGGACGATCACTCATCCTACCTTCCAGGTGGCAACGGGGAGCGTGGTGCTGTCAGGACTGCCCTCAAGCGGCACATGGATCCTGATAAGGTATCCTGACGGCTTCACCAGCCAGGGAACAGGCACAACACGAACGGTGTCGGGCCTCGAGCCGGGGACATACACCTTTGCCGTTACAAACTCCTTCGGTTGTACCTCGGAACCGACAGCTGATGTAGTGATCAACGCCAGACCGGGTGCGCCGGTGGTGGTAATAAATAATCCTCCGAATATCTGTGAGAATGAGACAACGGACCTGACCGATCCTGCAGTGACTGCCGGATCAGATGCCAACCTAACCTTCTCCTACTGGACAGACCCGGAGGCTACCATCATATATGAAACCCCGCAGGCAGCCACGGCAGGAACATACTATATCATGGGAACCTCCACGGCAGGATACTCTACAATCAAACCTGTCATAGTTGTGGCTGACGAGATACCGGTTGCGAATGCCGGTCCGGACCAGACGCTGGAGTATACCTTCGGCACCACCCTTAACGCAGAGATACCTGAGATCGGCACAGGAATATGGGCGCTTGTGTCAGGCACGGGCGACCTGTTCAACACCCTCGCACCGTCGACAACTGTAAGCGGACTATCCATCGGTGAGAATATCTTCAGCTGGACTGTCACCAATGGTGCATGCGAACCGGTGACTGACGAGGTAACAGTGCTGGTTAATAACCTTACGATCCCCACTCTTATTACTCCCAATCAGGATGGCCGCAATGACTATTTCGTCCTTCGCGGGATAGAGACACTGGGCAGGACCGAGGTGACAATCTTCGACCGTCGTGGTCAGAGGGTCTATGAGAACAGCGATTACCAGAATGACTGGGAGGGCCTCGACTATAACAGCAATCCGTTGCCTGAGGATACCTACTTCTACGTGATAAGAGCCGCCAACGGGGTCTCGGTCAGCGGATACATCGTTGTAAGGAGATAAGCGGGGTGCTTCGCTTTGCGTTAACCGGGAAAATAAATTGAAACAGGAAATAAAACTCGCAATAATGAAAAAGTTAATAAGTCTGTCAGTTCTGATCCTTCTGCCCATGATGCTGATGGGTCAGCTGACGCCGGTAACCAACCACTATGTTCTCAATCCGCTGAGGATCAATCCGTCATACGCCGGCAGCAGAGGAGGACTCAGTGTTGCGGCTTTCTACCGCCAGCAGTGGGTGGGCCTCGACGGGGCGCCACGCACAATGAGCCTCGAGCTGGATGCACCTGTGCTTTCAGATAAGCTTGGACTGGGCCTCTTCGTGGTCAACGACAAGATAGGCGTGACCAGGCAGACCGAGGTGATGACCTCCTATGCCTTCAGGATTAGCGTGGGGAACGGGACGCTGGCGCTGGGTCTGGGAGCGGGACTGGTGGCAACAAACACGGCCTGGTCAGATCTGATAGTTCTTGATCCGGGTGACGATTATTTCCTGATCGACTCAAAGGTGTTCGTTGTGCCTGACTTCAGCTTCGGGACCTACTACAGCGGGAAGAACTATTTCCTGAGCTTTTCCATCCCGAGGCTGCTGGGCTACAGGTTCGACTTTGACAAGAACAAGTATTCACTCAGGGTGGAGCCCGGGAATTATAACTATGTGCTTAACACGGGATACATGTTCCCGCTGGGTCCGAAGGCACGTGTCATGCCGTCGGCGCTGGTGTCGTACTCTCCTGGTGACAGGCTCCTGTATGACGGAAGCCTTCATTTTATCCTTTATGACAGAGTCTGGTTAGGTGCTACCTACAGAAGCACCGGGTCGGTGACGGCGCTGGCACAGTTCGCCATAAACAATCAGCTGAAGATGGCTTACTCGTACGACTTTGATTTTGGGAAACTTGGTACCTACAATAACGGCTCGCACGAGGTGATGCTCAGGTACGAGTTCAGGTACAAGGTTGATGTTATAAACCCGCTGATATTCTAAATTCCTGGCAGGGAACCGGGGAAGCCTCTCAGGAAAAAATGATTGCATGATTATCAAACTTTAACGTAACTTAGACACTCAGAACATAAGCGATATGAATCTACGGATCCCGGTTTCAGTATTGGTTTTATTATTGATGCAGGGCGTAGCTGTGGCCCAGCAGTCGCCTTACAACGTAACGAAAACCTCGTTCAGTACAGATAATTATAATGAGTTTGCCCCGGTGTTCTACAGGAACGGGCTGGTATTCTGTTCAGACAGGGGCCAGGCGGTCAACAGCGAGGGTCAGGCTGTGGTGAAGATGTTTCATGTTGACACAACGGCTGCCAAGATGAAAGCCAGGCTGCTCTCCAAATCGCTGAAGAGCAAGCTGAATGACGGCCCTGCCACGTTCAACCGCGCAGGTGATACAATCTATTATTCCCGCAACCTGGTTGTGGAGGGCAACTTCAAGCTGCTCTCAACTTACCGGAATAAGCTCGGGCTCTTCTATGCAGTGGCCGAGGAAAAGGGATGGGGAAGGATCCGCGAGATTAGGTTCAATACCGAATGGTTCAATATTACAATGCCAAGCCTCTCGCACGATGGGAAGAGGCTCTATTTTGCGTCGGACAAGCCCGATGGTTTCGGGGGGCTGGATATCTATTACAGTAACTGGAATAACGGTTACTGGGAAGATCCGGTGAATCTAGGTCCCGAGGTTAATACCGAATTCAACGAGACCTACCCGTTTATTGCCGAGACCGGGGAGCTTTTCTTCTCCTCGGAGGGACGCGGCGGTCTGGGAGGCAAGGATATATATGTCACCCAGGAGAAGGCTGATGGCTGGCACACGCCCGTGTGGCTGGCTACACCGATGAACTCGGAGTATGACGACTTCGGGATAGTGACCACCGCAGAGGTGAATGAGGGATATTTTTCCTCCGCCAGAGGGAAGACAGTTGATATTTATCACTTCACCTCGGAGATGCCGCAGGTCTGGTTCGCGCAGGCGCAGAAGGAAAACCTCTACTGCTTTACGGTGTCCGATACCGGGAAGATCGAGGTTGACACTCTCAGCATGCAGTATGTGTGGGATTTTGGTGACAACACGAAGATGACCGGCACTCATGTGCGGCACTGCTTCCCGGGGCCGGGCAGGTACAGCATCGTACTGGATATTATTGACCGTGCTACCGGCAAACCCTACTTCCGCAAGCAGACGTATGATATAGAGATAGTTGACTATGATCAGCCATATATTACCGCCCCTGCCTATGCAGTGGCCGGTGATGCTATCCAGTTTGACGCGATGAAATCGTACACACCAGGGTACACTGTGACAGGATTTTTCTGGGATTTTGGCGACGGAACGCAGAAGACCGGGGCGGGTCCATCGCACACCTATGCCAGGAGCGGCGAGTATGATGTCAGGCTGGGCTTGACGTTGAGCTCACAGGCTACGGGTGATGTGCTCAAGCGGGCCGTGACGAAGAAGATAAGGGTGTTTGAGAGTCGCCCGCAGATGGAATCATGGCTGGCGAATCGTCCTGCCCCTGCTGCGGATCAGATTGATCTGAGGCAGTTTGAGAATGTGCTTGTACGCGGGCAGTATTCTGCCGAGGATGAGTTCATGAAGGAGGCTGTTTTCCAGGTGGAGATCCTCTCGTCAAAGACGAAGATGGAGCTCAGCAATCCCATATTCAGGGGTGTGCCGGTGAAGTACAATGTGAAGGAGGTTCATGATCCTGTCACGGGCAATTACAGTTATGTCATTGATCAGCAGATGAGTCTGATGGCTGCATATCCTGCTTACCGTGAGATGGTCTCTGTGGGATTCCTTGGCGCTACTGTCAGGCTGCATGTGCTGACTGATCCGGCTGAGCGCGAGCTGAATGTCTTGAAACGCAATTACGGTGTTATGACTGACACCTACTTTGATACCCGCAACAGGCTGGTTACTAATGCTTATCTGATGCTCGACCAGGTAGTGATGTTAATGAACAAGTATCCCGGTTTGAAGCTGGAGATAGGTGTTCACACTGATAATCAGGGTGCGGCCAGCACTCTGGAGCGGCTCTCACAGACCCGCGCGCAGGTCATTGTCAATTATCTGATCAACAGGGGTGTTGCCTCGAGCCGGCTCACTCCGCGCGGTTACGGCAGCGCCCGTCCCGTTGCCTCCAACGCCACCTGGCTAGACCGGAGGTATAACAGGAGGGTGGAGTTCACAATAATTAAATAGTTTTCCAGATGGTGGCCTGCGGGGCTGTTGCCAGTTGAACAGGGGAGGTCAGGTTGGTAGCGTCATATAAGTTATCACCCCGGTTTATCTATTAGCCTATTAATGAACACAAGGGCTGAGATGCCTGTTATCACTGTTGCGGCTCTGCTGCGTTGTAATTTTTAAATCCTATTCTGAACAGTATATGAAGAATGCACTGATATTGATTTTGTTATCTTGTTCGACGGTCACTTTGTTTTCGCAGGTGCCTCTGATAATTGAGGGGCAGGAGATTGTGGATACCGAGACCGGCGTCT
>CAZVLJ010000077.1:0-11592 GCA_964627825.1 uncultured Rikenella sp. | reverse complement strand
CTTCAACTCGAAACCCTAACCTAAATTCCAGAAAACTAACTCTTCTGTTAGAAAACTACCTTCGATATTATAACGCTCAAGTTACGAAATTGTTTTGCGAAACCATAAAAATCGCTTAAAAATTATCAACAATTCAGTTTTTTTCTATTCCAAATATATCCTTGAAGGCTTTTTCGAAGACGTCCTTAGGCAAAGCTCCCATTGCCATCTGTGGCTGACCCTCCATGGGAACAAACAGAAGTGAAGGGATACTTCTTATTCCGAATACCGAAGCCAGTTCTTGTTCTGCCTCAGTATCAATTTTATAGACATAGAGCTTCCCGTCGTACTCCTGTGATAGTTCCTCAAGCACTGGCGCAACCATTTTGCAGGGTCCGCACCAGTCAGCATAAAAGTCAATTATGCACGGCTTGTCACCGCTGTACTTCCACTCCTTATTGTTCTCATAGTCGAATACTTTTTCCAGGAAAGTCTCTTTTGTCAAATGTTCTGCCATATTTATTGTTTTAATTGTTTAACAGATTATTAGAGGTATTGTTCAGCTATATCAACAGACGTGCCGGGTGGTCAGAATGATCAAATTTTCTTCAATTTAGGCTATAAATTGTAATTTTGTCACCGGTTTCGGCTAAAATGTCATACTGATAATGAAGATTTTTCCTGATGACAGGATTTTTGAGATAGTGGCCCGGGTGGCCGACAGAGATAAGACCGAGGCGTATGTCATCGGCGGGTATGTCCGTGACTACATCATGGGAAGGGTACATCCCTACATGGATATTGACATTGTGGTGATTGGCGATGGACCGGCAATGGCACGTGCAGTTGCCCGTGAGATAAGCCATGATATTAAGGTCACCGTCTTCAAGACCTTCGGCACTGCCATGTTCAGGTACCAGAACCATGACATCGAGTTCGTGGGGGCACGAAAAGAGTCTTACTCGGAAGATTCCCGCAAGCCTTCAGTCAGTCCAGGGACCCTTGAGGACGACCAGAAAAGGCGCGATTTTACCATCAACGCCCTGGCTATCAGCCTTAACCTCGATAATCCCGGGGAGGTGCTTGATCCCTTCGGAGGAATTGATGACATCCGTAACGGCATCATACGTACACCCCTTGAACCCGACACTACCTTCAGCGATGACCCGCTGCGTATGATGAGAGCCATCCGTTTTGCATCCCAACTGAAGTTCAGGATTGCTGACATTACAATGGATTCCATAGCCCGCAATGCAGACAGGATAAAGATTGTCTCGGCGGAAAGGATAACAACAGAACTGAACAAGATCATGGCTACGGACAGGCCTTCTGTGGGATTCCTTCTGCTTGAGCAGTCAGGACTGCTCAACCTTATTCTGCCTGAGATAGCCGGGCTCAAAGGAGTTGAAGACAAGGAGGGGAAAGGGCACAAGGACAACTTCCACCATACTGTAAAAGTACTTGATAATCTGGCTGAAAAGAGCAACGACCTCTGGCTGCGGTGGGCAGCCCTCCTTCATGATGTGGCCAAACCTGCCACCAAAAAGTTCGTGCCAGGCACCGGATGGACATTCCACGGCCATGAATACCTGGGCGCAAAGATGGTCTCCGAGATATTCAAGCGCCTCAAACTCCCTCTCAATGACAGGATGAAATATGTGCGCAAGCTCGTCGGCCTTCATCTTCGGCCCATTTCACTGGTGCAGGATGAGGTGACTGACTCTGCTGTGAGAAGGCTCCTGTTTGAGGCAGGTGATGATATTGACGACCTGATGCTGCTCTGCGAAGCTGATATCACATCAGGCAACCGGATGAAGGTTAAGAAGCATCGTGAAAACTTCGCGCTGGTGCGCCGTAAACTGAGAGAGATTGAAGAAAAGGACGCTGTCAGGACATTCCAGCCACCGGTGCACGGCGAAGAGATAATTTCTACATTCAATATCCCTCCCGGACCAATGGTTGGTGTCATCAAGTCTGCTATCAAGGAGGCTATTCTTGACGGTATTATTCCAAATGAATATGAGGCAGCCCGTGAGTTTATGATCCGCAAAGGAAGGGAATTGGGGTTGAACCCTGCCTGACAACTACCTATATGTCATTTTTATTACCACTGGAAGGTGATCGGAATAACCTCCTGAGTAACGGTAACCGCCATATGTCGGAAAGGGCTTATGCCCGGGATAGGTGACATCCTCAGCAAGGAGAAAGGGAGCATCCACAACCCCAAAGCTGCCTGGCACAACACTGAAGACTGAAGCTGCATCAACCATTGAAGACGAGACAAGTATCTGGTCTATCATCTCCCAGGTGCCGTGGTATTTATAAGACCCCTTCCCCCTTCTCGCACTATCAGCCGACAGATTGATCAGGCCGGTTTTTCCGGCAAACTCTGACATGAGGGGCTCATCAGGCGGTGCATTGAAATCGCCCATGACAATGAGGGCAGCTCTTCCGTCTGAGGCAGTCATTACAGAGTCAACCTTCTCCGCTGCAAGACCGACCATCCTTTCACGCAGCTCGCCCGCAGCAAGCACCCCACCCCTTCTTGAGGGCAGATGGCACAGAATGAGATGCAGGGTATCCTGATGACGGGTCAGTTTGACATACAATATATTCCGTGTCAGAACCGTGGCGCCGTCGCGGCTTTCCGGGAGCCATGACTCCACCCCTGCAACGGAGAAATGATCACGCCTGTACAGCAGAGCCACGTCAATACCCCTCGGGTCCGGGGAATCGCGGTGTACTATACCGTAGTTCCCGGCAGAGAGAACGGTGCCGTAAACCAGATCCTTCAGCACATCTTCGTTTTCCACCTCGCAAAGACCTATCAGTGAAGGAAGATCCCACTCACCCGCGGCAGTAACAGCCCTGGCGATGGCATTGAGCTTCCTGTGATACCTTGATGCTGTCCACCGCCTCTCACCGCCGGGCAGGAACTCCTCATCGTTTTTCGTGGTGTCATCTGAGGTGTCAAACAGATTCTCAACGTTGTAGAACATCACACTGAGCTCCTGGCCGGATATGTGATTAATGCGCACCAGGATTATCAGGATTATGGTGATGGCGGTTTTCATGACCGGATTATTCTGTCACTCTCCCTTCTCCTTTCGTTTCTCTCCGGCCTGCCTCTCATATGCGCCCATATCCGTACCGGCATAAGATGGTCTGGGCTTGTTCCGTATATCATACGGATACAGGGATGCCTCGCTGATCCCCGCGCAGTCAAGCAGAGGTGACAGGGTGTCAGGCCTGAAATCCCATGCAGATTCATCTATGAAGCGGGGATCAGGTGTGGTTAAGACATCACGGAACAATACAGAGGAGAACCAGGAAGCCGCCATTGTATCAACCTTTATCAGCGAGCTGTCTGCACGAAACCATTGTGCCGCCGTTGCTGCTGACGCATCTATCCGTAACTCGTTGGTCAGATTGCCGCTGATCACGGAGTTGAAAACTGAAACAGCCGGCATGACACCGTTGCCGGGAGAAATGAACAGGACAGGCTCCGACCTGTGACTGTACTCCCACCGGTTGTTCATGGTGCAATAAACAAACTCATAGATACCTCCTTCAGTCAGCGAGACCGTACTGAACCCTGAATGTGCAAAGAGGGAGTTCACAGCAAAAATATCCGCATAACGGGCTGCCAGCGACGCCACGGAGTTATGCATCAGGATAGCGCTGTTCATGGTGATGTCCGGAACGGACCCGGCTCTGCCATCAACTTCAACGGCAATCTCCGCATTTCTTATCTCGGTATAGTTCAGCATATTTCCTCTGCTGCAGCCAAGAATCTTCAGTCCCCTCCACCGTCCCGGGATATCCAGATACTCCTCTTCGAGCCTGTCAGTGGCAAAGATGATCTGTTTATCCGGCGTACCGTTGGCACGCAATGAACCCGCCAACGTAAGGGAGGACCCGTAATGCATATAAACTCTTGTGCCCGGGTCAAGTGTAAGCGTGGCAGCCGTGTCGATGAAAAGTGAGCCGTTTATCAGATAAGGCCTGCCTTCAGTCCAGGTGGCATCCGAGAGGATATCTTCATCCACTATTCTTATGTCCTGACCCCAGGCCTCCAGGATAACCCTTCCTCCATTATTCCCTGAAAGGAAATTCACCGAATCAGTGACAGCAACAGGCAGATCACCGCCGGTGGGATCAACAGTCACCTCGATAAAAATAAAAATGCTGTCATCCCTGGCTATTACAACATCACTGGTTTCCGCCACAGCCTTCCCGTCAATGCTCAGCCTGAAGGGGGATGTTGTCCCTCCTCCCAGCCAGATACGTTCAATCAGCAGGGGGTCGTTCTCAAGGTTCCTCACCCTGAGCTCAAGAGTAGCTGACCCCAAACCCGAAAAAACCGTGTCAAATGAAATGGTATCCGCAGAAAAGCCTACACGGCCGTTGACCGGACCGGCAAGCGGGTCACACCCCAGGCAGGCTGCAGCAATCATTAAAAACAATAAAAAGTTTCTCATCAGTATTTGTTGATCCACCTGTAACGCCTCGGGTTGTCACCGAAGCGGGCCAGGAAGGTCAGCTCATGTGTCCCGTAAGTGTAACTGCGGATCTCTGACAGGGTAAAGTCGAAGGCATATCCCAGGTAAAACCTGTCCACCTTGAGCCCGGCAAGCAGTATAACCGCATCTCCTGTACGGTATGAGAGCCCCAGCCAGTAATCATCCTTGTAATACACCCTTCCGGTCAGGTCAACCTGAAACGACTTAAAGACCATGTCAGACGACTTAAGCATTACCGATGGCTCAATTATCCAGTCAACGCCGGGGTAGAATCTTATTCCTCCCGTCAGGAAATAGTGGCCCAGTTCTGACCGTCCGTTCTCGCCCCCGTTGCCGATCATCAGAGCTCCCCTGAAGAGGTTCGTCATGGCAAAACCGGCATAATACCGCCTTGTCTGATAACTCACACCGAAATTCGCATCTGGAATATAGACCACCTGGTCATAACTGTTGAGCAGTTCATCCTGCACGTCATGAGGCATCAGTGCTCCGTTTATGTCCACGAAGTACTGATAAGCGCTGAGCGACAGGCCGAAGGAGAGCTGTTGCTCAATGCCGAGGGAGAGGTGATATGCATAGGCCAGCTGCAATCCGGTCCTGTGCATGATACCATTGTGATCGGAGAAGAGGTACCCTCCCACTCCTACCCTGCCCCCCCTGGTGGGCCTGTCAATCTTCTTCCTTACAGCTGTCGACTTGGTGATATAGCTGTCATTCAGTATCCTGGTCTGGAACGCTGCAGCGTAAGTACTTGGCGCATCAGGAAGACTGAGCCACTGCTCGCGGACCGTCAGGCCAAAAGTAGTGTAGTAGTCGCTGCCAGCATATGACGGATTCAGCAGAAAACCGTTCATCATGTACTGGCTGTAGAGGGGGAACTGCTGCGCTGAAATGACAGGCATAACCGCCAGAAGGCCAATCACTGCTATTATTTTCAAAGGTTTCATATCTCCTTCCGGTTTTCTGGTTATTTGCTGATAATTGAAATTATTCCCGTTCGCGGTTCACTGCCATCGTTAAGGTGAATCACATAATGATATGAGTCATTGGGAAGCAGCTGGCCGTTGAAGGTGCCGTCCCACTCATCTGTGGCATTCCTGGAGTGATATACCAGCTTGCCCCAGCGTGTGTAGACGAAGACTTCGGCATCAGGATAGAGCCAGGCATTGCGAAGCTGCCATGTGTCATTCCTGCCATCTCCGTTCGGGGTGATGATCTCATAGATCCTGAGACAGTCATAGCCTCTTACTCCCACGGTCACCTTCTGGCTCTGGACACACCCGTTTTCATCAGTAATGATCACGGTGTAGTCTCCCGGGGGAATATTGGTGCGGTCAGCCGTTGTAACACCGTCATTCCACAGGTAAGCAAGGGTACCGGAGCCTCCCGCCACCGTCAGGTCAATGTTTCCGTCAGGCGTATCCGGACAGGAGGCATCTGAGGTGTTGGCTGTGATAAGCATGGGCTCAGGGGCTGTAAGAGTATACTCGGTAGCCAGAGTGCACCCGTTCGCATCAGTGATGACAAGAGTATAGACTCCTGCCCTCAGGGCGGTGAGCGAGAGCTGATCTGAAGTGAATCCGTCAGGTCCCGTCCATGCGATGGTTAGTGGCGGAGTGCCTCCCTGAAAGGTTACAGTTATTGATCCGTCAGCTGACTCTGAACAGTTAACCCCAAATCCTCCATAGTCGGAAAGAGTCTCACCGGTTATCTCTATTGCATCAGGCTGGGTGACTACCTCAATGAAACTGTACTCTGCGCAGCCATTGAGATCATTGACTGTCAGCGTGTAGGTTCCTGCCGCAAGGTCTGTGATTGTTGCCGTTGATGCGCTATACCCGTCAGGACCGGACCAGGTGATGAGCCAGGGCTGTGTCCCGCCTTCCAGGGTGGCATAGATGGCACCATCCAAACCACCGTTGCAGATTACATCATCAGTACTGTCGATCACAGCAGTGAAGGGCAAGGGTTCGGTTATCCCGATGGTTGTGTCAGAGATGCAGCCGTTGTCATCCATCACTTCAAACAGGTATGACCCTGCTGCCAACCCGGTGAAATCTCCCGTGGGCTGGGAGGTGCCGCCATCAATGCTGAACATATATGGAGCGAGGCCTCCGGCGCCATCCAGACGTATCACACCATCAGTCAGTCCGGTGCATGATATGTGGCGATGCTCAGTAACTTCAATCCCAGGCAACGGATTAATTATTACTTCAGTCGTTGAGGTTACGGAGCCACATGTCCCTCCACCGGCAACTGTCATTGTCAGTATCACTGACTCTGCTCCATAATCGGCATCGCCTAAATTATACCAGGGATTGTCAATAGTGTTGTCATCAAAGCTGCCGTCGCCGCTGCTGCTCCATGACACAGTACCCCCGGCATGGGATGCACCTGTGACCTGGAACCCGCCAGCCGTCCGGCAGACTGCACCGCCCGGGCCGGCATCAGCAACAGGAGCTGTTGTGAAGGTAATGACTATATCATCGGCTACGGAACCACAGGCATCGCTTGTAACAGTGAGCGTCAGCGTTACGGGCCCTGTATCTGTACCGCCAAAAGTATAGACCGGATTGACTGCTGACGGATCACTGAAGGAACCACTGCCCGATGTTGTCCACATCACCGTTCCATTGGCTGCCGAGGCATCAGAAAGAGCCGCGTCAGCAGTGCCCGAACAGAGATCCTGATCAGCCCCGGCATTGGCTGACGGCTCACCGGCAAACGAGAGAGTCATGTCATCCGTGATGGTCTCCGGGCAACCGTCTGTCTTTGTGCCGGTAACAGTCAGGATTACCTCCGTAAGATCAGTGGCGCCACGGGTATAAACCGGGTGTAACAGAGCCGGATCATCGAAGGTGCCACTGCCGGAGGTGGTCCATAGTACTGACATATTTGACACAGATGATCCTGTGATGGTATATGTTGGTACGGTAGTGCATATCTCGGCATCAGGACCTGCGCTGAGCGATGAGGTGAAGGGATCGGTAACCGTAACGTCCGATGAACAGGTGGCACTGTTACCACTCTCATCTGTGGCAGTAACGGTGACAGTTACAACCCCGAGGTCTGCACAGGTGAAATCGCTCCTGCTCAGTGTGACGGAAGCTATTGCGCAATTGTCAACAGGGGCACTGGCCAGCAGCTCTGAGGGATCAATTGTTGCATTTCCTGATGCGTCAAGCTCAAGTGTGATATCCATACAGCTGATGACAGGAAGCTCCGTGTCATTCACCGTAACGGTGAAGATGCAGGTGGAGACCATCCCGTCATCGTCAGTGGAGGTGTATGTTACGGTGGTGATGCCCGTGTTGAAGGTTGCCCCGGGGAGATGGGTTGACACCATGGGTGCAGTGGAGACCGGAGGTGTCCAGCTCACCACGGCCGAACAGGAGCCGGGAGCAGTATTTGCACTTATATCTGAGGGGCAACCAGTTATTACAGGAGGATCATTGTCCTCAATATTTATTGTCACACTCTGAGATGCCAGGGCATCAAAACTATTGTCAGTGAGAGCCTGGTTCACTGTCACCTCAATTTGGTCAGTGCGATCTTCATCAAGCTCATCCTCAATGGCAGTGACAGTCACTGCCACCGGCACATTCCAGTTATCTGGCGTGAAGGTTACCTGTGCCACATGACTGACATGCACAGGAGAAACATTGACAAGATCAAAAACCACTTCACCAATCGGCTGCGCGGTCAGAACAATTGTAAACTCAGCGGCAGGACCACCCTCACTGATTGTAAGTGTTAACGGAGTTACTACAAAACCTGCCAGGTCATCATTTGTGACATTGACATTGACTATGGCAGTAACACCATCATAACCATCATATGACAGCGCATCATTGACAGCGAGTGAGATGGTGGTTGAGACATCCGGCACCGTGTTGTTGTTGACTCCGGTAACCGTTATAATCTGGGGAATATTGTAGTTGCCAGCGGTGAAGGTAAGCAGTGTGATATCAATGGTGACTATCTCCGTATTGTTGCTCACCAGCTCCACAACAACATTCCCTGAGGGAGGTGCAGCAGAGAGTGAGACAGCAAACGTAGCAGTGCCGTTCTCTGCAACCGTTACACTTGATGGATCAACTACTATCGAAGCAATATCATTATTCATGATGGTGACAGGAATAATTATGTCAGGCAGGGGATCAAAAGGATCAAACGAGAGATCATCATCCACTGAGAGTATCACATTATCCGATTGATCACCGAGAAGATTATTCTCAACGGACTGCAGCGTGATAACCTGGTGAGTCGAATAGTTTGATGCATCAAACGTAAGCACAACCGGAGTGATGTTAAGCAATCCCGACATGGAGGTTGTGACGTTGATTGTCACCGGTCCGGCAGGCGCGTTGGACAACCAGACCTCTATGGCAGCGGTCGACCCCTCGGCCATATTCACCGAAGCCGGGGACCAGAGTATAGATGGCAGATCATCGTCAGCGATGGTTATTACTGCAGGCGTGGAATTGATCGTCACAGCCGGTACTCCTGTGACACCGGTAATGGTCAGGCTGACTGTCTCGTCGCCTTCCACCATGAGATCAGCTATGGCATTAAGAGTCAGGTTATAAGTCTGCACCCCGGCAGGCATTATGAAAGATCCTGAAAGGGCAACATAGTCACTACCCGCTGTGGCCGTGCCGCTTAATGAATAGGAGACTGTTCTGGCTGTAGAGACCGGATTGCTGAATGAAAAGACGAAGGTGCCTGATCCGGCTGCTCCGGGCCCACCTTCCTCTATCGTTGCGGAGGCAGCTGCTACGCTTACCGTTGAATTGTCATCATTGAGAATGGTATATACCGAATTGAGGATCGGCCCTGCCGTCACTGTAACAAAGGAGTTCATGGTCAGGTTAATGGTTTCATCCGGCTCTACGGTAAGATCGCCTAGGATGGAAAGGATGGAGGCAGGAATGGGGATCGATACCGGCACGGTGTAGTCCCCTGCCGGGATGGTGATCAAGTTGCCTGTCTGCGACCAGTCGGCCGATGAGGCTGTGCCGTTGGTAACAATCAGGATAAGGCTGCCCGGCTGACTGATGATCCCTCCGCTGACGACAACCTGGAGGGAGGTGACAGGAGCGGAGGCATTGCCTTCCGGTCCGGAGGCAGCGGTAGTGGAGAATGAGGTATATACATTATCATCATTGAGTATGGTGTACGTATAGCTGCCCTGACTGCCTATTGACAATCCGGGCGAAGGAGATGAAAGAGTTATGATGATGGTTTCAGACGGCTCCACCAGGTCATCGTTGATAATATTTATGCTAAATGATCCTGTCACTGATCCCGAAGGAATGGTTACTGTGCCCGGCATAAGAGTATAGTCTGATCCGGCAGTGGCTGTTCCTCCTGTTGCAGCATAGCTGAAGGAGATATCTGATGTATGCGGATAATTGAGTGATACCTGCACGGGTACGCTCGTTACACTCTCCTGACCGGAACCCGAGGGCAGGGTGAAGTTCACCTCAGGACGAAAGGCTATTATGGTCAGGCACTGACCATCAGTAATATTCAGGTCAATTGTGTAGTTGCCGCCCGACAGAGTGGGCCTGTACAGGGTGGCACCCTCGGTGAAGTCGCCGTCATCATCCATCAAGATACCTACCGTGGGATAACCTGTAGGCAGAGCCGGCAATGAGGATGCCGGAATGCTGATGGTAACAGTGCCAACATCGGAGGTTTCATCAAACCTCCATTCCCTTGGCAGGCGAAATGTACCCGGGGCAGACACCTCGTCGGTGGTCCATGATTTGGCTGTCTCTCTGTTATGACCAAAGAAAAGGTATTCACCCTCTGTCAGATCTGACGGAGAAGTAACTGCCAGCATGCCCGTTGACCATGCATTGGTGAAGGTGGTCCCGTTACAGGCTGCTATACCTGACACATCATGTGAATGAGTAACCTCCCAGTCATAGTGGTCATCAGCTATCGGAATGAGATACTTTGCCCCCAGGTTATTGTGCAGCACAACCCGCTCAGCATCATTGAGCTGGCCGGAGAACACCGCTATCTCGGTCATGTCACCGTTAAAGAAACCGGCAGGATTAAAGGTACCGTTCATCTGCGTGGCTCCCACCAATGCGAAGTTGGATACCAGTGAGGGCACCAGTGAGGAAGAGGAGCTGCCTGTGAGGGCAGTACCGTTGAGAAACGCACCATAACCAGAGACTGCTGCTCCTGAAGCGTTTGTATAATAAATTATCTTCCATTCGCCTGCCGTATGCCCGTCATTGAAGACCTGGTTCTGTCCGTTGAACCTGACGGCATCGGCATATTCCAGCCCGTAGCTTCTGACGGCATTGGCGCCACCGGCATTCTTCTGACCCATGTAAAGGCCTCCGTTCTGCTCATCAGTTGCAGTTGTGTTGCGGGCAACGATTACTACCGTTGCCCCATCAGAACCAATGATGCCAAGTGATCCGTTATATCCGAGGAAGTCACCTCCGACACCTCCCTGGTCCGTAAATGACACTGCCGGATAGCCGTTTATTGCGTTAAGTGTCAGTGAAGGGACAGTCTGACCCATCATCACCGCCCCGAAATCGCGCATGTGACCCGAAAGGTCATACCAGCTGGTGACAAAATAGAGCGGCTGGATAGCTATCAGACTGTCTGATCTTAGCCATAGTTGTGTGTTCGTAAGGCTCCCAACACCTCCGGGACCAACCTGCGCACGGGCAGAAGGTGGCGGCAGCACCAGAAGCAGTGTGAAAGCAAACGTCAGAAGTCGTATTTGTTTCATGATGATCAGGTTCAGTGTTCGGGAAACATATCACACTATTTATCAAACAGTTGAGTCTGCAGCCTTCAATAATTACCCCCGGATTGCAGCTCAATTAAGGTCAAAAAGTACCGAAAGCTAATATAAATATATTCCTATTAAACGTAATCATCACTGTATTGCGTATAATTAACAACGTTAATAAAATGATTCACAATGTGGATGGATGTATGTGCGAAGGCAGATTTTTTTGTTCCGGATTGGTGTTAGCAATTTTCCAAAGCGCTATTGTGGAATTAAAAATAGGGATTATATTTGCACTCTCTTTTCGGGCGATTAGCTCAGTTG
>CAZVLJ010000076.1:0-12692 GCA_964627825.1 uncultured Rikenella sp. | reverse complement strand
GTCTTACCTCAACCTCACCCTTTGGGTCTATTACATGCCCGGCACACCAATTCTTAATCCCCTACGGGGATTTCTCAAGGTATCCAATTTTCTGTCCTGACTGCCTACTGCCTACTGCCTACTGCCGACTGAATACTCCACTACTGCCTACTGCCTATTGCCTATTGCCTCTGCTACAATTCTTTATCCCCTACGGGGATTTCTCAAGGTATCCAATTTTCTGTCCTGACTGCCTACTGCCTACTGCCTACTGCCGACTGAATACTCCACTACTGCCTACTGCCTATTGCCTATTGCCTCTGCTACAATTCTTTATCCCCTACGGGGATCTGCTACATCTTTATCCCCTACGGGGATTTTTCAAGGTATCCAATTTTCTGTCCTGACTGCCGGCTGCCGACTGCTGACTGCTGACTCCTTTCATGGAGAGCTGTATTCTCTTTCTTGCCAGGTCAACGTTCAGGACGCGGACGGTGACGTGCTGGTGCAGTTTAACAACTTTTGCCGGGTCATCAACATATCGGTCAGCCATCTGCGACACATGCACCAGTCCGTCCTGCTTGACCCCTATATCTACAAAAGCCCCGAACTTTGTAATGTTAGTTACAATTCCAGGCACCACCATTCCCTCCTTCACATCTTCAATAGAGTGGATATCGGCGAAGCAAAACTCCTTTAATGCCGACCTGGGGTCACGTCCCGGCCTGGCCAGTTCCTGCATGATATCCTTCAGGGTTGGCAAACCCGCCTCAGGGGTGACATATTTTTCAATACTTATCGCTTTTCTTTTTGTCTCGTCGCTGATCAGGTCAACAACGGTGCAGCCGGTATCCCTGGCCATCCTCTCCACTATATGATAGCTCTCGGGGTGTACTGCCGAAGCATCGAGCGGGTTGGCGGCGCCGCGTATCCTTAGGAAGCCGGCGGCCTGTTCATAGGCTTTCTCCCCCATACGTTTAACCTTCATCAGTTCAGCGCGTGAGTGGAATGGTCCGTTCTCTGTCCGGTGGTCAACGATATTCTGTGCCATTTTGGGGCCTATGCCGGAGACATAAGTGAGCAGGTGAGGACTGGCCGTGTTCACCTCCACGCCCACGGCGTTAACGCATGACATCACCACCTCGTCAAGGCTGGCCTGCAGCCGGGCCTGGTCAACGTCGTGCTGGTACTGTCCCACCCCGATAGATTTGGGGTCAATTTTCACCAGTTCAGCCAGCGGGTCCATGAGACGCCGTCCTATTGATACAGCACCGCGCACCGTCACGTCATGATCAGGAAATTCATCGCGTGCCGTTTTAGAAGCAGAATAGACGGAGGCGCCAGCCTCGCTCACCACGTACACTTTCACTTCGGAATCAGGGGTAAGATATGCACGTACGAACTGTTCGGTCTCACGGCTGGCGGTACCATTACCGATGGCTATAGCCTCTGTTTCATATTTTTCCATCAGTGACAGCAGCTTGCTCACGCTGCGTGCAGTCTCATTCTGAGGCGGATGGGGGTAGATCACATCATTATGCAGCAAGGCCCCCTGTCTGTCGAGGCAGACCACCTTGCAGCCGGTCCTGAAGCCGGGGTCGATACCCATAACGTTCTTTTCGCCGAGAGGCGGGGCAAGGAGCAGTTGCCTGAGGTTTTCAGCAAAAACGCGTATGGCCTCCTCATCTGCTTTTTCCTTTGACGACTTCCGGAACTCCGTCTCCATTGATGGTGCCAGCAGCCTGTTCCAGCAATCAGCCACAGCTTCGCGTACTTCTCCGGCAGCTTCGTTATCAGCTTTAATAAATTGTTTTTCAATTAATTCAACAGCCTGATCCTCAGGTGGCATTATTGTCAGTCTGAGGAATCCCTCATCCTCTCCCCTGCGCATAGCCAGCAGCCTGTGCGAGGGACAGCGCCGCAGCGGTTCGGACCAGTCAAAATAGTCGCTGAACTTGGCTCCCTCCTGTTCCTTTCCTTTCACTCCGCGTGAGGTGATCACCGCATCACGTTCATAGAGGCATCTTAGTGCTCCGCGCACCTGTTCGTTCTCACTGACCATCTCAGCAATTATATCACGTGCGCCGGCCAGTGCCGTGTCAACGTTCTCCACCTCGTCAGTGATGTACTTCTCAGCCTCTGTCACCGGGTTACCGGGTTTATGGGCAAGCAGCCACAGGGCAAGCGGTTCCAGTCCTTTCTCCCTGGCCACTGAAGCGCGTGTCTTGCGTTTGGGTCTGTAGGGCAGGTACAGGTCCTCCAGCTGAGACATAGTCAGGGCTGCATTGATCTTTGCCAGCAGTTCAGGTGTCATCTTTTCCTGCTCTTCCACAGACCTGATGATGGCTTCTCGTCGTTTATCGAGCTCTTTCAGTCTCTCATACTCGTCACGTATCTCTGCCAGCTGCACTTCGTTAAGACTGCCGGTCACCTCCTTACGGTAACGGCTGATGAAGGGGATGGTGGCTCCGTCATCAAGTAGCCTGAGTGTGTTCTCAACCTGCCAGTCATGCAGTTGAAGCTTACGCGCAATTGCTTTTATGTGTAATGAAGGATCCATGGTTTCTATTCAACATATAGTAAGAGTCCTTTCAGGTATTCACTTTCCGGGTGATAGATACTGACGGGGTGATCAGGCGGCTGGCCGGTCTGGTGCAGTATCCGCACATTACGGCCCGTGTTGGCGGCCGCCACGAATACCGATCGGCGGAAATCGTCGCGACTCACCACCTGTGAGCAGGAGAAGGTAAAGAGCAGTCCTCCGGGTTTTATTTTTTTCAGGGCCAGGGCATTCAGCCTCCTGTAGCCCTGCAGTGCCTGGTTCAGGGCGTTCTGGTGTTTTGCGAAGGCGGGTGGATCAAGTACAATCAGGTCATATTCGCTCTGCATGGAGGTAAGGAAGTTAAAGGCATCTGTAGCGAACGATCGATGGCGTGGGTCCTTGCCGAAATTGAGGCTTACATTCTCATCTGCCATAGCGGTGGCCGTGGAGGAGCTGTCAACTGTATGAACCAGGGCCGCGTTGCTCATGGCATAGACTGAGAATCCGCCTGTATATCCGAACATGTTCAGAACACTCCTGTCGTTGCTGTATTGCCGCAGCAGGCTCCGGCTGTCACGCTGGTCGATAAAGAATCCTGTTTTCTGGCCTTTTTCCCAGTCGACCCTGAAACGGAATCCGTTCTCTGTCACCACGGTTCCAGTCTTACCGTTACCGCCCATGATATAGCCGTTTGAAGGATTTAGTTTTGCCATGAACGGAAGGGTTCCTTCACTTTTGTCATATACTGAGTGTACCAGGCCGCCGGTCACCTCCGGTAGAAGGCCTGCAATCATTTCACGAATATGCCAGAAGCCGGCAGTGTGCGCCTGCAAGACAGCAACGTTTCCATAGAGATCAACCACCAGTCCGGGCAGTCCGTCTCCCTCCCCATGCACCAGTCTCCAGGCATCCGTGTCGCTCTTTCCCGCTATGCCCGCACTGATACGGTATTTCATTGCATCTTCCAGTTTCTTCCTGAAGAACTCCCGGTCAGGGGTGTATCTGGAAAAAGAGAATATGCGTACGGCTATTGATCCCGGGGCCCAGTGGCCTGTAGCAAGGTATGTATTGTCTGAAGCAAATACCTCCACCACATCGCCTTCCACCGGTTTTCCTGAGACAGAAGCCACAGCGCCGGAGAAGATCCAGGGATGGAATCGTCTCACCGACTGTTCCTTGCCTTTCCTGAGGGTGATTCGGATGGTTCTGGTGTCACTGGTCATGGAAGCCGGCTTTTTCGTCATATGTGATTGTTGGGGCAAGGTTCACACATGATGGTTATGATATCCCTCCCTGCCATTCAGTGCCAGGTAAATCCGCCGGCACACCCATGCATCGGTAGCGGCATATAACTGCTGGTGTTCGGTCAGCGCGGGTGCCTCCCAGTTTGACACCTGCTGTGATTTCGAGATTGAGTATCCCAGGACAATGGCAGACAGTTTCTTCAGTCCCAGTTCCTTTATCCCGTGGTCAGCCACCATGTTCTGCAGGTCAATGAAGCCGTGCGGTTCGAAATGGGTAAGTGATTTAAGTGCCTTAATATCATCGCGTATAGCCACTCCGGCTTTGATTATGTTTTTGTCGGCCAGCAGGCATGTAAGTTCCGGCGGCAGTCCTGTCATGTTCAGTCTGAAGAGCCATGCATGGTCAGCGTCGGCCAATTGGAGGAGGGAAACGTTGTATCTTCTACCCTTCCTGAATGAAGGTCTTGTTTCCGTATCAAAGCCCAGTATCCCGGAACGGCCAACCTCATTTATCACCCTGTAGAATTTGTCAATTGTATCCACCAGGGTCACCCTGCCATCAAATTTCAGGACCGGCAGTTTTCTCAGTTCCTCATCCGATATTGTCTCATTATATTGTTTCGTCATTGTCTTTCAATTCATTATCAGCATTACTGTCAGCCTCGGAGTAGAGGACATCATGTAATGCCGTTAGCACATTCAACAGTTTCTTTCCCCAGAATTCCTCGAAGTTCATCAGTACCTCCCATACTGCATCATTCATCACCTCCTCTTTACCGCTCTTATAGCTTATAATAAAGTCCTTGAGATCCTGGTATATGTCAGTAAGGTTCTCTGAGATGCTGCCGGTATACAGTCCGTCAGCCGGGTCACCCTTGGAGACTATCACCGGGAAAGGATCATTGTTACCCATCTTTGACAGGAGGTTGTCATGCATTCTTGTCCAGTCAAATTCAGTCACGGTCTTCTCATTGGGCTCTTCCAGTATCGGATCGAGCAGTGGCAGCAGTGAGGCCCTGAGGTAGATGAAAGGGAGCAGTCGCTGCATGACTTTAAGTATCTCGATGCCATTTATTTCCTTCGTACCCTCCAGGTACTTGCAATACTCATTGGCAGAGGCAGCAAATTCAACCACCTGACGTGAGTAGATCACCTTTTCCTCTTGTTCCATCATCACAAAATTACCCGACAAAAATATTCATTTCAGTCTGAAAACCGGGGAAATGTTGATAAAAGGAGGAGTGTCACCGTTTCCAGGTGAGTCTGTGTTGGTTATCATAGACCAGTTTCTCATGGTCAAGGAGCCAGCGGATCACCTTCACGCTCTTTTCGCCCGGAAGGTCCATCTGTGATTCCAGCTCTTCGGGTCTCATGGGATTTTCGGCCACGAGCTCTTTGATTTTATCAATGATAATATCAAACTCATACTTGCTCAGTTCCAGCTCGTTCCTCTCCTGGCAGGTGTCACAGAGTCCGCATCTGCCTGTCTCCTCTCCGAAGTAGGCGGTCAGGAAGGCCGGCCGGCACCTGGTCTTATTGTCGGCATATTCAGTGATCCTGTCTACTCTTTCAATATAGTTCTCCTTGACCTTCAGGTAGAGTTCGGGGGATATATGGAGGTGGCTGCGGTCAAGTCTCTCCTCCGTAAAGATTACCATGGGGCTTTTCTTGCCGGGGATAAAGTGAATTATTCCCTGTGACGAGAGTCGGAGGAGGTATTGGTATATTGCCTCACGGGGGAGTCCGGACCTTGCAGAAAGGGCTTCCTCATTGATTGGGGTAAACTCAGAAAACATGCCGCTATATGTACGCAGGAGGAGCTTGATGAATCTGTCATACTCCTCATTGGCAACCTGGAATTTGTACAGGTCGTCGCGGCTGACTAAGAAGTGCACCCTTGAAGGGTTGTTGATCTCATCGGTAAATTCCAGGTAACCCTCCTTCTGCAGGAAGTTGAGGCTGTTATATGTTTCCGTAACCGAGAAGCGGAATGCGGTGACAAACTTCCAGAGGTCAAAGTCATGGACGCTGTTTCTTCCTGCACCCACAGGCAACTGGTAGAAGTTACCGATAGCTTCATAGACATCTTTTATCTTCTCTACCGGAGGAAATTTTATACGGACCGAGTCAGCCAGCTTTCGTTTTTCATCCTGTGACCAGAGCAGGACCGAGAACGAGGGTTTACCGTCGCGGCCGGCGCGGCCGGATTCCTGGTAGTATGCCTCTATTGAGTCGGGGCAGTCCCAGTGAATGACAAATCTTACGTCTGGTTTGTCTATCCCCATCCCGAAGGCGTTGGTAGCCACGATAATGCGTGTTTCACCGGTGCTCCATGAAGTCTGTTTCCGGTCACGCATTTCCTGTGGCAGGCCGGCATGATAGAAGTCAGCCCTGATGCCGTTTGCCACCAGCAGCTCAGCTACCTCCTTTGATCTTTTCCTGCTGTTGACATAGATGATGCCACAACCTTTTTCCATTTTCAGGCTGCGCAGCACATAGGCACTCTTGTCCTCTACTTCTCTTACGAAGTACGTTATATTTGGTCTCCTGAAGCTGGTTTTCAGTACGTTCGGATTCTTCATCCTGAGCCTGGAGATGATATCCTCAACTACGCGCGGGGTGGCTGTAGCCGTCAGTGCCAGGAATGGCACCTCCTCACTGATCATTTCCCTTATCTCAGCAATACGGAGATATGATGGTCTGAAATCATATCCCCACTGTGAGATACAGTGTGCCTCATCTACCGCCACGAGGGTAAAGTTAAACCGTGGCAGCCGTGCCCTGAAGAGAGGTGTGCCCAGCCGTTCCGGGCTCACGTATAGCAGCCGGTAGTCGCCATACAAAACATTGTCGAGCGCTATCTCTACCTCTTCCCTGGCCATGCCGCTATGAACAGCCATAGCCCTGATATTCATCTTCTTAAGTTTTGACACCTGGTCTTTCATCAGGGCAATCAGGGGGGTTATGACAAGGCACAGGCCGTCGGTAGCCAGGGGAGGCACCTGATATGTCACCGACTTTCCTCCCCCGGTAGGAAGAAGGCCCACCACATCCTTTCCGGAGATCACAGACTCAATGATCTCCTCCTGTAATGGTCTGTAGGAGGTGAATCCCCAGTAGCGAGCAAGAGTTTCCCTGTAGATGTCCGGCAGCATGATTTAGCAGGCTGTTTAATACAAATTTAATAACTCATTCCAACATTTAACCTTTTATTGACATTTAAGATATGCCGGTGCGTATCATTTTTTTGTAATTTTCGCCCCAGTTAAGAAACCTTGCCCGATGTCATTCTCTGAAGATAAACTGCTATTTGAAGGACTGACCTTCGATGATGTGCTGCTTCTGCCGGCCTATTCGGAGATAATGCCCCGTGATGTTGACCTGAGGACCAAGTTCACCAGGAACATCATCATCAACACCCCCATAGTGTCTGCTGCCATGGACACCGTCACTGATGCCGAGCTGGCCATTGCCATTGCCCGTGAAGGGGGCATTGGTGTGATACACAAGAATATGTCTGTTGGCCAGCAGGCGGCCCAGGTAAGAAAAGTCAAGAGGGCGGAGAGTGTAATGATCTTTGATCCTGTAACCATTGCTGATAATGCCACTGTGGCAGATGCCATGGCTCTGATGAAGGAGTTCAGGATAGGAGGCATACCCGTGATCCATGACGACGGGGCCCTGGCAGGTATTGTCACTAACCGTGACCTGCGTTTTGAGACTGACTTTTCGCGCCGCATAAGTGAGATCATGACTCCCCTGGAGCGCCTTGTCACTCTCAGTCACCAGACTGACCTGGCAGCCGCTGCGGAGATACTGCAGAAGCACAAGATTGAGAAGCTGCCGATAATTGATGACAAGGGAAGGTTGAAAGGACTGGTCACCTACAAGGACATCACCAAGGCCAAGGACAGGCCCAATGCCTGCAAGGATGACAAGGGCCGGCTGAGGGTTGCCGCAGCAGTAGGCATTGCGCCAAACACTCTCTCAAGGGTGGAGGCCCTGGTTGGTGCCGGTGTTGATGCCATAGCCATTGATACTGCTCACGGCCACACAAAGAGTGTCATTGAGATCCTCAGGGAGGTAAAAAAGATCTTCCCCGGCACTGAGGTAGTGGTTGGCAATATCGGCACTGCGGAGGCTGCCGCCAAGCTGGTTGAGGAGGGTGCTGACGCCGTCAAGGTGGGTATAGGGCCCGGCTCTATCTGTACAACGAGGGTGGTTGCGGGTGTAGGTGTGCCTCAACTCTCGGCCATTTACAATGTAGCGCGTGCCATCGAAGGCAGTGGGGTGCCTGTAATAGCTGACGGGGGCATCCGCTATTCAGGAGACATTGTCAAAGCCATTGCTGCCGGCGCTGACTGTATCATGGCCGGTTCACTGTTCGCCGGAGTGGAGGAATCGCCGGGAGAAACGATCATCTATAACGGAAGAAAATTCAAGACATACCGCGGGATGGGTTCTGTGGAGGCCATGCAGCTCGGATCAAAGGACAGGTACTTCCAGGATATGGAAGATGATATTCACAAGCTCGTTCCGGAGGGGATAACAGCCCGTGTGCCATATAAAGGCACCCTCGGTGAGGTGGTTTACCAGTTCCTGGGCGGACTGCGCTCAGGCATGGGTTACTGTGGTGCCCGTGACATACCCACTCTCAAGAGAGAAGGCAGGTTTGTCAGGGTCACCAGCGCCGGCGTGACCGAGAGTCACCCGCATGACGTGACCATCACTCGGGAAGCGCCCAACTACAGCAGAAAGGTGAATGAATACTGATCATGACAAGAGCACTTGTCCTCATAACAATAATAATCATTGCCGCAACCTGCCGCAACTCAGCCACGGATCCTGACAGGCAGATGGTGGCCCGTGCCGGTGACAGGGTACTCTACCTTGACCAGATACCCTCAGGGCTGGTTTCTGACGGCATGAGCAAAGCTGACAGCACCTCAGCCGTGCAGAGCTTCATCAGGCAGTGGGCACGAAAGGAGCTCCTGGCCCTGCGGGCCGAAGAGAACCTGACTCCGGAATACAAGGCAGAGGTGAACAGGCAACTCAATGAAATGCGAAATAACCTCCTCATCTACCAGTATCAGCAGCAGATGATCATTCAGAAGATGGATACTGTAGTATCTGACAATGAGCTGCAGGATTATTACGTCAGCAACCTGAGCACCTTCACCCTGACAACCAATCTCATAAAGGCGCTGTACATCAAAGTGCCTGCAGACATGGCTGAGATTGACAGGATAAGAAAACTGTACAGATCACAGGAATCAGCAGACATGAGCGAGCTGGAGGAGCTATGCCTGCAGTACAATCTGCGGTATGATGATTACAATGATGATTGGATTCCTTTTAACCATCTCCTCCTGGAGGTGCCTCTTGATTCAGACAACCAGGAGCAGTGGCTTGCAAGGAACAGGCAAGTTGAGCTGAGGGATGACAGATTCTCATATTTCATTGCGATCAGGGAGTACAGACTGAGAAACAGCGTTGCGCCGTTCGACTATATACAGGGACAGATCAGGACGATCATTATAAATAACCGCAGGAAGGATTTTCTGCAAAAGCTTGAAGACGGAATATTCAATGAGGCTGTCAGCAACAACACACTGAAGCTTTTTTAGAAGAGAATGAAAAGGATGAAAAGAAATATCATAATTGGATGCCTGATGGCCATATTCGCCGTTTATGAAGCGGCAGGCCAGCAGGTGGTTGAGTCTGTTGTTGCCGTTGTGGGCAATGAAGTCATCTATCTTTCAGAGATAGAGGGACAGGTAGTGCAGTTGAAGGCTGAGCGTGACCCCACTCCGGTGGAGCAGCTCCGTTGTCGTATTTTTGAGGATCAGCTTATACAGAAGCTCTTTCTTGACCAGGCCAGGATTGACTCCATAGAGGTCTCTCCGGAGAATGTGGAATCAGATCTCAACAGCAGGCTTTCAGACTATATCAGGCGTGCCGGTTCAGAGCAGGCGCTGGAGTCATACTTCAACAAGAGCATGACTGAGATAAGGAAGGACCTGAGGGAGATGCTGACCAACCAGTATATCGTCCAGGAGACGCAGGGAACGATTGCCCAGGGCATCACAGTCACTCCGGAGGAGGTAAAGAAGTTTCACAACTCCATGCCTGTTGATTCGTTGCCGCTAATGCCCAGAAAGGTGCAGCTGAGTATTATTACGGTTGAGCCTCCTGACATGGAAGCCAGCAAGGCCGAAGTGCGCCAGAGGCTTCTCGATCTGCGCAGCCGGATCATTAACGGTGAGAGTTTCAGTACTCTGGCCATACTCTATTCCGAAGACCCGGGTTCAGCGCCAAGGGGAGGTGAACTGGGGTACAACATGAGGGGCGAGCTTGCCAAACCATATGCTGAAGCAGCCTGGAGTCTGAAGCAGGGTGTGGTCTCCAAGATTGTGGAGACAGAATTCGGGTTCCATATCATTCAGCTCATTGACAGAAAGGGTGACATGGTCAACTCACGCCATATACTCATGAAGCCCAAGCTGACCTCCGAGCAGACTGAGTGGGCCATTCTCAAGCTTGACAGTATTGCCTACCTGGTGCGTTCTGACAGCCTCACTTTCTCACAGGCTGCAATGAAATATTCAGCTGACAGGAACACCATTGCCAATGGCGGCAAGATGGTCAGCGAGAATCCGTCTGAAAGGGTCAACTGGCTCACTCTTGATGAACTGTCAAGGGAAATCAACCTTGTTGTACGTGACATGAAGCTTGGAGAGATCTCCGAGCCCTTCCGCACCACCGATTCCAAGGGCAACAGTGTATACTGCATCATCAGGCTTGATGATGAGATACCTGCTCACCGGGCCAACCTGAAGGATGATTATAATTATCTTGCTGAGCTGGCCCTGAGAGACAAGCAGGCCCGGAAGTATGAGGAGTGGATCATTGACAAGATCAAAAGAACCTACATCCGCATCAGTGACGACTTCAGGGGATGTAAGTTCCACTATTCCGGATGGTTCGAATAGTCAAGATAGCGCTTGCCCCTGTTTTTATGCGGGCTGCCGCCTTCCTGTTACTGTCTCTTTCCATTATGCTACTGCCCGGCAATCTGCAGGCACAGGAGACGCAGGGACGCAGGAGGGTTGAGATACTGCATTCTGACTCAATGAAGTATGAGCGTCTTGACGGCCGCACGCGGAACAGGCTTAACGGTAATGTAAGGCTGATGCACAATGACCTGTACATGAACTGTGACAGTGCCTGGTACTATGATGACACCAACCAGGTGCTGGCTTACAACAACATTCACATCTGGCAGGGAGATACAATACACATCCGTGGGCAGTTCCTTACCTATAACGGAGATACCAGGAAAGCAGTGCTCACTGACAGTGTGGAGCTGTCTGACAAGGAGATGCGGCTCTTTACCGATGAGATTGACTACGATGTTAACACCCAGGTAGCCATCTATAACAACCACGGGCGAATTCTGAGCGGAGACAACACCCTCACAAGCATTGTCGGGATATACTACTCTGACCAGAAGATGCTGCATTTCCGCGACAGTGTCCGTATTGTCAATCCGGATTATGTTATGACGGCTGACACCATGAGGTATGACACCAGCAGGGAAATCGCCTGGTTTGCAGGACCTTCAGAGGTTGTGGGTGACAGCATCTATCTGTACTGCGAAAACGGATGGAGTGATACACGAAATGATGTCTCACAGCTAATGAAGAATGCCGTGCTTGACAACCGTGAACAGCGTATCACAGGTGACACTCTCTGGTATGATGAAAGGAAAGGTCAGGGCGAAGCGTTCGGGCATGTGACTGTTACAGACACAACTGACAATATTACGGGCGGTGGCAACTATGCCTGGTATGAAAAGCGTCCCGAACGGCTGCTCTTTACCGGTACGCCATGGTTCTCATTGTTTGCTGATGATGACACGCTGACTCTCAGGGCAGACACTCTCAGGGCAATACCGGTGGAGGACACAGTCGGTGTCAGTCACAGGCTGCTGAAGGCATACTACAACTGCACCATCTTCAGCCGGGAGATGCAGGGTAAGTGTGACTCCCTGGCTTACTCGTTTCAGGATTCGGTGATAAGGCTTTATGATGATCCCATTGTCTGGACGAGGGAGAACCAGATGACAGCTGACTCCATTGCCCTTTTTACAGTAGACAGCAAGGCTGACCACATGGAGATGTTTAGCAGTGCTTTTGTTGTCAGCTCGGTTGATACAGCCCGTTATGACCAGATCAGCGGGAAGAATCTGTCCGGCTTTTTTATTGACAATAAGCTTTACAGGATCAAGGTTACGGGAAATGGAGAAGCCATTTATTATGTTGTTGACGGTAACGAGCTGGTGGGAGTCAATCGTGCCCGCAGCGCCACTATTGAAATCTTTTTTGAGGACAGCAAGATAGTGGAGATATACCAGAATCAGAGTCCTGACGGAACCCTCAATCCGCCGTTACAGCTACCTGATACTGACATGAGGCTGGATGGGTTCAGGTGGCATCCGGATCTGCGGCCTGACCGGATCAGTATGGGCATTCCGGAGTTATTCCCCGGTCTCCCGGAGGCATCAGCGGATGAGCTACCGAACCTACCCGAAGGGGATGTTCCCGTTGAGTTGCAGCAGCTACCTGAAGAGAAGGTTCCCGTTGAGTTGCAGCAGCTACCTGAAGAGAAGGTTCCCGTTGAGTTGCAACAGCTACCTGAAGAGAAGGTTCCCGTTGAGTTGCAACAGCTACCTGAAGAGAAGGTTCCCGTTGAGTTGCAGAAATCTCCGGAAGTGAACACCACCCGATTTTTGTAACAACCTCCCCAGGAAGAAGGCCCGGATGACAGGCTCGCATTCCCTGGCACAAAGGAACCCGATGGCAACAATAAGCCTAGCCTGAATTATTCATAAATAAAGGAGAGAAAGTTCCCTGAAATTGCTGAAG
>CAZVLJ010000075.1:12707-13346 GCA_964627825.1 uncultured Rikenella sp. | reverse complement strand
TGCTTAAAAGGTATATTGAAGAAGGGGGGCCTGATAAGTTTGACCTGGTTATTGTGGGCGGTGGCATCACCGGTGCCGCCGTTGCATATATCGCTGCTGCCCGTGGCCTCTCGGTAGCTCTCTTCGAGAAAAAAGACTATGGTGGCGCCACCTCGGCGGCAACCTCGAAACTGATCCACGGTGGCTTGCGTTATCTCGCCAACGGCGAACTGAAGCTCGTACGCGAATCGCTCCGTGAGCGCCGCATCCTTGGCAATATTGCCCCAAACTTCGTCTACCCGCTCCCTTTCCTCCTGCCGATGTACAGGAGGTGGAGAGGCAATATATGGAAGATGCTGATTGGGATGTACCTCTATGACCTACTCTCCTATGACAAGAAAGACACGTGGGACAAAAGCAAGAAACTGGAGAATCACCGGCTGATAAATCACAGGAAAACCATCAGGGTTGAACCCAACCTTAAGAAGGAAGATCTCAGGAATGCCTTTTATTTCTTTGATTACCAGAGTATATTCCCTGAACGCCTGACGCTGGCTTTTATCAAGTCTGCCGCCGAGTATGGCGCCTGCGTTTCAAACTACACACCTGTTGACGGGTTTATTTTTGATGAGGGGAAGAGGATCACGGGGGTTAGGGTGA
>CAZVLJ010000075.1:0-12697 GCA_964627825.1 uncultured Rikenella sp. | reverse complement strand
GAGGGATCACTTCACCGGCATAACCAGGGAGGTTCACTCCAGCCTGGTGATCAACTGCGGCGGCACATGGGCAGACAAGATACTGAGTATGGCAGCCGGAGATGATAATGTCTCCCATCGTGTCAAACGTTCGGAAGGCATTCACATCATCACCAAAAAGATAGCGGGCCATCATGTTGTCTCACTACAGAAGGCTGACGGGGGCCATATGATGATTATGCCATGGCGCGAACACTCCCTCATAGGTACAACGGATAAGGAGTTTCTGGGTGACCCGGACGACTACAGGGTCTCGATGGAGAGTATAGACGAGATCATTGAAAATGTGAACACCAATTTTGGCAGGAAGATCTCGCGTGAAGATATAGTGCACGCTTACGGCGGTCTGCGGCCACTGGTGGATGATCAGACAAAGGGATCATATGAGACCTCGAGAAAATATGAGGTTTATGACAATGCCGTTGACGGCATACAGGGAATGATCACAGTTGAAGGAGGCAAGTACACCACCAGCCGGAGCCTTGCCCGCGAGGTACTGAGGGTGATCTCGGCAAAGCTCAACCGGGTTCTTTCTGATGCAGTGTCGGACAACCTCTATCTCTCTGGTTGCGAGATCCGTGACATGAAGCAGTTCATGATCCGCCAGCACCTTAACTACAAGGATTTCAGTCGCGAGACAGTAGAATATATAAGCAGGAATTACGGGACCGAGAGCCAGATTGTCTTTCGTATTGCACGTGGTGACAGCCGGTATGCCGGGGTGATCAGCCATGACGGCGAACTGCTTGCAGAGGTTGTCTATGCCATTCAGTATGAGAGTGCCATGACGCTATGTGACATTATGCTCCGGAGGACAGGCACGGGCACCCTGGGAAATCCCGGTCGTGCTGTAACGGAGAAGGTTGCCTCCCTGGCCGCAGAGATGCTGGGATGGGATGAGAGGAGGAAGGAGGAGGAGACAGCCTCGCTGATGAAGGTATATGATTTATTCTGACAGCATGAACAACGAGAACAGCTACCGCCATATCCTCAAATGGGGAGACAAGCATGAGGAAGGCATAAGCCATCATATGGCTGAGGTTATCAGGGAGAAGTTCGGGTTGACGGATGAGGACTTCAACAGGAAACATCTTCCCGGCACTGATTCTGTAAAGCTTGATAAACCCTCACTGCTCAAGCCTCCCCATCCTGATTATTTAAGGAGCGTCTGCGGCAATGAGAACGTACACACTGATGATCTCTCGCGCGCCCGCTTCTCATGCGGCAAGTTTTACGGAGAGCTGCTTGAGCTGAGGTGCGGCGTGGTGCCAGATCCGCCTGATGCGGTGGTGGCCCCCCGCACACATGAGGAGGTTGTCAGGATAGTTGAGTACTGCAATGAGCAGGGTATTGCCGTGGTGCCCGCAGGAGGGCTCTCATCGGTTACGGGAGCAGTAAGGGCACCACAGGGTGGCATAGCTCTTGACCTGACAAGGCACCTTAACAGGATCATCTCGGTCAACACCCGTAACAAGACAGTCACCGTTCAGGCGGGCATGTACGGGCCCGCGCTGGAGGAGGAGCTCAACAGGCAGGGATACAGCTGCGGCCACTTCCCGCAGTCGTTTGAGTATTCAACAGTGGGCGGATGGATCTCTGCAAGAGGAGCGGGCCAGGCATCCACCGGTTACGGTAAGATTGAAGATATGCTGGTGGCATTAAAGGCGGTAACCCCTGCCGGAGTCATTGAGACAAAAGACTTTCCCCGCATGGCGCAGGGATGGGATCTGTACAGGCTCTTTGCCGGCGCGGAAGGAACACTGGGAGTAATCACTGAAGCAACCCTGCATATTTTCAACCACGCACCGGGGAACACTGCCTCAGCAGCCTTTATCTTCAGATCCTTTGAGACAGCCGTTGAAGCGATGCGCAGGATCATGCAGGCAGAATGCGGCAAGCCCCATCTCTTCCGCATATCAGATCCTGACGAGACAGATATCGCATTCCGGACAAGCGGTTTTGACGGCACCCTTGCCGACAGGGCGCTGCAGATGTTGGGATTCAAAGCCGGCAGCCGATGCCTGATGTTCGTTACCGTGGAGGGGGAGAAGGATTATGCACGGTTCGTGCTTAAAAAGATTAGGAGAAAAGCCCGGGCAGGAAAAGGTATGTATATCGGGACATCCCCTGTCAGGAAATGGCTTGACCAGCGCTATTCAAGCGCTTATATGCGTGATCCGCTGATGGATCTGGGCATAATGACTGACACCCTCGAGACAGCTGTGACATGGGAGAATCTCCTGAGGGTCTGGAAAGCCGCTCATGAGTACGTCAGCCGGCGGCCGAAAGCTTTCATGATGATACATATTTCACATGTCTATGAGAACGGCGCAAACCTGTATTTCACCTTCCTCAGTCCAATGGAGAAGGGCAATGAGAAGAATGATTTTACCTCTTTCCACAGGGGGCTGGTGGAGACGATCCTTGAGCACGGCGGCTCCATATCACACCATCATGGAGTGGGGCGCGTGCTGGCACCATGGATGGAGGGCCACCTTGGGAAGAACTCCATGGAACTGCTCAGGGCAGTGAAGAAACATCTTGATCCGAACAACATAATGAATCCCGGCGGTATGCTGGGATTACCGTGACGTAAAAACGAAACAAATCAAATCCGGCGGCATACCGGACTTTTTATATCCTGACCATGAAATCATCCGATGAGCTTATCCTGGCCATAGACTTCGGCACTCAGTCGGTCCGCGCCGTACTGGCCGACCTGCAGGGCAACGTGCTTCACCTTACAAAAACAGAGATAGAACCCTATTTCTCAGTGGCGCCCGGATGGGCTGAACAATATCCTGAGTACTTCAGGGACAAAATGTTCGAAGGACTGAGGCGATTCTTCAGCGAGATCACCTGTGATAAGGAACGGATAAAAGCCGTTACACTCACCACACAGAGATCAACTCTCATCAACCTCGATGCTGAAGGGTGTTCACTGCGCCCGGCCATCACCTGGCTTGACCAGCGACTGAGTGCGGTGGGAAAGTATCCCGGGAAGCTGATGGATCTGGCCCTGAGGCTCGTAGGTATGAGGGAGGCGGTCCATTTTGCAGTCAAGAACGGAGAGTCCAACTGGCTGATGCAGAACACCCCGGATATTTGGGAGAAGACCAGCAAGTACCTGCTCCTGTCCGGTTATCTGACCTGGACCCTGACAGGCGAGTACAGGGATTCAGTCGGTTGTACGGTGGCTTACCTGCCTTTCGATTACAAGACACAAAAGTGGACTGACAGCAGGCACATGAACTACAAAATGTTTCCCATAGAACGGGAGAAACTGCCCGATCTTGTTAAACCTTCTGAGGTGCTGGGTCACATAAGCAAAGAGGCTTCGGAGCTGTCAGGCATCCCTGCCGGCCTGCCACTGATAGCGGCCGCAGCCGACAAGGCCAGCGAGGTGCTGGGATCGGGAGTCATCACCCCTGACGTTGCCTGTCTCAGCTATGGCACTACGGCCACGGTGCAGACCACTGACAGCAGATACCATGAGGTGATCCCCTTCTTTCCTTCATACCCGAGTGCCGTCCCTGACTGCTACAACACCGAGGTGCAGATCTACAGGGGCTACTGGATGATAAGCTGGTTCAAGAAGGAGTTCGGACTGAAGGAGATACAGATGGCGGAGAAGACCGGACGCCACCCGGAGACCTTCTTTGATGCCATGGTTGACGAGGTGCCGGCAGGTTCAATGGGGCTCATACTACAACCATACTGGTCGCCTGGCGTAAAAGTACCCGGCACAGAAGCCAAGGGAGCAATAATCGGTTTCGGCGACGTGCATACCCGCGCACATGTATACCGCGCCATACTTGAAGGACTCACATATTCACTAAAAGAAGGTCTTAACCGAACGGTTAAAAGGACAAAGATTCCGGTTAATACAGTGATTGTTTCGGGGGGAGGTTCGCAGAGCAGGCAGGCGATGCAGATCACGGCTGATATCTTCAACATGGAGACATACAGGCCGCATACATATGAGACCTCGGCTATTGGTGCCTCAATCAATGCAGCTGTGGGGATGGGTTATTACGGGGATTTTCCCTCAGCGGTGGCTGCCATGACACGCAGGGGTGACCGGTTTGAGCCCGATCCTGAAAATGTTGAGATATACAGTGAGTTGTATGATAAGGTTTATTCAAGGATGTACCGGCATCTCCAGCCACTTTATGAGCAGATAAGGGATATTACCGGTTACCCGCCGAAGATCTGAGGTTTCCAGGTGCAGGGTCCCTGATTGTGGCACCTGCTTCACTTAATAAACTGCAGGTTATCGGGTAATAGTAAGTACTTTTACATTATTCAGACTACCTTTATTTCAATAGAGCCGCCCAGGCCGAGCCTCTTGCCTGCGATTATGATCACGGAGCGTATCTCAGGATTTTTCAGAGCATCTTCAGTGACCTGATGAACCAGCTCAGAGCTTTTCACGTTGTTGCAGAAGGCTGTTGCACAGGCGTCGGCCAGCGCCCCGCCGGGGCATGCAATCATACATGCGTCCGCTATCCCGAAGCTGAGTGAGTGCCCCACCGTGCCTGACGAACAGCAGAGGGCAAGAGGCGTGTCTTCCGGCTTCAGCTGCAGTGCTATCTTTTCAGATAGCGGGGAGTTGCCTGCATATACTGACACGGTTGCAGGTTCAGACAGTTTCATGAAGATATCACCGCCATTTTCCACCACCACCTCGTCAGCACCTGACTCCTCCAGCAGATCGATGCATATGAATTCTGCCATGGCCCCGGCCACGGCGCTCATGGGGCCGGTGCCTGCCGCAAAGGCCGCATCGCTCATTTGTGTGATCAGCGGGTGAGCGCCGCCAGGCGCCACAACGGGAGTCAAAGAATCCCTGAACTCCGGGTATAGGTCAATGTGTTCTTCCAGGACCCTCCGGTAAAAGAGCATCCGGTCCATGGTGAACCGTTCGGCCTCCTTCCTGTAGTGGCTGCTGTCAACTGCCACCCACAGGTCGGTTTCGCGGAAAACGCAGCGGAAGCTGGTCCACCGGCTGTTGCCCATCGCCTCCCGATACAGACGGGGCTGATATGCTGTGCTTTTAGCCAAGATCGATGGCAAATAGTTTCAGCGGGCAGGCGGTAAGGCAGAGCTCACAGACCACGCATTTTTCAGGTTCAAATACCAGCTCGGCCGACTTGCGGTCCATGGTCAGCGCTCCGGCAAAACATACGGCCGAGCAGGCCCCGCAATGAACGCAGAGATCTTTCCGGTAGGTGATCTTGCGGTCAATGGGGACACACTCCACATTCTGCTGCCTCATGTATTCCATCCCCTCTTTCAGCACCTTCGATGGCGCGGTCATCTCCATGACAAGATGCCCTATCTTTCCCGGTGAGACGTCTGCCCTGACAATGTTGACCATGATGTCAAATTTCCTGATAAGGTTGTATGTTATCGGTTCACCTGTCGCCTCGGGCGGGAAGGTCAGCACAAATCTCCTGCTTTTCATACGGTTATTCAAGATTAAAAGTTAAAGTCTGATGTCAAGGTTATTGAGTCCCGGTGTCTTTGTAAAGGCTTCCACCGGGGCTGTCAGCAGGAACCGTCCTGCAGTTATCTCCAGACGGAGCGTTTCAGCTATCTCGCGAGCTACCCTGAGGCTTGAGAGAGGTGCCGTACGGATCTTCTTACCGTTAAGGGCAATCTCACCGGAGAAGAGAGACTTATAGTCGGCCCGTCCCAGCACGTCATGGCCGGGTGAGCCATAGTCGATTATATTTGTTTCTATCTGGCTGTTACGGATCATCACGCGGCGGGCCATATCCTCATCAAGCACCGGGATGGGAATGCCCACACCTATAAAGATTGTAACTCCGTATTTCTCAAAGTATGCTGCCCTGATGAATTTTGTATTCATCTCCCTGGCATTGCCTATAAGAGCCAGGGTGGCCGCGTTGCCAACAGGTATGCCATTTTCATTGACCGGCTTGCCGGTATTGAACTGTGTGCCATGCCATGCCACATACCCTGTAGTGCCCCCGAAGAAGATGCGGGTGCCGACTCCTATGGTGCGCATTTCGGGATCATTGAGCAGAGGGCTGAGCTCACCTGAGGTGGAGAAGGTGGCGTTGCCGAACGATGGCAGCAGGGTGCCCATATATGTATATTTCATTTTGGATGTGCTGTTCACCGCCACATTGTAGTTCTGGTAAGCATTGCGCGGATTGAACATTATCATCTCATTGACTGTGGCCCTGTTGATGAGTGTCTTTACCTCAGTGCGCGGGTAGCAGTCTGTTCCCTTGGCTGTGGCCTGCAGGAGAATATCTTTTCCTGCTATCAGCTCCTCAATGACATGGGCCCCTCCGTACTGGTCGTGAGGCAGGGCTGTCTCGGTGGCTCCTATATAGGCATCAACGGCAGCTATGCCGGCAAAGACAGGCACATTGTTCAGGGTGATCCTCTCCATACGCATGGGAGGATCGGTGTGACCGAAGTTGATGAACATGCCTGACGAGCACATGGGCCCAAAGGTGCCTGTGGTGACAACGTCAACCTTTTCAGCAATCTCGGCGGGCGCAGCTTCGCGGCCTATGGCCGCCACCTGTTCAGCTGTAAGTACCACCGCCTTTCCTTTGCGGATCTTTTCATTGATCTCCTCAATGGTGCGTTTCCTCGACATAATATAAATTTTAAAGTAACTTTAGCCTGTTCAAAAACAAACTTCAAAGATATGCTTAGATCACTTATTGTCGCAGCTATTTCCGCAATTCTTTTCTTTTCATGCGTTCCGGCAGACGAACCGGCTATTGATGTGATGTCCTTCAATATCAGGCTTGACACCCAGCACGACGGGCCGAATGCCTGGCCTCACCGCGCTGTCATGGTTGCCGGGTTTGTCAATGACCAGATACCTGATCTGCTTGGTATGCAGGAGGTTCTGTGGCATCAGTACCTGTATCTTGATTCAGCGCTGATCGGTTATGGATCAGTGGCCGCAGGCCGTGATGATGGCCTCCGGGAAGGAGAGGCCTGCCCTGTCTTCTACCGGCTCGGCAGGTTCGACAGGCTTGACAGGGGCTCATTCTGGCTCTCCGCTACACCCGACGTGCCGGGATCAGTGGGATGGGGAGCGGCTCTGACACGCGTGGCTACCTGGGTCCGGCTCTATGATAAGGTTAGGCAGGATACGCTGCTGTTTATAAATACTCATT
This sequence comes from uncultured Rikenella sp., assembly GCA_964627825.1. GTDB lineage: Bacteria > Bacteroidota > Bacteroidia > Bacteroidales > VadinHA17 > SR-FBR-E99. The sequence continues at coordinate 5,486 of CAZVLJ010000075.1, read as the reverse complement.
TTGACCATGTAAGTGACTCGGCCAGAGTGATGAGTTCCGGTGTGTTGCTCGGCAGGCTGAAGGAGCTGGCTGGTAACAATGATTTCATCATTACAGGCGATTTTAACGCACGGCCCGGGAGTCTTGCCATTGAGAGGATGACTGAAGAGGGGTATGCCATGGACAGTTTTATGTTGTCAGAGACTCCTCCCTCCGGGGAGAGCTATACATTCAACGGGTTTAAAGAGGAACCGGGTGAGGGAAGGATTGACTATATCTTCGTCCGTGAAGGCATGAAGGTGCTATCACATAAGACGCACCGTGTTATAGAGGAGGGAATATTCATTTCTGATCACTGGCCTGTGACTGCAAGGATCAATTGAAAAAAGAGTGATCAGTGATGGGGATGAATTCAATCGGGAGTTTAAAGGCTTCGGAGATATGATGACCCCGCTCAAGAATGTCATCGTCTTCCTCATCATAGTACCACTTGATTACCAGTCTTTTACCCTGATTCAGCACCTGTGAAACCTTTCTGATAACAGCAACCAGTATCTGGGTTCCGAAACTGTTAAGGTATTCCAGCTCGATAATTATCGTGGTTGTGTTAGCGGGATTCTTCAGGTACCGTTCAATGCAATCAAGCAGCTTCTCTGACGGCGCGGTCCTGTTCAGGGCCATAGCCCTGCCCTTTATTGTGAGCGTACCCTCGGCGTCGAAGATAACCTCCGGTGTCCTGTCGGTTGGCAATATGTGGCAGTAAATGGATGGCATTGTAAGAATAAAGTACTCCACTGACGAGTTGTAAAGGTAAGCAGATATATCTGCGGGGACAAAAATTATTTTAATACCACAGCAGAAGTGAGGGTTATTCCAGGGATGCAAAAATCTAAAAGAGTCCGCGTGATAGTCAGGCTCTCTTGCGGTATGCCCTGATGGCGAGGATGATGAAACCCATGGCCAGTAGAGACAGCATTCCAATATCGCGGGCAATCTCGTGGAATCCTGCACCCTTCAGCATCACCATTCGGTTGATACGCATGAGGTAGGCAACCGGGTTAACCCAGTTGAACTGCTGCGCCCATAGCGGCATGCTCTCAGCAGGGGTGAATATGCCGCTCATGAGAATAAATACCATTGTAAAGAAAAACGCCACAAAGAGATACTGCTGCCTGTTGGAGACCAGGGTCGAGAAGAAGAGTGCCATCCCCAGCACTGCTACCAGGAATATTGCCGAGCAGGCAAAGAAGAGCAATATGCTTCCCTCGAATGGAATATTGAAGGCAATCCACCCGACTGTCAGCCCCAGGGCCAGGTCGAACAATCCCAGGATGAAGAAGGGAATTACCTTGGAAACAATAACCTCCCATTTACTGACCGGAGTGACGTTAATCTGTTCCAGGGTCCCCGTTTCCAGCTCCTTAACCAGATTGAGCCCCGCCAGCATCAGGCCGATGGCTATGATCAGTATGACCAGTATCCCCGGGAGCATGAAATGCTTGTAGTTGAGTGTTGGGTTGTACCAGTAGCGTGGTGCGGTGCTTATGCCCGGGATTACCTTAGGCGCTCCTCCCTGTGACATGACAAGATCCATGTTATAATCACGCACAACAGATGTCAGGTAGCTCCAGGCAAGCATCCCCTGTGTGGCGTTTACGGCATCAACCAGCACCTGAAGCCTGGGTTTAGTCAATCCTGCCAGTCCTTCGGAAAAGTCATCGGGAATTACAAGTACCATATCGGCATCGCCGGAGAGGAGCAGTGATTCTGCTGTGGCAATATTCAGCGGAGCAGCGGTTGTCCTGAAGAAGGAGGATCCGGACAGCTTCGAGATCAGCTCGCGCGAAGCGGAACTCCGGTCATTATCGGTCACGGCAAGGTCGAGCCTCTTGATCTCAAAAGTGACAGCCGGCACCAGGATAAGCATCTGCATAAGGGGAACGCCGATTATTGCCCGCAGCATGAACGGATTCCGGATAATCTGCCGGAACTCCTTCTTCAGCAGAAAGAGTAACCTCTTCATAATGAGGCCTCCCTTCTCTTACAGGAGGGGGCAATCCTCATCATGAGATCTCCCTTGTTGTGTAACGACAATCCTTTCATCCCGCATTCTCCTCCAGCCTTACCTTGAATTTTTTGGCGCTGAGCACCATCAGAAAAAGAGTCATTCCGGCCAGTATCAGCGTCTCTTTCCAGACATAAGCGAAACCGGCCCCCTTGATCATAATAGGACGGATGATTTCTATGAACCACCGGGGTGGAAGGATCATGCTGATGTAATCATAGATCTTTGGCATATTCTCTATCGGGAAGATAAAGCCCGACAGCAGCAGCCCGGGCAGAAGAAGCACCATGAACGTAATGATTATCGCATTCTCCATCTTGTCCACAATTGTGGAAATAAGGATCCCGAAAGACAATCCCATCAGGATATATAGCATACACTCGGCAATGAGCAGCGCGATGCTTCCCCTTACAGGCAGTCTGAAGACAAACCATGCCATCAGTAGAATAATAATCACGTTAAAGAGTGACAGGAAGAAGTAGGGTGCCACCTTGCCGACGATGATCTGCCACGGTTTCAGAGGTGAAACCAGCAGCACCTCCAGGGTGCCGAACTCCTTTTCGCGGACTATGGCCACGGAGGTCATCAGAGCTGATACCATTATGAGTATCAGGGTTATGATTCCCGGAACAAACATGAAGTGGCTCTGGAGGTTAGGATTGAAGTACATCCTCACTTCCGGGGCAATGACAGGGAGCCCTGAGGTGATATGTCCTGTCAGAGTGGCGGAGTAGTCGTTCAGTATTCCTGAGGTGTATCCCGTTACCAGGCTGGCTGTATTTGGCTCCGTGGCATCGGCAATTATGCTGACTGCCGCGTTGCCTTCACGGGTCAGCCTGGCTCCCAAATCCTCCGGGAAGATCACCACTGCCTTTATCTTTCCTTCCTTAAAGGTGGCGTCAATCTCGTCAAATGATTCAAGCAGACTGGTAACGGCAAAGAAATCAGAGGCTTCCAGCTTGCGGGTCAGCTCTTTTGAGACATTGTCGCGGGCATTGTCAAGCACAGCTATGGAAGCATTTTTAAGGTCGGTTCTGACGGCATAGCCGAAGATGAGAATCTGTGCGGCCGGGATACCGAACAAAATGATCAGTGTACGTACATCCCGAAAGATGTGAAGAAACTCCTTGCGCACAAATGCCATGAACCTTTTCATGTTTTGCTCTTTTGAGGTCTGGCAATCTTCACGAATAACTCTTCAACAGATGCTGTCCCATATTGTTCCCTGAGCGCTGAGGGAGAGTCGATGGCGGCTATTCTTCCTTCGCTCATGATTGCTATACGGTCACAGTATTCAGCCTCATCCATGTAATGGGTGGTCACGAAGACGGTGATACCATGTGAGGCGGTCTCGTAGATCATCTCCCAGAACTGGCGTCGGGTGACGGGATCGACACCGCTGGTGGGCTCATCAAGAAAGACTATCTCAGGGTCATGGAATACGGCCACTGCAAAAGCCAGCTTCTGCCTCAGCCCGAGTGGCAGTGCATGTATCAGCATGTCACCGTACTGTGTGAAACTGAGCCTGTCAAGGAGCGCCTCGCGGCGGGGAATGATCACCTTCATGCTCATGCCATAAATGCCGCCGTAGAGCTCTATGTTCTCCCTGACAGTAAGGTCTTCATAGAGGGAGAAACGCTGTGACATGTATCCTATTCTTTTTTTGATCTCCTCCGGCCTGCGCGAGGCGTCGATGCCGGCCACGGTCACCCTTCCGGAGGTGGGGCGCGAGAGCCCGCACAGGATCCTCATGGCAGTGGTCTTGCCCGCGCCGTTGGCACCCAGAAAGCCGAATATTTCACCGCGGTAGACGTCAAAGGTGAGACGGTCATTGGCCGTGAAAGTGCCAAAGCGCTTCACCAGATCTTTTACCTCAATGACTTTTTCTCTCTCCATTAATATTTCTTTTTCATCAGGTCCAGGAACACATCCTCAATCCCCGGCTTTATCTCATTCACTGCCGTACCCTCTATTCCTGCCTGTTCCAGCAACCGTTTAATATCCTCCGCGGTGGTGCCCTCGCGGAGTGTTATGTGTACTGCCTCACCGAACGGCTCCGGGCTGGTTGCCTGGGGCATGCCGCGCAGGGTGAGGAGGAGCCTGTACCTGTCTGGATGGCTGACGGCATAGAGCCTTTTGCCATACGATGAGCGTATGGCTGCCGGGGTGTCAATGCCCATAAGCCTGCCCTCCTGTATAAGCGCAATACGGTCACAGCGAAGGGCTTCATCCATATAGGGAGTGGAAACGATTATGGTTATTCCCTCTTCCTTGAGTTTTATAAGCATCTCCCAGAACTCCGTGCGCGAAACGGCATCCACTCCTGTGGTGGGCTCGTCGAGGATGAGTATGCGCGGCTTGTGAATCAACGCACAGGACAGCGCCAGTTTTTGTTTCATGCCGCCGGAGAGTCTGCCGGCGCGACGCTTGCGGAAGGGCTCTATCTGTTTGTATATTGGTTCTATAAGATGGTAGTTCTCCCGTATGGTTGTGCCGAAGATGGTGGCATAAAACTGGAGGTTCTCCTCCACGGTCAGATCAGTGTAGAGGCTGAAGCGCCCGGGCATATAGCCTATATGATTGCGCAGCTCCCTGAAGTCGCTCACCACATTGAGCCCGAAGAGGGTCATCCTGCCACCGGAGGGGATGATCAGCGTGGCCGCTATGCGGAAGAGGGTGGTCTTGCCAGCGCCGTCAGGACCGATGAAGCCGAAGAGCTCACCTGTATCAACGCTGAAGGAGACATCGTCTACCGCGGTGATCTTTCCGAACCTGTGGGTTATGCTGTTTGCCTCAACGGCCTTCATCTCATTTTAACATTACTACGCTGGTGTGTATCTTATTTACATGCAGTCTTGCCGGACCAGGCTTCAGTTGAAGATAGCTTCTCCCGGCATTCCGGCTTTAATTGAACCGTCGTTGGGTACATCAATTGTCACAGCATAGACCAGTGTCACGCGCTCCTCTTTTGTCTGGATGATCTTGGGAGTGAACTCCGCCTTTTCCGAGATATGGGTTACGGTGCCTGTATAGTTCTTAAACGCCTTCTCACCCTGGTCTATGCGCACGGTACATGATGCACCTGTTTTCACTTCTGCCAGCTGTGCCCCGCTGACCCACACCTTCAGTTTCATAGTCTTCATGTCGGCCAGTTTGACCAGAGGCTTGCCGGCGGCAGTGAGCTCATGGGCCAATGCATATTTTTCTGTCACGGTTGCATCATATGGTGCACGTATGGTGCTGCGGGCTATCTGCTCATTAAGCAAAGCGCGTTTGGCGTCTATACCCTGCTGCTCGGCTGCCACCGACCGGCGCTGGGTGCCGTTGGCCTCTGCCTGCCGGCGGAGGACCTCCATCTGCCCCGTGAGGTCATCAAGCTGTTTCTGCGTGGCGGCGCCGTCAGCGAGCATGCGGCGCGTACGTTCTATGTTGACGGCAAGGT
>CAZVLJ010000074.1:0-13870 GCA_964627825.1 uncultured Rikenella sp. | reverse complement strand
TGTATGCAAATGTGGTGTATGACAGACCGTATCCGAACTCGTAAGAAACATCCTTGTTGAAATACATGTAAGTGCGTCCGTTGGTACCGTCACCGCGCAAATTGTAGTTGTTGAAATCAGGCAGGTCGTTCAGCGATTTATACCAGGTCACATTCAGCTTTCCGCCCGGATTTACATCGCCGAACAAGATCTTCGCCATTGCCGTCCCCTGTGCCTGGCCGTTGTAACCTGTCCAGATAATGCCGGTAATGTCTGCAAGATTTTTAAACTGTTCCACCTCAACCATTCCCATTGTTTGCATCACCACGATTGTATTGGGATTTATGGCGGCCACTGCTCTTATAAGTTCATTCTGGTTACCCGGCAGGGTCAACGCAAAACGGTCTGATTCCTCTCTGCCGGTGGACTGGTCGGTTCCTACAAAAATCAAAGCGACATCGCAGCTTGCTGCCAGGTTAAGTGTTGCCGCATCGATCTCCTTTTCTGCCGCCTCGCGATACACAAGTACAAGGGTTTGCGGGCCGGTGATACCCAAAGTGTTGATTTTCACAGGTACCGTCCTGGGACGTGGCCAACCGGGGAAATCTCCGCTTTGCTGAGGGCTGCTGATTTTTTGCGATGCCAGTACATTGCCGGCAGCTGAGCCGACTCTGACCTCCAGTATGCCACCATCAGCTGAAGAACTCAGGTTGAACCTTATTGAATCAACATTTGTGATATCTATATTATCATAGGCAGTCCAGTCACCGTCCTTAATTCCGCTTATCACAGTCCAGCCATATCTTGACGCTACAATAAGGCCGGGAGCTGAAGCGGCAAATTTTGTTGCATCGTATTCTTCCAACACCTCTCCATTCCGGACTGTCGAAAAACGGTTCACGGTTAAAAAGTCGGTCTTTCTGTCGGTGTTTCCGCTGATCACAGATACTATTTCGGTATTGAGTTTATTCTCCTTAATGTAGTTTTGAATTCCCTCCAGCGGCGAAATACTCAGATGAGGTTCAACCTCTCCCGAATAATCGCCCAGCTCAACCTTGTCGGCCTGCGGACCTAATACAGCAATCTTCTTAACGCGATTCAGATCAATCGGCAAAGCTTTGTCTCCTGTTTCGGTGATTGTGCTGTTTTTCAGAAGAACGGGGGTTTTGGTTGCAACTTCAAGCGCGAGGTCATTATGAGAAGGGTCGTTGATTATGGCTGGTTTAATTCCGGCGTAAGGAACAATTTCACGGGGATCAAACTCTCCCATCCTCATTCTTATGGTGAAGAAGTTCACAAGCGCCCTGTCAATCTCAGCTTCGGTAAGTATTCCCTGTCGAACGGCTTCGAGGGCATTCGTCTGGTAAACGCTGCCGCAATCGGTATCAACGCCTGATTTGATTCCCATCGCTGCTGCCACGGTATGGTTTTCGGCATAGTTATGACCTCTGACCATGTCATCGATCGCGCCGCAGTCGCCGGTTACGTAACCGTCCAGTCCATAAGTTTTCCGGGCGATTGTATCAACAAGGTATTTGCTTGCCGAAACCGGTATTCGGTTTACAGCGCTGTAGGCTGTCATGATAGCCGGAAGTTTATATTCTCTTATAAGGGTTCTGTAAGGCAGAAGATAAAATTCGCGCATATCGCGGTCGTCCATGTCTGCGCTGCCGGTGTGGCGGTTAAACTCTGTGTTGTTTGCAAAATAGTGTTTTCCGCAGGGGACAGCTTTCAGGTAGGTTGGGTCGTCGCCCATTAAACCCTGAATAAATCCCTTCCCGATCTGAGAAACGAGAAAAGGATCTTCCCCGAAGGTCTCGGCAGTTCGTCCCCAGCGAGGGTCACGTGCCGGCTCAATGACAGGCGACCAGTATGTGAGTGTGAATATTACATCGTGGTTAAATCCCCGGGCTTCGTCGGAAATCACTTTGGTCTCACGTTTTATCAGCTCCGGGTCCCAGGTTGCCCCGACGGCCACACTGTTTGGGAAGGAGGTTGCGGTCATGCCGCTGTTGTTGTTTCTGCCCATGATTCCGTGCAGCGCCTCGCCCCAGACGTCATAATGATTCACTCCCAGGCGCGGAATTGGGGGCATTGTATTGCCCAGCTGGCTTTGTTTCTCCTCGGGCGTCATTCTGGAAACAAGGTCGGCAGCCCTTTCCCTGAATGAATACGCGGTATTCAGATAGATTGGCTTTTTAGCTTTATCACCAACGGGAATGAAAGCCATGATCAGGATAGATAACAAGAGTAAAACTGACAGTTTGTGTTGCCTGGTTTTCATAGGTAGAGCATTTTAAAATTATTATAGTTCATTCTGAGTGCATAAACCGGTTGCCTTCATCATATTCCACCGGGAACAATGAAAAATTTACCTGTACTAAACAGATAATCAAACTATCCCGTAGTGAAAGCTTACTATTTGCACCGGCGTGAGGTTGGCTTTGGAACCGGCTTTTGCATCAGGAATAAGCTCCTTTCGCGGGATTTCTCCAGACAAATTTAAGAAAAATGACAGAGAGAAATCGCTTCGGTTCACTGTTGCACCGAAAAATTCTGTCAGACAGAGCCTTTAGCCTTGACTTAAATTAAAAAATAATGCATTGTGTCGAATATATTAGACATATTTGTTGTATATTTGTCGTATTACTTCGACATTTTTATGGAAAGTATATTTGAATTTCAGAAAAATATCGTTCGTCCGATAAAGAATGATTTCCGAAGGTATCTGCATGACCGGATTAACTGGGGCCATCGTATGATCGGGATAAAGGGGCCCAGGGGAGCAGGAAAAACAACACTGATGTTACAACATTTGAAGTATGATCTTGGAATGTCTCCGGAGGCGCTGTATTTGACTGCTGACCATAATTGGTTTTATAATCATACATTATTGGACACAGCTAACGACTGGCATAATCAGGGAGGGAAAATACTGTTTATCGATGAAGTGCATAAATACCCAAACTGGTCCACAGAACTGAAGAATATTTATGATGGTTTACCTGATATGCAGGTTATTTTCTCTGCTTCTTCTGCACTGGATATATATCGTGGTGAAGCCGATTTGAGCAGAAGGGTTATTGTCTACCTGCTGCCAGGACTTTCTTTCAGGGAGTATCTGAAATTTTCCAAAGGGATTGGTTTTGATTCAGTCAGTTTAGAGGAATTAAGAAATAACCATCAGAAGATCAGCGGGGTGATTACTGAAAATCTTCATCCTCTTCCGGCATTTCGTGCATATCTGCAAACTGGCAATCTCCCAATTATTGCTGAAGGAGAAGACACATATCTGACGAAATTGAATCAGGTGATTAATACGATAGTGGACGTCGATCTGGCTTACATTGCTTCTTATAATTCAGGAACAGCCGTTAAGGTTAAAAAGCTTTTGGCCGTCATTGCTGATTCTGTTCCATTCAAACCTAATATTGCTGCATTGGCCCGAAAGCTGGATTTGAGCAGGGACAGCGTCTACCAGTATATTTATCAGTTGAGGGATGCAAGGTTACTCAATACACTTAGTTCTGAAGGGAAAGGAGGTTCAACTCTGCAAAAACCGGATAAAATATTTCTGGAAAACAGTAACCTTTCATTTGCATTAGTCGAAAACCCGGATATTGGTAATGTCAGGGAAACTTTTATACTCAACCAGTTGCTTAATGCCGGGGTAGGTGTTTCTTTTCCGTCAGAGGGTGATTTTCTGGCTGATGGATTGACAATAGAGGTTGGGGGTAAAAGTAAATCAGAAGATCAGGTGAAGCATCTGGATAATTATCTGATTGCTGCTGATAATATCGAAACAGGAAGCCGGAATAAGGCGCCTGTCTGGCTGTTTGGATTCCTTTATTAAGTCCAATTGATTTGTAGGCATTGCCTTATCAGGAGGTTAGTCAGACTCCCGGAATGACTTTGCTGCTTAAATGTTCACAAGCTCTGTCCAGAGAGGCTATGAGGATTACTTCGTGATCCTCATAATGATAGGCTTAACAAAGTAAAGCCAGCCATGCTGACGCGTGGCATCGGCTTTTTTTGCCTCCAGTCCTGCAGAAAGCAAGCTCAGCTCGAACTTGAGGATTACGCTCCCTGCGGTCGTGTGATCCTCACTTTGGGGGGCTTAACAAAGAAAAAGCCCTTTATTCGCTCCGCTCATAAAGTCCTTAATTATTTCAGGCCCTCCCGGAAGCAAGCTTCCGTTCGGTCCCAAAATAATTAAGCCCTGATCATCCTTCCGTATGATCAGGGCTTTTTCTTTGTAGCGGAGGGAGGATTCGAACCTCCGACCTTTGGGTTATGAGCCCAACGAGCTGCCACTGCTCCACCCCGCAATGTGAGTGCAAATATAATAACTATTTGCGTAATATCAAAAACCGGACTAACTATTAAAGACTCTGACTCGTATTATTGCCTTACATACCTGACGGTATCCAGGGCTACCTTTACCTCAAGCAGACTTTCTGTAAGGTCAAGTAACTCCCATGTTACCGGAATATACTCAGTGTTGTCAGTTATTGCACCGCTAATACCTGTGCGAGACGGGAGACTGTTCTGGCCGCCATAAAAACTTCCGATTGATATCCCTTCTGTGATATCAATACCTTCATAAGGAAAACCTCCCGGATCAGGCTCCTCATCCATACTCTGAACCTCCGCTGTGACAAGGGTAACATAGTAACCGCCAACCTCGAACTCACCGGTAATAGTCAACCTGTAAACAGTAACCCCACCCGTCGGCACACTCTGATAACCAACTATCCAATAGGTTCCGTCGATATTGAACTCTATCGTCGGACTGGGATGACCCGTATCGGGTAACCTGATCCAGCTGCCATACAACAGATCCATGTCAAACCTCTCATTCCTGCATGAGATCAGTGAACAAGTGATCAGTACAGCCAAAATGGAAAACTTCCTCATAAACAGTAAAAGAAGATGCAAGTTAAAGAAATGCCCGATCCTTTCCAAACAAACTGACTGTTAATTTGTTGGAAATTTAAATGTAACATGCCTATCCTTGCAGGTAATGATCCGGACGGGTCCGGCATAAAAAATGTTAACTTTCGGGATTATATGCAAAAGTGACCAGCAACAATGAAATGCCATCTCAAAAACCTTCTTATTGCTGTTGCGTTTTATTCGGCTTCAATACTTCCGAGTGGCTCTCAATCGAAATCCGCCATGAACATGGACCAATACCTGTTCCCTGAGTTCACGGCGTGCATTATCAAATCCAAAACGGGTACTGAAACAACCGTGGCCGGCAACTACAATACAATCACCGGGAAGATGGCCTTCCTGAAGGATAATGCCCTCTACGGTCTGGCCCTCGCCAACCAGGCAGATACAATCACATTTGGCAACAGACACTTCGTCCCCTTTGGTGAGGTTTTCCAGGAAGTGGTGGTAAACGGTCCCATCACTCTCTTCATACAGCATGAGAGCCGCCTCATCCCTCCCGGCCAGCCGGTGGGTTATGGAGGCACCTCAAGGACATCAAAGGTTGACACCTATTCAAATATAAGCACGCAGGGAGGCATCTACGGCCTCGAAGTACCACCGGATTTTGAGATTAAATATATGCCGGTATACCGGATCCGTCGCGATGGAGAAATGCGCAGCTTCCTGGGAAGAAAACAATTCCTGAAGATCTTCCCCGAACACAAAAAGGAGATCGGCACATTCATCAAATCGTACCGTATAAAGATGGAAAACCGTGAGGATCTGATCAAGCTGGTCAGATACTGTAACGTATTGTATGTCTATTAATTACAGAGAAAACAAATATGGAATATAAAAAACTAGGAGCCAGGGGACCCGTTGTCTCAACAGTAGGCTTCGGCGCCTGGGGCATCAGCGGACGCGACTGGGGGACAACAGATGATGATAAGTCGCGCAAAGCGATAGAGACCGCCCTCGATGCCGGGGTGACATTCATTGACACAGCCGATGTCTACGGCTTCGGCCATTCTGAGGAGTTGATCCGCGAAGTGCTCGACCATCGCAGCGACAGGGACAGGATAATCATCGCCACGAAGGCAGGAAACAACTTCTACCCTTTCCGGGGGCAGCAGCATAAAACAACACCGGCAAACATCGACTACTCCGTCAAACACCTGGTCTTCGCCGCAGAGCAAAGCCTTCAACGGCTCAACCTCGAGGTACTTGATATTCTTCAGTTGCACAGTCCGGATCTGGAGATCCTCGAACAGGATGAGCCATGGCTTGCACTGGAAAAGCTTAAGAAGGACGGCAAGATCAAACATGCCGGCTGGAGCGTACAGTCGTTTAAGGAAACCGAACAGGCCCATATCCTGGAAAGGCATCATGAGCTGCTTGATGTGATCCAGGTAAGGTATAACCTGCTTGAGCGTGAGGCGGAAAAGGTGCTGTTCCCGATGGCTCTCCGTTATGGCACGGGTGTGATCGTTCGCATACCACTGCTCTTCGGACTGCTGTCAGGAAAGTTCAAAACGGATGCCCGCTTCGGCGACAATGATCACCGCAGGTTCAATCTCTCACCGGAGAAGCTGGAATCATACCTCAGTGACCTGCAGAGGTACCAGCCGCTGTTCGATGAATGTCCTGACCATTCCATGGCACAGCTCAGCCTCAGGTTCTGTATTGCACACCCGGCATGTCATACGGTCATCCCGGGAGGCAAGACTCCCGAACAGGTAAGGGAGAATGTTGTTGCCTCAGACCTCAGCTTCATCCCGCATGAAAAATACAGTATTTGAAAACTAACCGGAATTCTTTCTAAATTTACACATGCCGGATGATCATTCAGGCCGGCCGGTTTGTCACTAAAAACAAAAAGTCATGCCACGAGTATTCAAAGCACTTGAGATAGAGAAGGAAGAGAAGGAGATTATGCGCGATTATCTCGACCGCCACATGCCGCATGTGATCTGTCCCGACAGCGTAAAGCGCGGAGACAGGTTCCAGGTTAAGGTACGTATGGGAGACCAGTATCCCCACCCCGATGAGGATGATCACTTTATCAGCGTGATCCAGCTCTGGAACCGCGAGACGCTTCTTGCCGAGGCTCGTTACTCGGCGGGTGCCAACGGACACAGACCGTCTCATATTGAGGTTGACTTCCACCTGGTAGCCCCCGATGTTTCAATGAACCTCAGCGCACTGGCCGTCTGCACCAAACACGGCCTATGGCAGAGCGAGGACAAAGCGGTGAAGGTAAACGACTGATTACAAAGGAACTAATAACGAGCCGAATAATGGGAAGCTATGTCAACGGGCATCTTATCAAGGACGAGTCCGTAGCCTATGAGACCAAATACCACTGGGTGATTTTCTTTTCACTGAAATCGATTTTTACCCTGACAATCTACGGATGGATGAAGCGGTGGCTGTCCGAGTTCGTCATAACAAACCGCCGTATAGTCATCAAGGAGGGTTTCATTGCGCGACGGACCTTTGAGATGAATCTCTCGAAGATAGAGACAGTGAACGTTGACCAGACAGTCCTGGGCCGCATTCTCAATTTCGGTTCCATCACAATAATCGGCACCGGCGGCACCACAGAGACATTCCACAACATCGCCCGCCCGCTGGTCTTCCGGCAGAGGTTCCAGGAGCTTTGCTAGACTGCAATTCTTCGTGCACTACAACCATTGCCCTGACTGGAGACTGCCGGCTACCGACTTCAATATTGCCTGGTGCAGACAGCTGCCACCTCGCAGAGGTGCAATAATTGTATAACCATGCCACCAAAAAAAACCGGGGCAGGTGGGTGGGGCCCTGATCTACAATTCTTATTACCCTACAGGCAATATCCGATGAATTACAGATTTCTGCATTCCTGATCCCAATACTGCCTATTGCCCTACAGGCAATATCCGATGAATTACAGATTTCTGCATTCCTGATCCCACTACTGCCTATTGCCTATTGCCTATTGCCTGAACTGCCTCCTCAACTGCACGCGACAGCTGCGGATCAGCGCCCTTCTGCATGTCACCGAAGGTTGTTCGCACATAGATGTCAGGCTTCACGCCGGTAACCTCCAGGTCGTTCCCCTCCAGGTCATAACATCCCCACGCCGGCAGGCGCGTTGAGGAACCGTCAACCAGCTGCCTCCCCGAAGTGAAAATAATCCACCTGTAGGTCTCCGTGCCGACAATTGTCCCGAGCTTCAGCTGCTTGAAGGCTGCCGCGGTCATCTCGGCATCACTCAGCGACTGCTCATTCACCATCAGTATAATGGGCCCGCCTGACGGCGCAAAATTGGGCTGCGGGGAACGCTTGCCGTTGCGTGCCTGCCACTCAAGATAAGGTCTCTGTGACAGGAACCTGATGACATCATCATGCACGTTACCTCCTCTGTTGTTGCGGATGTCAAGTATCAGCGCCTCCTTCCCAAGAGCAATCCCGGTCATGTCAATCAGGAACTTCTCAAGGCTCTGTGCGCCCATGTCCTTCATATAGACATAAGCCACTCTGCCCCCCGACAGACTATCGACAATCCTGCGGTTTTCAACCACCCAGCTGTCATATAGCAGTGTCTTCAGGGCACCTGAGCTGACCGGCTTGAGGGTCATCTCAAACTCCTTCCCCTTCCGCTCAAAACGAAGAGTGAGCTCCTTCTCAAGCTGCGGCAGGGTAAAGAATCTGTCGCGATCACCAGACCGATCCACCAGTGTGCCGTTGACAGCCACCAGCCTGTCGCCGGGCTTCAGCGGCGTGTCGGTAAGGTCGGCCGGCGAGCGCTTCAGCCATCCCTCCACAACATACGGATCATCATTACGGAAGATGATTCCTGTTGCGTTGGTCTGAAGCCTGTAGAAAGGCTTCGCCTCCTCACCATAACTGCTGAATCCGAGATGCGATGAGTTCAGCTCACCAAGCATGTCATTCTGGATGGTCCTCAGGTTGTCCCGGTTCCGAACCAGCTGCAGGTACTGCTCATACCTGGCAAGCATTGCCTTCCAGTCGACTCCATGATAATTCAGGTCATAGAAATGTTCCGCCAGCGTGGCCCAGTTCTCATAAAACATCTGTACGAACTCATCGTGAAGGTTTTTGCTGAAGGTAGTTGACAGTGTTATTTTTTCAGCCTTCCCCTCGGCCGGCTTAACCTCACAGACATCGCCGGAGATCAGTGCGTAGAACTTATCACCTGCCATTATCAGCCTGCTGAATCCCTTGTCGCCTATGGCAGCGCTTTTGGGAGGGTCAAACGGCGAGAGCTCCACCTTTGTCAGCACCCTCTCACGCGGACTGGGAGAGTTATTGAAGAGCAGCATCGTCTTGCCCCTGACAGTGAACACGTGAGGTGATGACTGCGAATTCCCTTTTACATCGATCTGTTCCCATCGGTCAGTAATTCCGTCTGTCTCAATTTTAATATCAACTTTCAGGCTGTCCTTTGCCGGCTTTTTCGCGAAAAGCTTGCCATACTCCTCCGTCCGCAGCGACTCGCTGAAGCGGTATAGAGGAATGCGGTAGAGCTTGCTGACACCTCCCCCACGCGGGAAGCCTGCATTGTACCTGTCAGCGCTCACATAGATATATCTGCCGTCAGGCGACCAGAAGGGATCAGACTCAGCCACACCGTTATTGGTGATTGTATGAGTATCTTCCTCTTTCGTGTCATAGATAAAAATATCCTGCTCGAAGTTCCGGTATGCGGTATACAGTATGTACCTGCTGTCAGGCGAGAATCGCGGCTGCGTGGGCCTGAACCAGAACTCATCCTTAATGATGCCGGTCACGTTGAAATTCTTCAGGTCAATGAGGTCGATGTGGCTGTCGCCGCTGCTGAACAGGGCTTTCTCACCGTCAGGACTGACAAGCAGGTTCTGCAGTGTGCGCTCGTACCGTGTCAGCTGTTTCTCCGCTGCAGGCTCCGAGGCTGAAATTGTGAACAGGTTAGCCCAGCCTTTAACGGTGCGGGTATAGAGCAGTGACTCATTATCCTTCATCCATCTGACTTCCTGTACCCTCTCACCCCTGTCGGTGGGCATCTCCTTAATAAATTTACCGGCAATATCCGAGACAAATAGCCTCCCGCGTGAGACGAAGGCAATCTTTTTGCCGTCAGCTGACACGTCAAAGTCGGTTATTTTTCCGGCGCTGTTATATCCTATCTCCGTTGACAGGTTCTCATTGGACCATACGCTTATGTCGCAGAGCGAACTCTCCCCGCGAGCGACATCGTAGGTCCAGATGCGGTAATCGCGAGCAAAAACCACGACCCTGCCGTCGGCGCTCACCTGCGGGCGGCGTATGGAGGTCGGGAAAGATGTCACTTGTCGCTTTGCGCCATTGTCAAAAGCGTAAAGATTGTATTCCGCATTGCCCTCGTCGGAGGCGAACCAGAGCTTCCCGTTGCGGTCAACAGAAGGCCAGAGGTCCTTGCCCTCCCACTCTGTCAGCCGTTTGTAGTCACTGGTCCCCTTATTGTAATACTCGATGTCAGAGTCATTCTCGCCCCTGTATCTCTTTCTCTGTGGGAACATGTAACTCTCCCACGAAGATGTAAAATACCACTCCTGTCCCTTGCCTCCAGGGATTTCAACAACGTGATGAGCCTGGTCGAAGTAGTTGTCCGAGAATAGACGAGCCGGGGTCCCTCCTGTGGCGGAAACAGTGTAGGCGCCAAATGTATTGAACCTGTCAGAAGTGAAATAGACTGTTTTTGAATCCCACGACCAGCTGTCAGGGTAGTCATTGGCGTCATGCCATGTCAGCTGCTGCAGGCTGCCCCCTTCCACAGGCATGATGTATATATCGGCATTGCCGTTCTGGGTTGATGCAAATGCCAGCCACTTCCCGTCAGGGGAGAAACTCGGAACCGATTCCTCACCTGTCATTGCGGTTATGCGGTGTGCCGTGCCACCTGTGCGGTCAACCATCCACAGATCACTCTCATACACGAAGACAATTTTTGATCCGTCAGGAGAGACAGCCGGATCAGAGAGAAAGGCAGAGTGCCCCTGGGCTGAGATTGTAACGGCTATAGCCATCAGTATCAGCAAGGTGAAAAGTTTTTTCATGATATTTCGGTTAGTTATTGTCTTACTTCAAATATATAGAATAACAAGTTGACAAAGCTGATGTTTTCTAACACAGTTCAAGAGATTCCAGGGGCGATTATGACATGCGCGGGAAAGGCTGTACGGGACGATTGACTATATTTGATCACATTAAACAGATATTATGAAACCCGGACCGATTTACCTTCGCAAAATGTGTGCGCATATTCTGAAGGCACCTGCCCTGCTACGGGTGATTGTGCTGATTGCAGCGGCCCTGTTGCTGGTAATCATGGCACTCTCTTCCTGCAGCCGTGCAGAGCCGACGGAGTACACTGCCCCGGGCGTTACGAAGCTGCTGGCCACCTACAGGTATGAGACCGTAAAAGATGTGAAGTACAGCCTGGCATTCAGGATTGATACCGGCAGCAGCAGCCCGGTAGAGGGAACCGCTGTGATTGAGTTTGAGCGTACTTCAGGCCGTGAGCCGCTGGTGCTTGATTTCAAGGTGCCGGAAGATCACCTCAGGTCGGTTTTCGTTAACGGCAGGGAGGCTGATGCCGCACTGATAAACGGTCATATAGTGATTGACCGCAGCTTTCTTTCAAGAAAATACAACCGGGTAGAGGTTGGCTTCCGCACCGGGGACCTCTCACTGAACAGAAACAATGAATATCTCTATACGCTGTTCGTTCCGGACAGGGCCTCAACCGCATTCCCCTGTTTTGATCAGCCTGATATCAAGGGGCGGTTCACGCTGGCACTCGATATCCCGGTATCATACCATGCCATGTCAAACAACCCCGTCGCCTCAGCTGACACCACAGACGGCAGGATTACCCTTCGCTTCAGCGAGACGAAGCCTATAAGCACATACCTGTTTGCCTTCGCCGCAGGCAGGTTTGAATTGGTTGAGAAAGAGATTAAAGGCGTGAAGATGGAGATGCTGCACCGCGAGACCCGCCCGGATTATGTTGAAAACAATACGGAAGAGATCTTCAGGCTTCATTACAGCGCGCTGAAGTGGCTTGAGGAGTACACTCAGATACCCTACCCGTTTGACAAGTTCGGCTTTGTGCTCCTGCCACCGTTCCAGTACAGCGGGATGGAGCATCCCGGGTCAATATTTTACCGGGCCTCCTCACTGATGCTGGAGGCCTCTCCCACACTTAACGAAAAGCTTTCAAGGGCATCATTGATTGCCCATGAGACATCACATATCTGGTTCGGCGACCTGGTTACGATGAAGTGGTTTGACGATGTATGGCTGAAGGAGGTTTTTGCGGGGTACATGTCAGACAAGATTGCGGGTCCTGATTTCCCGGATGTCAATCACGAGTTGCGCTTTCTGCTCTCGCGCTATCCGGCCGCCTATGGCGTTGACCGCACGCGCGGTACCAACCCGATAATCCAGGAGCTGGGCAACATGAAGAATGCCGGCTCGCTATACGGGGGCATCATCTACAACAAGGCGCCCATAGTAATGCGCCAGCTCGAACAGCTGGCCGGGGAAGAAAACCTGAAGAGAGGATTGCAGGTGTACCTGAAGCAGTATTCATGGGGGAATGCACGCTGGGACGACCTGGTAGCAATTCTGGAGGAGACCTCGCAAAAGCCCCTCGGGCAATGGAGCAGGATGTGGGTCAGGGAGGCAGGCATGCCGGTAATAATGCCGGTTATTGCAGAAGAGGGCGGATACAGGATCTCGCTCAGCGAGGATGACCCGGCAGGGACAATAAGACACTGGCCGCAGACACTGAGGACAATGGTGATCACTGCTACCGACACTGTTACAGCGGAGTTGGCACCGGCAGAACGGGATTCCTATATCACCACCGCTGATAAGCCGGTGTGCATCATACCTGATATCTCGGGAAGAGCTTACGGCACGTTCCTGTTTGACAGCATCAGTGCCGCATACCTTGCGGCTAATCTTCACGCTATGAGAGATCCGATGCTGAAAGGAATCATTTGGATCAATATGTATGAAAACGTGATCAACGGGACAGTCAGTCCGGTTGATTTCTGTGAAACGGCACTGAGGGACCTGCATGTTGTTACCGATCTGCAACTGCGAAGCTATCTATCCGGCCGGTTCTCATCGGTATGGTGGAACCTGCTGACCGCTGAGGAGCGGTCTGCCCGGGCAGCAGAGGCAGAGGCGATGCTGAGAGGTAAAATGGTGTCAGCCGAAACACCGTCTGAGAAACGTTCATGGTTCGGCACACTGAGGAATGTGACCGTGAGCAGGTGGGGCATGGATTACCTGGCCGCTTTGTGGAAAAGGGGGGAGCTGCCGGGTGCGGCCTTGCGGGGTACCGTGCAGCCGGGCGGGAGACCTCCCGGTCCCGTCAGACTGAGCGAGGATGAGCTCTGCACCCTGGCGCTGACGCTGGCTCTGAATGGTCACACCGGGGCTGAACGCATCATTGCGGAGCAGCGCGAACGCATTACAGGAAAGGAGAGACTGGAACAGTTTGATTTCGTGACACCGTCGGTATCCGGCAATACTGCGGTACGCGATGCTTTTTTTGAGAGCCTCCGTGACCCCGCCAACCGGGAACGGGAGCCATGGGTGATTGAGGCGCTCGGCTATCTCCATCATCCTTCAGTTGCGGAGAGATCTGAGCATTATGTCCTCCCTTCACTTGAACTGCTTGAGGAGATAAAGAGCACAGGCGACATCTTCTTCCCGGGAAGCTGGATCTCAACCACTCTTGCCGGTCATCACTCACCCGAGGCACGGGCAACCGTTGAGAAATTCCTCGATTACCACCCGGATTATCCTGCTGACCTGAGGTTGAAAATACTGCAGGCAGCGGATCATCTTTTAAGGTAAATATTTTCTGTATACTCCTGTTTTACTATTCTTTATGCTCTACGAGCATGGGATTTTT
>CAZVLJ010000073.1:0-13901 GCA_964627825.1 uncultured Rikenella sp. | reverse complement strand
GTGATGTGTGCACCCCTGATGGCTCGTTGGTAGTTACCAGCAGTGACTCACCTTCTGGCAGTTGTCCCATAGTTATCACCAGGACCTACAGGGTTACGGATGTGTGTGGCAACTGGAGTGAGGTGACCCATACGATCAACATAGATGATACTACAGCACCCACTTTCACAGCTCCGCCTGACATTACCATATGTCGTGACATAAACGGTAATTATGACCGGGATGCAACAAATACAGGAGATGTGTATGATGAGAATGATAACTGTGATACTTCACTGGATGCAATCTATGCTGACTCTGATGTAAATATGGGTACTGTTGACGAGGTTGGATACATAAAAAGAACATGGACCCTGACCGATGACTGCGGTAATTTCACAAGCCATGATCAGATAATCTGGGTCCAGCCTGTCCCGCGTATCTCGGTAACTGTTCCTGATACTCTCTTCTGCAACGGATCAACAGTTGAGTTTGCAATAGACTCACTCGTGATCTCAAAAGGAGAGGTGATGTATGACCTGGATGTGACTTACCCGGCAGGTGTCCCCGGTACGCTGTCAGACGGACAGAGACAGATAACGGACATATCTGACCATCTGGTCAACAGCACCGACAGCTACCAGACAGTAACCTATCATTTCAGACCCTACATACAGGGTAAGGCCGGCGATCCTACATGTAATGACGGTGTTGAGGTTATAATAGCAATACATGTGGAGCCAACCGCCAGGGTGGCCCTGACGCTTACAGATGACGAACTGTGCAACGGCGAAAATGTCAATATCCAGCTTTCTACAGTGACAATACCTTACAGGGGAATTGAATTCAACGTAAATGCCCTCAATGATTATCCCGAAATAACCGGTTACACAAACCGGACAGGCCTGACATTGGCAGACCTGATCAATGAGCCGCTCTCCAACAGCGGTGACACAGCCCGACTGGTTACTTACATTGTCTCACCGGCCACAGTTGATGTCAACGGGAACCAGAAATGCACAGGTATCAATGATACGGTAGTGGTCTGGGTCAACCCGACCCCGCGTGCTACACCTGTAAACTATACGCCCCACATATGCTACGGAGAGACTACTGACATCGTTCTGCTGTCACCCACGGTCATGAGCTCGGGGATAAACGAATTCAACTATACTATTACCTCAACTGCTCCGGCCACCGTAGTGGCAGGTAACAGGGATCCGCTTAACAGTGTTGCCCCCGGCACTCACCTTCAGTTCCCGTATACCAATGAAAGCGACACAATGCAGTCAGTCTTCTTCCGGATCACTCCCAAGGTTTCCGGTCCGGGTTGCCCCTACGGTCCGCATGTTGATTCCGAAGTTAAGGTGCATGCCCATCCCCTTCAGTCGCTTGAGATTCTGGACTCGATCACCTGCGACGGTGGTCAGAACGGAGCACTGGAGATAATTCATGCCCGGGGCATTGATTCAATGTGGGTTGAATGGACCGGTCCTGATTACTGGGAGGATGCCGGGTACAACATGTTTATTGCAGAAGAGTGCAGCCAGGGTTACTACACTGCCACGGTCACCGACAGTCTTGGTTGCGTTAGTTCGGCATGGCTTAACCTGCTGGCACCAAACACTGAAGTGTCATTCTACTTTAATCCATACATCACCTGTCCCGGAGCAGGAGATGCCTCGGCAACTATTGCTCTAACTGAAGGGGATGCACCTCCCTATCACTACTACCTGATCAGGGACTATACTGACACTGTCTATCAGGGATCAATGACGCTGGGACACTTCTTTAACCTTGACAACCTGGGCCCCGGCGACTATCTCCTGTCAGTGGAAGATGCCAACGGATGCAAGAAAGAGCTTCTTCAGACACTTTATGACGCCCCGGCCACAACCGTAGAGTTCGAAAAATCACTATACGCTGAAGATAACATCTCATGCTCCGGTTACAACGACGGCTCAATAAGAGTGAGCAAAATCTCAAGCTGGTACATGACAGGATCAGATACTGCATTTGTATCTACCAGGGCCCCCTATAGCTATCACTGGTCCGCCTCAGACGGCGGAGTCATCACCGGAAGCCCGGATGACAGCCTGCTGGTTGACATTCCTGCAGGCACCTACACCCTCACTGTGACAGACAACCTCGGATGTCAGTTCCAATTCACCGAGGTGATGACCGAACCTGACGGCATTGACCTCCTTGATGAGGATATCTCACATAGTCCTGATGGAAATTACCAGATTTCCTGCCACGGCGGTGCTGACGGCTATATCACTCTTCAGTTTGACGGCGGTACCGGCACCTACAGTTACGCATGGACCGGTCCTGATGGATTCACTGCAGACACTGAGTCACTGACAGGATTAGGAGCAGGAACATACGATCTGACAGTGACTGATGCGAGCCTCTGCCACAAGAGTTACTCATGGACCTTGCACCAACCGGATTCATTGAGCATTGCTGTTAACACTTCACATACACCTGACGGAGTATACAATATCGGATGCCATGGCGACAATGGCACCATTGACATCACTGTGACCGGAGGCAGCGGCGGTCCCGGTACCTATACCTACACCTGGACCAGTATTGATGATCCGGCCTGGACAAGCCACCAGGAGGATATTAATGTCAGCGCCGGACACTATCAGCTGCAGCTAACCGATGTCAACGGATGCACCAATACCAGGTCAGTAGAGATGACTCAGCCGGAACCGCTCAGTCTGGAACTTGTAATCTCAGAAATAACCTGCCTCAATTCTCCCGCGTACGATGACGGTGCAATTGACCTAATCGTCAGTGGAGGGAAGGCGCCATACACTTGTTCATGGACCGGGCCCTCCGGATTTACATCATCACTGGAGGATATCTCCTCCCTGACTGAAGGCACTTACTCGGTTACAGTCACGGATGATTACGGGTGCATCATTTCTACAGATGCGGTTTTGACACTGCCCGAACCACTTACTATTGAAGCACACCTGTCTGATTACAATGGTTTCAGCATTAGTTGTCTCGATAGAGCCGACGGATGGATAAAAGTTGCTTCCCTGACAGGTACGGCTCCATATGAATATACGTGGACCGGTCCTGATGGATTCACCGCAACTGCGACGGATTCGATCTATGGACTACAGGAGGGAACTTATTCTGTAACTGTCACTGACAGCCACCTCTGCACCATGACACAGGACATCGGCCTTGTATCACCCGGTCAGCTGAGTATGGTACTCAGTGCGGGATCAAGCAACGGTGGCAGCTATAACATCAACTGTAACGGAGCTGCAACAGGAAGTATTATTGTAACCGCTGCCAACGCTGCCGGCATCCCGGGGTATCTCTGGTCTGACGGCCAGACAGGCGCAACGAGAGACAACCTGCCTGCAGGATTGCATGAGGTTATCCTCACAGACGCCAACGGCTGCATTGCCGATACTTCATTCACGCTGACACAGCCTGACACTCTCAGGATCAGCTTCAGCATGATCTCTCCCTACTGTCCGGAGAGCAATGACGGAAGCATATTTGCAGGCGTCACGGGAGGCGAGGGTGCGTACACCTTCATCTGGAGTGACGGACAGACAACCCAGGAGGCAACAGGCCTGATACAGGGTCTCTATATTGTTGAAGCAAGGGACTTCAACGGATGCGTGGTCACTGACTCCCTGCAACTGAATGCCCTGAATGAAATCTGTGTGGGCATTCCAAACGCCTTCTCACCTGACGGCGACGGAATAAATGAATACTGGAATATCACCAGGATAGCATTCTACAGCGAAGCCGAAGTAATAATCCTCAACAGATGGGGAGAGATGGTATGGAAATCCGAAAGAGGGTATCCCGAACCATGGGATGGTCGTGATTCAAACGGGAAGATACTCCCGATGGATTCATATCACTATGCAATATATCTCCACAACGGAGAGAGACCTATTGTGGGACATGTGACAATTATACGGTAGGTTATGCACATAGGCAAAGGAGCATATAAAGTGAAAAGGGCATTGTTCATAATAGCCGCGTTGCTTATTGGCGCAGGGCTCGATGCCCAGCAGTTACCTGTCTATAGTCAGTACCTGTTCAATAAATATCTTATCAATCCTGCTGTTGCCGGCAGCGACGGCTACACCAGCCTGAATCTTACCACCAGGCAGCAATGGACAGGATACCAGGGTGCACCGCAGACTTACTCGCTGAGCTTCAACGGAAGGCTTCTGAAGCAAAAGTATAGCATCAGGGAGAATCTTTTTGACAAGAAGATCTTCAAGCCACATACCGAGGGTCGTGTGGGTTTTGGCGGAACGGTTTTCTCGGATATTAACGGTCTCGTCCGGCGCACCGGCTTCTCCACCTCCTATGCATATCATATATGGCTGCGCGGCGGTACGCAGCTGTCGTTGGGTCTGGCTTTTACGGGCTATCACTACAAGATTGACCAGAGACAGATACAGTTTGAAAATCCTGATGAGCCATGGCTGAATACTGATTTCAGGAAAGGCATCTTCGTCCCCGATTTCAACTTCGGGGCATACCTACTAAACCGCAAATTTGCCATCGGGTTCTCGGCCCAGGAGTTGATGGAAGGCTTCGTGAGGGCAGGGAGCCAGGCTTACAATGATCTTAAGATACAGAGGACCTATTACCTCTTTGGCAACTATGACATTGAGCCTGATAACAAGAATCTGATCCAGCCTTCCGTAATGCTCAAGATGTCAGAACAGCTGAGGCCACAGGCTGATATAGGTGTTACCTGGTCCTATGACAACAAGATTTGGATAGGTACAACCTTCAGAACGGGCAGCGCCATTATTGCCAATGTTGGTGTAAGGAGAGACAGGCTCTTCTTCGGCTACTCGTTCGACTTTACCCTGAATGCTATCCAGATGTCTACCTACGGGTCACATGAGTTTATTATGGCTGTGCGCTTCGGAGACACCCCGAGGAAGTATCGCTGGCTTGACAGGTACTAGACGTTCCCTTTTGAGATTACATAGATAAGTGAACTGGCTTTCTCTTTGCGAAGAAGATTTCGCAGAGCGATGACGAGACCGGTCAACACTCCCCTGGCCAGTGGCAGCAGATTGCCATTGTTCCTGTAGCTTAGCGAAGAGATATAGAACAGATCAAGCGGCAGAGGCACGATCATTTCGCAGGTAAATCCCCGTGCACCAATGAACTGTTTAAAGGCGTCAGGTGTGAAATGCCACAGGTGTCGTGGCACATCCAGCGCAGCCCACCTGTTTCCGAACCATTCGGCATCAGCCGATGAGAAGTTGGGCAGGGCGATAATGCATCTGCCGTCATCTTTCAGCAATCTCCGCACCTCATTTAGCCATCGGCCGGGATCATACAGATGCTCAAGCACATGCCAGAAGGTGATACAGTCAAGTGATCCGGAAGCAAAATCCCGAATCCTGTCCGGTGTGGTTACACTGATTCCGAAATGAGAGGAAGTGTACTCCCTGGCCAGGTCATTTGGTTCAATACCCGATACCTGCCAGCCTCTCTTTTTCATGAAAGCAGCATAGTAGCCGGTGCCGCAGCCTATATCCAGCAGGGTCCCTGACCGCTTACCGGTAACGGTTGTAGTTAACCGGTATTTGCGGCCAAGCATATAGTTACGTGCCAGGTGATAGAGATGGTCTGAAAAACTCTTCTTCCTGTCAGTATGTGAAATATACTCCCCGGAGAGATAATATCTGCCTGCTTTTTCTTCGGCGGGAGGATCTGCCGTCCATCCCATACCACAGGCAACACATCGCCTTATAAGATACTCCCTGCCGCTGACCAGATGATCCCTTGCACGGAAGAGATCAACAGTTTCAGCTGCTGAACATGCCGGGCAGGTATGAGGATCAGGCATCAGCACGGCGCTGTTTGAAGAGAGGAATTGCCGCCAGTACCAGGAATGCCAGCAGCAGGATTGAGCCAGCCAGTGACACCTTGTTCCCGATTCTGTATGACTCTGGTTCAAACCTGAAGGTTATGGTATGGCTTCCGGCCGGCAGAGTCATTCCTCTCAGCACATAATTAGCCCTGAAGTGATCGGCGGGAGTATCGTCAACAAATGCTTTCCAGCCGTATTTGTAATAGATTTCAGAAAAGATGGCCACCCTCTCTGAGGTCAGTTCAGCCCTGTAGGTAAGCAGGTTGGGTTCATATGAGGTGAGGTAGATGGTATCGCCCGGACTGGAGACAGGTGCAGCCACAGGGATCATTTCCTCAAACCTTCTGTCTGTCACAGCCACCTCTTTCGGATTAATGGTCCTGATCGCCTGCAGTTCAGCATCAGCATTTTCAACGACGGATATCCCGTTTACCAGCCACGCATTTCCAGAAGCATACTTGTTATACAGAGGTGCAGAGCCGGGATCGAGGATGACATACCGGGTATTCAGCATATTGAGAATGCCCAGGTTCTTCATCACCCCTTCGGCCTCTTCCATTGTAGTGCTGGTCCTGAGACTGGATATCAGTGAGTTGATATCATCCGTCAGGCCTGTTTCTATCAGTTCCTGGTATCTTTTCATCTTTGCTCCGCTGTAGCCGCCGATAGACTGGTGGTAGTATGATGTTGAGGCGTCGTTGAACACCGAAACAGTCAGATTAAGCACGCGGAATTCGCCCTCGTCGCCCAATATCTCCTTATCAGCGGCAGAAGGGGCGAACGAGCTGGCTGCAGCTCTTTTCGTCTGAAAATTGGAACTGCCGAGATACCTTGCATCCACGGGTATCTGGTCAACAAGGAAGAGAACGGTCAGTCCAAGTAAAGCATATGCAGGTTTGATTTTGCCTTTCAGATAGAACCATATCAGTGCCGTCCCGCCGGAGATGAAGACAAATGACCGTAGGGCATCCGTGCGAAGCATTGCCTTCCTGTCAGCAGCCATCGCCTCTTTGATCCATTCCAGCGAATCAGGGAACGATTGCTCATCAGGCCTGAGGAATGACCCTGCCAGTCCAGGCATCAGGAAGAAGATGAAAGCCAGTCCTCCTGTAATTAACGCAGCTGTCAGCACTGACTTTGCTGCTCTGCCTCTGTCAATAGCTCCTTCTGATAACTCCCTGAGCGCAAGCACACCGAGCAGTGGCACCAGTACTCCTGCCATGACCAGTGTCATGGATACCGCCCTGAATTTGTCATACCCCGGGAAGAAATCAATAAAGAGGGAGGTCAGCGGCATGAAGTTCTTACCCCACGAGAGCAGCAGTGAGAGAAGCGCGGCGGTGAGAATCCACCATTTTTCCCTTCCTTTAATGACCAGAAGGCCAAGCACGAAGAGGAAGAGTACCACCGCCCCGAAATAGACCGGTCCACTGGTGCTGGGCTGTTTACCCCAGTACCTGTAGAGCTGTCCCTGTGCCTGTCCCATATTGTTCTTACGCAGTACCTTTACCGTTTCTGAGTCATTGTCGAAAGGGGCTGATGCACCACCTTTGAAATTGGGTATCAGGAAGGTAAGTGACTCTCCAATTCCATAGCTCCATTGGGTGATATACTCCTTGTCGAGGCCCTTTTCATTTGTGCCTGCCGCTTTGGAGAGTTCACTTTTGCCCCTTGTTGACTCCTTACTGTATTCCCAGGTGGAGTAAAGCGAGGCGAAATTGACACTGAAAGCAATCAGTGCTGCCACCACCAGCACTCCCAGGGTTTTGAGGAAGGAGGGGATCACTTTGCTTTTTATGGAATGTATTAGCTCGAAAATGCCGAAAACAAGGACTATCAGGCCTGTATAATAGGTTATCTGTACGTGATTGGCCCCTATCTGCATGGAAAGGAACAGGGCAAAGAGGGATGCTCCTGCCAGGAGATTTTTCCTGAAGGAGTATACCACTGAACCTATTACAGGGGCCATCCATGCCATAGCATAGGCTTTTGTGTTGTGCCCTGCTGATAGGCTCACAAAGAGGTATGAAGAAAATCCGTATGCAATTGCTCCGGCCATGGCCAGCCATGGATTGACCCTGAAGAACAGCAGCATGATGTAGAATCCGAGCATTGAAAGGAAGAGTGCTGCTACCGGGGTCTTATACAGTTTCATGAAGTCATCGAGATGCTTGAAAAGGTTCCCGGTGTATAAGACAGAGATAGTATAAGCCGGCATCCCTCCAAACATTGAGTTGGTCCACAGGGGTTCCCTGCCGTATTTGTCACGGTAATCACTGATCTCCT
Source organism: uncultured Rikenella sp. (assembly GCA_964627825.1). Classification (GTDB taxonomy): domain Bacteria; phylum Bacteroidota; class Bacteroidia; order Bacteroidales; family VadinHA17; genus SR-FBR-E99. The sequence goes on along the minus strand of CAZVLJ010000073.1, from coordinate 5,743 downwards.
TTGAAGACCCCTCCCATACTTTGGTGTCGTGGGCATTTATCTTCCTCCCTTCCAATACAGGGTAGAAGTATGCAAATGAGATTACTGTGAAGAGAAGCGCGGCAATAATGTGCGGCAGGGCTGATTTGAGCAGACTCGGTTTCATTGGCAGGGCGTTAGTCGGAGTTTCTTCCGGTTTGGTATTATCCGACAAAAATACACCAACTGATCCTTAAATCAAATGAGTATATTATTATACATTTGCCTGAGCAGCATTATAAGATGGGTATAGTACAACGGCAGACGATACGGGGGACGGCATGGTCTTACCTTGGGGCGATCCTCGGATTTGTCAATATAGTTTTGCTCTCACCCAAAATTTTTACTACCGGCGAGATCGGAGTTGTGCAGGTGTTAATGTCATTTGCCACACTGTTATCACAGTTTGCCGGACTCGGTTTCACGAATGTAATAAACAGGCTTTTTCCATATTTCCGAAACAGGAATACCAAACATAATGGTTTCTTTATTTTATCTCTTACGGTTACACTGACCGGTTTCATAATTGCCCTTATTTTCCTGAAATTCTACATGCCTCGTTTCAGCGAATCAAACATGGAGCAGTCACCACTCATCTCCGAATATTCATATTATATTCCTGTATTAATTCTGATAACAGTCCTTTTCACCCTTCTGGATAACTACAACAAGGTATTATATGATGCTATTCTTGGAACATTTCTGAAGGATTTTCTTTTCAGGGTATTTAACCTGGCCCTGATCATGATGTTCTGGTTTGGACTGACAGACTTCAGCGGTTATTTATTCGGATATGTTATATGCCAGGGATTACTTCTTGTCATAATAACCACCAGCCTGATTATACGGGGAGAAATATCACTCAGGTTCAGGATCGGGCATATAACCCCTCACCTCAGGAAAGAGATCATATTGTTGTCATTGTTCGGAATTCTTACAGGCCTCAGTTCAAATGTACTGACCACTCTTGATAAGGTTTTCATCAACCAGTACCTGGGTGAGGGCCAGGCCGGTATATATGCTATTGCATCATATTTTGCCGTACTTATACTGATACCCAGCAGGTCAGTTGCCAAGATCTCGGTTCCTTTTATTGCTGAATCATGGAAGAATAACGATATCCGGACTATTGATGACCTTTACTATCGGAGCAGCATAAATCAGTATGCAATTGGTCTTCTGATTTTCATCGGACTGATTGTTAATATCGATAATATTCACCGGCTGTTACCTGAAGATTATGGAAGGAGTGCTGTTGTGATCATTTTTGTGGGAATAGGCAATCTGGCCAGTGTGTCAACAGGGATAAACGGGGTAATACTTAATACATCAGCCCTTTACAGGTATCAGACGTGGCTGATGTTTGCCCTGATTGGTCTCTTTACCGTGATGAGTATTCTTTTCATTCCAATCTTCAGTATAGCCGGGATAGCTCTAGCTTCAATGGCATCAAATATCATATTCAATGCATTATGCATTATGGTAGTAGGGAAAAAATTCGGAATATGGCCGTACAGACTATCGCATATTTACATAACAATTATCGGTGTAGTTGCCGCAACCGCCGGTTATATCCTGCCACAATTTTCACTATATCCCGATATTATTTTCAGGAGTCTGATTGTGACCATCCTGTTTTTTGGGGGTCTCTATCTCTGGGGGCCATCTGACGACCTGAACAATGCAATTGATACTTTTATTAAAAGGTTCAGAAACAGGCATTAGTTACAGATGTCAGAGGGAGGTTTTTCCTGACAGTCTGGCAACATCATAATATTCAATGCCACTGTGCATGGCACAGATTCTATCAATATCAGAATCACCAATGAAAACTGCCTCATTCTCTGAACTTCCGGCAAGATTCAGTATTTTTTTCACCCCGGCCGGAGAAGGTTTAGGTTCAACATCGCTGGCATATATGATCCGGATATTGTCTATTAGCTTACCCCAGTCAATACTGTTTATTTTGTTCTCCTGTTGGGTCCTGTTCCCGTTTGTTAGAATGAAGATCCGTTTTTTTTGTTCTATAAGTCTCTCCAGCAGGATTTTGACATCCATGCGTAAGGTCAGTTTCTTTTCCACAGAAAACGAATGCAGTATCCTGACACACTCTTTGATAAGATTTCCATCAAATTTAAATTTCAACAGTACCTTATCAAAAAGCCCGGTCCGGCCTTCGCAGAGGAATCTGCTTTTAAGTTCACCGAATATCTCAGATTCAGATACATCATCCGAGATATCGGCAAGGAACTTCGAGATAGCGGCATAACCCTGAAAGAGATAATCTTCTTCATTATACATAGTGTTGTCAAGGTCGAAAATATATACCCTGAACCGGAACAGATCAGATTTCGATTTTATTGCCATTTATATCGAGGAACAGTTCATCCCAGTATCTTATCATCTTCATGCCCCACTTAATATCGGGTATGCTGATTTTTTCATTAAGTGCTATTTTGACGGCTTCATATACCATATTTTCACCTGCAGCAGTACATAATACTATTGTGCCCTGAACCCGGGGATTTGATTCAATTATTTTCGGAACATTGTTTTGATCTCTCTTAAACTGCAGGCCTATATTTCCGTTCAGCTTCAGTCCTTCAACTATAAGTCTTGAATAATGAATAATCTCTTCATCGTAAACGACTGTCCCGGCGAAACTTATACCCATTTTAATAAAATCACGGCTTCGTGGTATCGCTGAGATGAATCTGCCGTTGTCAACAAGGACATCAACACTGTATTCATCTCCGGGGAGGTACTCCATAACTATCAGTTCAGGAAAAAAGTCTGCGACACTGCACATTGAGACAAATTCGTCAAAACTGATGAAGACATTGTTTGGTTTTTCATTAAGAAGTGCCTTAAGCCGGTCCTGACTGTCCTCAATGATCCTGAATCCCCTCTGGCCGTTTGAAACCGGGGGTTTAAAACAGATCTTTTCAGCAGGATATCCGAGCAGCCCTGCTGCATTCCTGAACTCAGCAAGTGTTGTGACAAGATGAAATCGCGGGGCAGGTATATTATTTTCCCTGCAATATTTCATCAGGAAATACTTGTTATTGGCCGTAAGAAGCGGACCCTCATCCGAAACTGAGACCGCAATTCCCTTCTCAGAGAACCTTCTTTTATTAGTTGCGAACACCAAAAGTTCCCTGGTAACGAGTGGAATTATTACATCGACTTTTTCTACAGAACAAATCTCGAGAAGAGTATCAACATAATCTGGTGATTCGGCAAACGGGATTCGGAACGATTTATCAAGAAGCCCGGCACCAACGGCATGTCTCAGATTGGCGTCGCCGCCTAAAATCACTATTTTACGTTCGGTGACCGCCCGTAACGATTTAATGATACCAGGAGCCCCGGGCGCTCCAGCCCCGGTTATGAAAACTCTGATATCTCTGAAACTGTTCATCCGGATGTGTATGCTGGGTGGCAATAATCTACATTACCCACCGAATAACCTCAAATGCTTCAGCATATTGAGCACCAATCTGAACTCCTCTTGTCACTGCCAGTGATTTAATGAATTCAGCGGTGAAATAATCTCTGTGGGTCTGAGACTTGTATTCTTTTAATGCATCGATCTTGTTAAGCAGGTGTCGTTCATTGAGCTTGACAAAACAGGTAGTGTTAAATGTCAGGTTATTCCAGATCAATTCATAACCAAGTATAGTTGTTGATTTGAAAGCTCTTAATCCTTCCTGGGCAACGGTCAGATGGTCCTGATGAATATCATTCAGGCTTGGCATAAATACCAGATCAAAAGGTACTTTTTTCCTGAGGATAATCAAGTCTTCAAGGATTTCCTGCCTGTGAAAATTCAGTTGCCGTACCTGATAATCAAAAAGAATCAGGTTTTCCTGCTTTAAACCCAGTTTACGGGTAGCATTTCTCACCTCGGTTTTCAAAATATCCTGCGGCAGTCCGTCAGGCACAGATTCATTTGCAGTGGAAAAGGCTACATAATATACGCTGGCGTTATTTTCAAGGAGAAGACTGAGTGTTCCCCCGGCGCTGAGTTCACCATCATCAGTATGAGGTGCAAGTATCAGAACGTTTTTAAAGTTGTTTAACGTCATATGTTTGATATTTTTACTGTCTATAGGAGTTTAACCACCTGCTCGGCCAGATGTCTCCTGGTAAATTCAATCGGCGGGACAGTTCTGTTCGGGAGCGGGTTCCTGATATGAGTGAGAATGAAAGACTCAATTCCTGTGGCATCAAAGTAATCATAACATTTTCCGAAGTTATGATTTTCCAGCAATTTAGCTGCATCACCGTCAACAGGGCCAAGGCAAAGGACGGGTCTTCCTGAAGCGATATATTCAAATAATTTACCGGATAAAAAGCTTCTGTTATCCCTGTGTTGCGCAAGAACAAGAAGTAAAAGAGATGATGAGACCATCTGTTCAATCGCTGTCTGATGATCTACAGACGGGATAAACTCAAGATGTTCACTTCCAAGTGCTGTAACCAGTACCTGTTGCCTGGCTTCTGAAATTGTTCCGATAAAACGGATTACCAGGTCCAGATCTTGTGACAAAAGAGATTTCACTGCATTAATAAACCCGTCAAATGGGTATGCGTAAGAGACTGTTCCTATAAATGATATGGTAAAACGTTCAGGTATCGAGGGAGTTATATTCTGGAAGTCACTATCATCATAACCATTGTGTATGACCTTTATTTTACCCTCAATTTCGTCACCTATGGCTTCAAACTGCCTCGCCAGGGTATAGCCGACAGTAGTAACCAGATCTGCTTTTTTCAAAACGGATTTTTCATAATATTTGTCTATAAGTCTGGCTATTGGTGTTGGATAGAACATGTCATAATAAAATATCTCTGTCCAGGGATCTCTAAGATCGGCAATCCATTTGATCCCCGGGAATTTTTTCTTAAGCTTCAGTCCGATGAGTTGTGTCGAATGAGGAGGGCTGGTTGTTATTACATGTTTAATTTTCTCGGTCCTGATAAGCTCACAAGCCTTTCTGAAAGCGTACTTGTTCCATCCCCTGCGGGGGTCAGGAATAAACAGATTGCCTCGTATTACCCGGCCTAAGGAATTTTTTATGCCCTTGCCTGTATCGGAGGCAAATCCGGCGTGTGGAATCTTCGACTGATCTTTGTTGTAAAGCGAGAAATAGTTTATCGCTTTTGTGCGGTACACTTCTACCTCAAGAGGTATTTCCCCGAAGAGTGAGTTGTCCCTGAAAGGATAGACGGCATCTTCAGGTCTGACTGTAAGAATAACAGGCAGCCAGCCTGATGAGGGAAGGTATTTGGTGAATTTTAGCCAGCGCTGCACTCCGGCCCCTCCGCTGGGGGGCCAGTAGTAGGTGATAATCAAAACCTTTGCCGGCCCGGCTCTCATATCAGAGTCTTTTAAGCTGTTCCTGCATACTTACCTTGTCAGCTATGATAGCCCGTAATTGTGCAATTGGCACGCGCTCCTGCAGCATTGAGTCGCGGTACCTGATGGTCACTGTCTCATCCTGCACCGTCTGATAGTCAATGGTGATGCAATAGGGAGTCCCGATGGCATCCTGCCTGCGGTAGCGCTTGCCAATTGAGTCTTTTTCGTCATACTGACAGTTAAAATCAAACTTCAGGTCGTTGACTATCCGGCGTGAGATATCCGGAAGACCATCCTTGCGTACCAGCGGCAGCACCGCCAGCTTCACCGGTGCAAGCACGGCCGGAAGACGCAGCATAA
>CAZVLJ010000072.1:0-14196 GCA_964627825.1 uncultured Rikenella sp. | reverse complement strand
GTTCCCACCTTCTTCAACATTGCTCCCCGGTGTCCTATGATGATACCTTTCTGGCTGTCACGTGCTACATAGATGATGGCTGCAATCCTGTTGATCTCAGGTTCCTCCGTGTAACTCTCTATCTCAACCTCAACAGAATAGGGGATCTCCTTCTGGTATGTCTCAAAGATCTTGCCCCTGATAATCTCGGTAACAAAGAACCTCTCATAACGGTCAGTAAGCTGATCTTCGGGGAAGTAGGGCGGTCCCTCCGGGAGGCGTCTGATAATCTCGCGCAGAAGCAGGTCCGTGTTGAACCTGTTGATTGCCGATACCGGCAGCACAGGCACTCCGGGGGCAATGGCACTCCAGCTTTCAGTAAGCTTTTCCAGATCAGCCTGGTTGGTGAGGTCTATTTTGTTTATAACTATGATCTTCGGTACTGAAGAGGCAAGTATCCTCCCAAGATGTTCCCGGTTCTTGGTGGCTGTCTCCACCACGTCAGTCACATATATTATCAGATCGGCATCTTCAAGGGCTGACTCAACTGATCTCATCATGGCTGACTGGAGCCTGTATTTGGGGTTGAGGATGCCGGGGGTATCCGAATAGATTATCTGGTAACCCTCACCGGTAAGTATGCCCATGATGCGGTGCCGGGTGGTCTGCGCTTTCGCGGTAGCTACAGAAAGCTTCTGACCCACGAGTACGTTCATGAGGGTAGACTTACCGACATTGGGATTACCAAGGATATTTACGAATCCGGACCTGTGTTCCATGCCATTCAGTTATTTGAAGATACCTCTCTTGAGCATGCTGATCTCCTTCTGTGTCAGGAGTCTCCAGTGCCCTCTCTGCAGGTTTTTCTTGGTAAGGCCTGCAAAGCTCACGCGGTCAAGTTTTCTGACTTTGTAGCCAAGTTTTTCAAAGATGCGCCTGACCACCCTGTTCTGGCCCGAGTGTATCTCCAGTCCTACCTGTGTGTGGTCTCCGGTATCAGGGTAAGATATTGCATCGGCGCTTACAGTGAGATCATCAAGTGATATGCCTTCCACTATCTTCTCCATATCATGCCTCGTAACGTCTTTGTCGAGGAATATGTGGTACACCTTGCGTGCCCCGTAGGAGGGGTGGGTGAGTTTGCCTGCAAGGTCTCCGTCATTTGTCAGAAGGAGCACTCCGGTTGTTGCCTTGTCAAGCCTGCCCACAGGGTAGATGCGTTCCCTGGTGGCATCCCTGACCAGATCAAGCACCGTGCTCTCGGCATGAGGGTCTCTGACTGTTGTCACATAGCCTTTCGGCTTGTTAAGGAGGACATACACTTTTTTTTCCGGTATCAGCCTTTTTCCCCTGTATTCAACCCTGTCACCGGGATGCACTTTGATTCCCATATCGGTAACCTTCTCCCCGTTGACGGTGATATAACCCTGTCTGATCAGCTCGTCTGCCTCTCGCCTGGCGCATACGCCGCTGTCAGCAATGTACTTGTTCAGCCTGATCAGCTCTGGTTCAGCTTTGCCGGCGCCGGGCCGGGCAGTTCTCTTTTTTCGCGGCTGTGCCGGTCTCTTCTCCATCCTTTCACTTTTTCAGGGTGCAAATTTACAACTATTTACCGGTTTTCTCCCCGATCTTTTTTGCACCTTTGCATCTGATATCAAACAGAATTGACATGGCTCTGATAAAATCCATCTCCGGCATAAGGGGAACAATTGGCGGTATTCCCGGCGAGGCGCTGACTCCTGTGGATATTGTGAAATTTGCCTCAGCCTACGGCACCTGGCTCAGAAGACGCGGCAGGGGGCCTCTCAGGGTGGTCACTGGCCGGGACGCACGCGTATCGGGAGAGATGGTTGCTGCCCTGGTGAACGCATCACTGCGGAGCACAGGGATAGATGTTGTAAATATCGGTCTGGCCACCACGCCCACGGTGGAGGTGGCTGTGACGGCGCTGGGCGCCGGCGGCGGGATTATCATTACGGCAAGCCATAATCCTGCTCAGTGGAACGCCCTGAAGCTTTTAAATGAACAGGGTGAGTTCCTGAGTGATGCTGATGGCAGGGAGGTGCTTGCCCTTGCTGACTCTGAAGATTTTGATTATGTTTCCTATGACCGGCTCGGCGGAGAGACAGGTGATGATACATGGACTGAGAAACATATCCGGGCAGTCACCGGTATGCCGCTCGTAGATACTGAAGCAATAGCCGGCGCCGGATTCAGGATAGCTGTTGATGCCGTCAATTCGGTTGGCGGTATTGCCATTCCTGCCCTTCTGAAAGCTCTTGGAGTGAAGGAAGTGATTGAGCTTTACTGTGAGCCGACAGGCCTCTTCCCCCATAATCCCGAACCGCTTCCTGAACACCTGACAGATCTCTCCAAGACGGTGAGGGATAGCGGAGCTGATCTTGGATTCGTGGTTGACCCGGATGTTGACAGGCTGGCAATAATATGTGAGGACGGGTCAATGTTCGGTGAGGAGTACACTCTGGTCTCTGTCGCTGACTACGTGCTTGGTCATGTCAAAGGTCCCACGGTTTCAAATATGTCTTCCACCAGGGCATTGAGGGATATAACAGAAAAGCACGGTTGCAGCTATACTTCGGCCCCTGTGGGAGAAGTAAACGTGGTTGCCGAGATGAAGCGTACCGGCGCTGTCATCGGAGGCGAGGGCAATGGCGGAGTGATCTACCCTGCACTGCACTACGGCCGCGATGCCCTTGCGGGGATAGCACTCTTCCTGACTCACCTGGCCAGGGAGCGGCTGAGATGCAGCGAACTGCGAAGGAAGTATCCGGACTACTATATCGCAAAAAAGAAGATTGACCTGACACGAGACATTGACATGACACAGCTCTGCAGCGCCCTCATTAAAGCCTATCCGGAAGCTCTATGCGATACGCGTGACGGAATCAAGCTCGACCTCCCTTCGGGCTGGGTCCAGATAAGGAAGTCAAATACCGAACCTGTTATGCGTATCTATGCGGAGGAGAAGTCTAAAGAACCGGCAGAAAAACTTGCAGCAGAAGTAACGAAGATTGTTAAAAATCTGTAAATCTTGTACCTTGGTTGAAATTTTAAATGCTATTTGAACGGTTTTTGTTACCCTGTTGTTAGCTAAGTTAACGAAAGTTAATGTTTCCTTAAAAGTTGTTCACTGAGCCTGAAATTATAATAATTTCACGGCTTGATTAAACTAAACAGAATATTTTCCAGATGAAAAGGACAATTATTATTACCTCAATCATTGTAGCACTGGCAGTAATTGCCATGATCATGATCAGCAAGCTTACGGGCAAGGAAGACCCGGGACTGTTGTTCGCTGAAGCCCAGCAGGGTGATTTTGAGGTTGTGGTCACCACCACCGGTGAGCTGCAGGCTGAGGTCTCTACAGATATTAAGGGTCCGGAAGGTCTAAGCAGTCGCAACATGAGGTTCGGCAGCATAAAGATCTCTGACCTCGTTACAGAGGGCACGGAAGTAAGAGCAGGTGATTATGTGGCAACACTTGACCGGTCAAGTGTTGACAATAACCTCAAGGATGAACTTGACAGGCTGGAATCATATGAAACGGATCTGCTGAAGAAGCAGCTTGATACTACAATTACACTTGGTAATCTGAGGGATGATCTTGTCAACCTCCGGTTCAACATGGAGGAGGCAGAGATAACCCTTGAACAGTCAAAGTATGAACCTCCCACAACAATAAGGCAGGCGAGGATATCACTTGACAAGGCGGAGCGTGCCTATGAGCAGGCTATGAGCAACTATGACCTGAAGGTAAAGCAGGCCAGGGCTGATATCAGGGATACAGAGCTGCAGGTAGGCAAGCAGAGGAGGAAGGTGAATGAGATGCAGGAGATTATAGAGAAATTCATTATTACTGCTCCCTCTGACGGAATGGTTATTTACAAGAGAGAATGGAACGGATCAAAGCGCAAGGTAGGATCTGAGATCAGTCCATGGGATCCCGTGGTGGCAACCCTTCCTGATCTTTCGTCAATGATCTCAAAGACCTATGTGAATGAGATTGATGTGAGCAAGGTCAAGGCCGGACAGCCGGTCAGGCTTTCTGTTGATGCTTTCCCTGAGAAGTCATACACGGGCGTTGTGATCAGCGTGGCAAACATCGGCGAGCAGCTTCCCAATACTGATGCCAAGGTATTTGAAGTGATTACCAAAATTGACGGGTCAGACCCGATACTGAGACCATCCATGACCACAGGAAACCAGATAGTGACACAGACGTTCACGGATGTGATATATGTACCCCTTGAGACGGTCTTCGCCACCCCGGACAGCATACCTTTTGTCTATAAGAAGGACGGGACGCGCCAGATTGTTGTTCTCGGGGAAGCCAATGAAAATGATATCATTGTGGAACAGGGGCTCAAACCCGGCGAGAAGCTTTATCTTTCAATCCCGGAAGACAGCGAAAAGTTCAAGCTTCACGGGGAGGAGCTGATTGAGGTTATAAAGGAGCGCAAGCGTCAGCAGGCAGAAGAGGAGACGGCCCGTCAGCAGAACGGCAGGCAGCGTCCGGGGGCAATGCCCGGCAACATGACTCCTGAACAGATGCGTGAGTTTATGCAGAACCTCACCCCTGAGCAACGTGAGGCAATGCGCCAGATGCGCGGAGCAGGTGGTCAGGGCCAGGCCCGTAGCCAGACCGGGCAGGGAACCACAGGTACGGATACCACTGCCCGCACACAGCGGGTCACAATCCGGAACCAGTAGAAGCAGGCAGTCGCACAGAGGCAAATAACCATCGAGAACCATGTTCAAAAGATACGGACACGACATACGGATCGCTCTTGAGTCAATACTTTCAAACAAGCTTAAGTCGATCTTAACTGCACTCGGAATAATCTTTGGGGTGGCGGCTGTCATCAGCATGCTGGCTATCGGCAACGGGGCTCAGCAGGAGATACTTGAGCAGATAAAAATGGTTGGTGTCAACAACATACTGATCAGTCCCATAGTACAGGAGAAAGATGCCTCATCCGAAGAGGGGGAGATGCAACTGAATAAATTCTCCAGGGGACTGACTCTGCTTGATGTTGAGGCTATACGCAGCTCCATCCCCTCCGTAAAGAGAATCAGCCCCGAGATTTCATTCAACTCAACAATCGTCCTGAGCGGGATGAGATATACCGCTAAACTTGTCGGGGTTTCGAATGACTACTTTGCACTGTACAACCTGCCTCTCTCACAGGGTGTTTTCTTCAATGAGTACCAGGAGGAGTACGGGATACAGGTATGTATTATAGGCGCAAATATCAGAGCCAAGTTCTTCAGCCAGGTTGATCCCATAGGTCAGTATCTCAAGTTTGACAACGTCTGGCTGAAGGTGATTGGTGTTCTTGAAAGGACCAATGTCTCACTCACGGGCTTTGAAGAGCAGGGCGTCAACGTTTACAATGACAACGTCTATATTCCTATCAAGACCATGCTGATGCGCTACCAGAACAGGGCGCTGGTCAATACCAAGCTTGCCAGTGAGGCAACCTCCATGCAGATCGTCGGGGGAGGACGCAGGGTGTCAAGGGTGGTTGTAAACAGTTCAAATGCCTCCACATCCGAGACCAACTACAACCAGCTTGACAAAATAGTGGTGCAGGTACAGGAGACGGAACAGCTTACCCCTACCACCGAGATCCTCAGCAGGATGATGCTGAGAAGACACTCCGGGGTGAAGGATTTTGAGATCACCGTTCCCGAGCTGCTACTGAAACAGCAACAGAGAACGAAGGACATTTTCAATATTGTGCTTGGGGCCATCGCCAGCATCTCCCTGATAGTGGGCGGCATAGGCATTATGAACATCATGTTCGCCTCTGTGATGGAGAGGATCAAGGAGATCGGCACCAGGATGGCTATCGGAGCCAAGAAGATGGATATAGTGGTTCAGTTCCTCTCCGAAGCTGTACTGATCAGTGTCTCAGGCGGTTTTATCGGAATTTTCCTCGGGATCATACTGGCGGTGCTGATACAGGAGATAGCGGGTATAACCACCATCGTGTCATTCTTCTCGGTGGTGGTAGCCTTCGGTGTATCTGCCGCCGTAGGGGTCATCTTTGGCTATTCGCCCGCGAAAAGGGCTTCCGAAAGAGACCCGATTGAATCACTTCGCTATGAATAAATAATTGACATGAAAAGGATTAAAGCACTCTCCTTAACGGTTATTCTAATAATAGTGGCTGCCATTCCTGCCACTTCACAGGAAATAAAGCGCCTCTCTCTGGATGAGGTTATCAGGCTTGCCTCGGAACAGTCGCCCAACGCTCTTATAGCGAAGCACCGTTTCCGCGCCAGCTACTGGCAGTACCGCACCTTTGTGGCGGAGTACCGTCCCACCCTGACACTGACAGGGAACATGCCCGACTACAGCACTGCCTACAGCAGGGTGTGGAACTCTGTTGCCCAGCAGTGGGAGTATGCCTCCACCGACGTGCTGCAGACAACCGGCAACCTGTCACTGGCACAGAACATAGGCCTTACCGGCGGTTCAATCTCCCTCTACTCTGACCTTACCTACGAGAAGAATTTTGAGACAGACGGGGAACGGTATATCACGTCTCCCCTGAACGTGAGACTCACCCAGCCACTCTTCAGGTACAATGAGCTAAAATGGCAAAAGAAGATTGAGCCCCTGAAGTACGAAGAGGCCCGTAAAACTTACCTGAGAGATATAGAGAACGTGCATATGATGGCTGTGCAGTACTTCTTCAACCTGGCATTGGCACAGATAAACAAAGAGATAGCGGAGACCAACATGCAGAATGCTGACACTCTCTACCAGATAGCCCTGGGGAGATATAACCTGGGTACCATTGCAGAGGATGAACTGCTTCAGATGGAGCTCTCATATCTTAATGCCGGAACTGCCATCAACGAGTCGGAGATGAACCTCCGCGACAGGGAACTAAAGTTGAGATCCTTTCTTGGATTCAACCAGACAGTCCGTCTTGAGTTGCTTATCCCCAATGAGATACCTGATCTTGAGGTTGATGTAAACGAGGTGTTGAAGCTGGCGGAGGAAAACAACCCGGAGCTTATTGCCCTGGAGAGGCAGCTGGTGGAGGCGCAGAGCAGCGTGGCACAGGCAAAGGCTGAGAAGGGACTAAACGCCAACCTGACGGCATCATACGGGTTAAGGGATCAGGATCCGATGCTGAACATGGCCTATGATCAGCCCAACAAACAGCAGACCATCAGGGTGGGTTTCTCGCTTCCCATACTTGACTGGGGGCAGGGTCGGGGAAGGTACAAGATGGCCCAGTCAAGCGAGGAGCTCACCCGGGTGCAGGTTGAGCAGTCGCGTGTCGATTTTGAGCAGAATCTTATGCTTGACGTGCATCAGTTTAACATGCAGAATGACCAGGTCAGGATAGCGGCCAAGTCAGATACCGTTGCCGCAAAGATGTTTGAGGTGACCAAGCAGCGCTTCCTTATCGGGAAGATTGACGTGCTGGAGCTGAACAACGCCGACACAAAGAAAGACCAGAACAAGAGAAGCTACATTCAGGCCCTGAACAATTACTGGACCTATTACTACAACATGAGGGCCCTCACCCTGTTTGATTTCATAACCCGCAAGCCCCTCGAAACTGACTACGATAAGCTTGTGGAATAGGGTCTGACACATATATGAAAGCTGCCGGCAGACGCCGGCAGTTTTGCTTCTTAATCATATGGTTTAAGAAAATAATGTTATATATTTGCGCCTCGTAAATAATTAAGCGAATCACATACAACAATTAAATTTAAAAGAGGATACAGATGCAGAACAAAGGATTAATTTCAGCTCTGGCTATTGCCCTTACCCTTGTTTGCATTTACCAGCTTTCCTTCACGGTGGCTTCATACAAGGTCAAGAAGGAGGCAAGGGAATATGCGGCAGGTGATCTGATCAGGGAGGTGGCATACATTGACTCAGTTGCCTCTCTGCCCAAGGATCAGTGGGGATTCCTCGGCAATACCTACAAGGATGTGCAGACCAAGGAGATCAACCTGGGTCTTGACCTGAAGGGCGGGATGAACGTGGTGCTGGAGATCTCGGTTGAGGATATTGTCAGGGCTCTCTCAAATTACAGTACGGACAAGACATTTAATGAAGCCATTGCCCTGGCGAAGCAGAAGAGGGTTGGCGGAAGCAATGAGGACTTCATTACTCTTTTCGTCCGTTCATTTGAAGAGATAGATCCGAATGCAAGGCTGGCAGCAGTATTTGGCACGGTGGAGCTGAAAGACCGCATCAACTTCAACTCCACCAATGAGGATGTGCGGAAAGTGCTTGAAGCTGAGGCCAATTCCGCTATTGACAATGCCTTTAATGTGCTCCGGAACAGGATTGACCGTTTTGGTGTTGTGCAGCCCAATATCTCGCAGCTTCAGCCACGCGGGCGTATCCTCGTTGAACTGCCGGGCGTCAAGGACCCGCAGAGGGTTCGTGACCTGCTGCAGGGGACAGCCAACCTCGAGTTCTGGGAGACATTTGAGAACGCTGAAGTGATTGGTTTCCTCATGCAAGCCAATGACTACCTGAGGTCAATAATGCCTACGGAGACCTTTGCCGCTGTTACAGATAGCGTTGCCGGTCCGGAGACCACTGCCGGCCAGGAGACTGTTGCCGGTCAGGATACCACCACTGGCGAAAAGTCACTCCTTGATATGGTCAGCAGTGATACCTCGGCCTTAGAGGAGGCTTCGACCATCGAAGAGTTCACGCGCCAGAATCCGCTTTTCGGGTTGCTCAGACCTAATGTGACACCTGAAGGTCAGCCCGAGATGGGAAGTATAATCGGCTTCGCCGCAGGCAAGGACACCGCAAGGGTGAATGATTACCTGGCGATGAACCAGATAAAGTCACTCTTCCCCAGGGAATTGAAGTTCTACTGGAGCCAGAACCCGTACAAATGGGACCCCTCGAATACACTGTATGAGCTTCATGCAATTAAGATAACCACCCGTGACGGACGTGCACCCCTGACCGGAGATGTTGTTACCGCCGCCCGTCCGTCAACAGGGGTGACCGGGTCAGACATCAAGGTTGATTTCTCAATGAACGCAGAGGGCGCCAAGATATGGCAGCGAATGACACGTGATAATATTGGCAGGTGCATAGCTGTTGTTCTTGATGATTATGTCAGATCATTCCCGCGCGTACAGAATGAAATAGCAGGAGGCAACACAGAGATTACGGGCGACTTTACCCTTGAAGAAGCCGAGGACCTGGCAAACATCCTCAAGTCAGGAAAGATGCCTGCACCCGCGCGCATTATCCAGGACACCGTGGTGGGCCCCTCACTGGGTAAGGAAGCCATCAACAGTGGTATGAAATCGTTCATAATCGCTTTCATCATCGTGCTCCTTTACATGATCTTCTACTACAGCCGTTCAGCTGGCACGGTGGCTGACATTGCCATGACAGCCAATCTCTTCTTCATGATGGGAGTGCTGGTGTCACTGAACGCTGTTCTGACACTTCCCGGTATTGCCGGTATCGTGCTGACCATCGGTATGTCAGTTGATGCCAACGTGCTCATCTTCGAGAGGATCAAGGAGGAGATGCGAGGGGGCAAGGGAATAAAACAGGCTATTGCTGACGGATACAAGGGTGCATCCTCTGCAATCATCGACAGTAACCTGACCACACTTGTCACCGGTGTGATCCTGTACTACTTCGGTACAGGCCCCATCAAAGGTTTTGCTTCAACCCTCGTAATCGGTATTATCACCTCGCTCTTCTCAGCTGTGCTTATCTCGCGCCTCATCTACGAGTGGCTGCTGAAGAGGAATGTCCATCTTAAGTTTTCTGCATCGTATACAGAAAACTTCCTGCAGAATATGAAGATTGACTTCATCGGCATCAGGAAATATGGGTACATGATCTCAATTGCTCTGACCATCCTTGCCATTGTCAGCCTTTCAACCAAGGGCCTCAGCAGGGGGATCGACTTCACCGGGGGCCGTACATACGTTGTAAGATTTGAGCAGCCGGTCAACACGGTTGATATTGCAAATATGCTCTCTGACGAACTTGGCAGTGACCCGCTTGTAGTGACCTTCGGTACAGAAAACCAGGTTAAGATAAGTACCAAATACAAAGTTGACGATCCGACTGCAACGGCAGAGGTTAACGGGTTGATCTACAATGGTCTTAAAGAACTCGTCCCCGGAGTAGACCAGGATACATTTGTGAATGAATACATTGTCAGTTCGGAGACAGTTGGTCCCACAATCGCTAAAGACCAGGCCAAGAAGGCTGTATGGGCAATCCTGCTCGCCCTGACAGGGATGTTCCTTTACATCTTTATCAGGTTCCGCAAATGGCAGTACGGTCTGGGCTCTGTGGTGGCACTGGCACATGACGTCATAATCGTGCTGGGACTCTATTCACTGCTGCAGGGAGTGATGCCATTCTCAATGGATATGGACCAGGCATTTATAGCGGCAATACTGACAGTTGTGGGATACTCCCTCAACGATACCGTGGTTATCTTCGACAGGATAAGGGAGTACCTCCCGATCTATCGAAAACGGTCGAAGAAGGAAGTATATAATCTGGCTCTGAACAGTACACTGGCCAGAACCCTTAACACCGGTATGGCGACAATATTCGTACTGATAGTGATCTTTATCTTCGGAGGTGAGGTGATCAGAGGATTTATCTTCGCACTGCTCTTCGGTATAGTGTTCGGGACATACTCATCACTATTTGTCTCTATCCCCGTTCTCTATGAAACAACTAAGCGGAAGGGAGAGGATACTGAGGCTCACCCTGCTGAGACAGAAAAGAAAAAGATAGCCGGTTAACGGCCCGGAACTGAGGCTGCCACTGAAAGGCAGCCTCAGTTATTATACAGGGTGCATGGTTTCGGGCAGGTGCTGTAAGCCGGCGGCCGGGCCGGTTTCATGTCAGTCATTTCTTGCCGGCCACTTAATGTTTTATCTTATTCTTTAGTAACTTTGCCGGGCACCAAAAGCGACCCTGATGGGAACAATGCTATTCATAAGCGGACAGGAGATAATTATCATCATGATAGTTGTCCTGCTGCTTTTTGGCGCCGACAAACTCCCGGAGATAGTACGTACCATGGGCAAAGGGATGCGTGAGGTGCGCAAAGCTACAGACGAGATAAAGAGGGAGTTCGACGAGAGCACGGAAGATATAAGACGTGACATAAATGATGTGACCGATTCAGTCAGGCGTGACATCACGGATGTGGCGGACAACGTGAAGAAGGATCTTGAAGATGCCGGTAAACCGCTCTCTGACGAGATCAATGATACGGCACGCGACCTTAACAAAGATATCAGATGATAAAGGCAACCGGAATAGTAAAGTCATACGGCGACCTGAAGGTGCTGAAGGGCATTGACCTTGAAGTGGCAGAGAAGGAGGTGGTTGCCATCGTAGGTGCCAGCGGGGCAGGCAAAACAACTCTCTTGCAGATAATAGGAACACTCGATAAGGCTGACTCAGGCTCGATACTCATAAATGGCCAGGATCCGGGGCAGCTCTCCCAGCGTGCCCTGGCCTCTTTCAGGAATAAGAATATCGGCTTCGTCTTCCAGTTCCACCAGCTGCTGCCGGAGTTCACGGCACTTGAGAATGTTTGTATACCTGCCCTGATAGCCGGGAAGTCGCGTCCCGATGCTATAGCCCGGGCTTCGGAGCTGCTTGACTTCCTTGGGATGGGCGACAGGCTTGACCATAAACCCTCCGAACTCAGCGGTGGCGAGCAGCAGAGGGTGGCTGTGGCCCGTGCCATAGTTAACAGCCCTTCACTCATACTTGCAGATGAACCCTCGGGAAACCTTGACACTGAGAACAAGAAAGAGCTTCATAATCTCTTTTTCCGGCTTCGTGACACCTTCGGGCATACTTTCATCATTGTGACCCATGACCCGCAGCTGGCATCAATGTCAGACCGGACCATCAGGATTAAAGATGGAGTGATCACTCAATGAATTCCTGCAGTCAGATTACAGGAGAACCGGGCATCAGATGATTCGCCTAACACAGATCACAGGAAGACCAGGCACCAGATGACCCGTACCCAGACCAAAGCAGGATCAGTTATCCGATAATTTCCCTAACCCAGACCAAAAGAGAACGAATCACCAGATGATTTCCCGCACAGGAGCCGGCAGGATGAACAGCAAAAAGCTGAAGGAGTTCCTTGATCAGCGTGTTGACCTGTACAACAGGCCCTCATTCATAGGCCTTGACCCTGTGAGCATACCGCACCGGTTCACCCTTAAGGAAGATATTGAGATTGCCGGATTCCTCGCTGCTACCATTGCCTGGGGAAACCGCGTGGCAATACTGAAGAGCGCTGACCGGATGCTGGCTTACATGAGCAATTCACCGTATGATTTTGTCATTAATCACCGCGGCCGGGACCTGCGAGGCATTGACGGCTGCATTCACCGCACTTTCTTCGCCGAGGACTTCATTTACTTCATTGAAGCACTGAAATACACTTATCTTGAGAAGGGTGGATTGGAGGCTGTTTTTACCAGGTATCAGACCGATGACTCACTGCAGCCTGCCATACACGAGTTTGGGAAAATCTTCTTTGAGCTGCCCCATAACCCGCGGACCCGCAGGCACCTCTCTGATCCGTACAAGGGGTCTGCTGCCAAACGGATCAACATGTTCCTGAGGTGGATGGTAAGAAGGGATGACAGGGGTGTTGATTTTGGATTATGGCAGTCAATATCACCTTCAGTGCTCTCCTGTCCGCTGGATGTACATTCAGGAAACGTTGCCCGCAAACTTGGTCTGCTTACGCGGAAGCAGAGCGATGCCAAAGCGGTTGCGGAGCTTGATGCCAGGCTGCGTGAAATGGATCCTGCGGACCCGGTGAGGTATGATTTTGCACTCTTTGGACTGGGTGTCTTCGAGAAATGGTGACAATATGGGTAGAGCCTGGCAGACCCTTACTGCTATGCTACCCATGCCGGTAAAGGGCTATTTGCGATAAAGGCAGCATTCAGGCAGGCTGTTGTATGTGGAGTCGGGTGCCCGGTATTTGTCATTGTCATGTCCGGCGTCAGCGATTGATTTTTTGACATCATCTATTTCTGTATGTGATTTGTCAAAGCTGATATGCAGCATTTTTGATTCCATGTTCCATTCTGCAGCCACCACTCCGTGCACTGATTTTGCCGTTGTCTCAATCCTCTCCTTACACATCTCACAGAGGCCCTCAACCCTGAATTCCGCATGACTGACGATTGCGGAAGTTTTGGCTTCAGCTGCGGAAGTTGTCTTGTGACCCATATTTGTCGGTGACGTCATTGCGCCATCCTGGTCTGTGGCGGGCGTTGTGCCGTGATCATGTCCTGTGGAGGAAGCTCCGCCGGCAGGATTCATCATGCTCGGTTTGCCTGCAAGCTGGGCTGCCGCATCAACGCTGAAGGTGCCGTTGGTGACAATCTCTTCTCCCTCTGCCAGTCCTGATACTACAACAAAACTGTCTCCCAGCGCCGGTCCCAGTTCTATTTCACGCATCCTGAAGACAGGTTCATCAATCCCGGTTTGCTTTACGTAAACTATTGACCTCTTGCCTGTCCAGAGAACCGCAGATTTTGGTACAATCAGATTATTGCTGAACTCAGGCAAAGTAGTTGAAAAAATACCTGTTACAAACATTTCCGGCTTGAGCCTGCCTGAGCTGTTCCTGGTTTCAACCCTGACCCTTGCAACTCGTGTTACCGGATCAATAACCGGATCAATAAAGGCAATCGTCCCGGTGAATTTTTCACCCGGATATGCCTCGACTGTAAATGTGAGTCTTTCGCCTCTTTTCAGGAACCGGAGGTCAGTCTCATATGCATCAAAGAGCACCCAGAGCCCGGAGAGGTCTGCAATTTCATATAGCAGGGTACCCTGTGATATGTAGTTACCCGTATTTACCATTCTGGAGATTACTGTGCCATCCGTGTTTGATACAATATCGACCAGTGACTGGGCGACTCCTGAATTTTCAATTGTTGCAATCTGTTCGTCAGTAATTTTCCAGAGGCGAAGTTTTTCCCTTGCGGCTTCGTAAATAGCAGGCTGAGTCTCTTTCGTCTTCGAAGCCTCAATCAGTTCCTGCTGGGCTGAAACCAATTCAGGGGAGTATACCTGTGCAAGGAGCTGTCCCTTCCTCACACTCTCACCTGTAAAATTCACGAACAGCTTCTCTATCCTTCCGGATACATGTG
>CAZVLJ010000071.1:0-14435 GCA_964627825.1 uncultured Rikenella sp. | reverse complement strand
ATTATAAGACAGTTTAGGTTTTAGGGGTTATTTTTATACCGTCCCGGACCACCGGGACGGTATTTTTTTACCCGATAAGGTTTCTATGGTTATATTTGTCAGCATATTGACTGAGTATGTTTCCTCCCGAATTTACTGCACGTATCGGAAACCAGCCCTGCATTGATGCCGGAAGCCTCATGGAGGCTCTGGGCAGGCCTGCGGTCACATCGGTCAGGGTCAACAGGCTCAAGTGGCCTCAAAAGATAACAGTCTATGAACAGGTTGAGTGGGAGCCGGATGGTTATTATCTGCCCGGCAGGCCTCTTTTTACTGCTGACCCGTTGTTTCATGCGGGGGTTTATTATCCGCAGGAATCTTCGAGCATGTTTATGGGTGAGATGTTCCGGCAGCTGACTGCCGGCATGAACGGACTCCGTGTGCTTGATCTCTGCGGTGCTCCGGGAGGTAAGAGCACCCACCTGGCGCTGATGCTCGGTGATGATAGTCTGCTGGTGGCCAATGAGGTGATAAGGTCACGCGCTTCCGTGCTGGCTGAAAACATAACCAAATGGGGAACAGGCAACGCAATTGTCACCAGTGCAGATCCGTCGCGCTTTGCGTTGCTGCCCGGATTCTTTGATGTTATCGTTGCTGATGTTCCATGTTCCGGGGAGGGAATGTTCAGGAATCCGGCTGCAGTGGCTGAGTGGTCACTTCAGAATGCAAGGATATGCAGCGAGCGTCAGCGCAGGATAGTTATGGAGTCATGGTCTGCACTCAGGCCCGGAGGCATGCTTATCTATTCAACCTGCACCTTCAATCCAGCAGAAAACGAGGAAAACATATCATGGGTAAGAGAAAAGACCGGCGCCGTGCCGCTGAATGTTGATCTGCCTCAGGGCAGCCCGGTTGAAAGAATACGTTATAGCGGTGTTGCAGGTTACGGTTTTCATCCCGGAAGAGTAAAGGGTGACGGATTCTTCATCGCTGCTTTGCGAAAACCCGGAGCTGCTGATGGTCACCACGGCAGCAGCGGGTATGAGGCTGTTCGGAGTCCTGAGATAAGAATTCGCAAGAGTGCAACAGTCAGGCCTTCATCCCGGGCATTTGACCTGAGCGAATCCCTTGCATCCTTTGACCGCAGCAGGGTGGTAATGAAGGAGGGAAAAATAATTGCCCTGGCCGCGGAAGCAGGTCTGTACAGTTACATAGAAAAAAATCTCCCTGTCATCAAGTCGGGCACCATGATAGGCGAGGTGAAGAACGGAATACTGATTCCGGCACATGACCTCGCGATGTCAGTGAAGATAAGGGAGGAGTCATGGCCCGGGCATACGCTCACACTCAAGGAATCGCTCCTATACCTTCGTCTTGAGCCTCCGGATGCATCCCGGATGATGGCGGGAAGGGTTCTGATGAAGTACCGTGGCGTGCCGCTGGGTTTTGCGAATAATCTTGGAAACCGGGTGAACAACGGCTATCCCCGGCCATGGAGAATAAGGATGGAAAGCGCGGGTGAGACGGGTGAAATTTTATAGATAACCGCTTGTTGAACTAAACTTTCACAATAAAAAATTGTTCTCATTGAAACAGAAATTACTCTATTTTTATCCATATAAATGTTTCCCCTATGAAAACAGATATTGAGATTGCTCAGAGTGCCGAGATGAAGCCGATCACGAAAGTTGCAGGCAGGCTAGGGCTCAGCGAGGACGACCTGGAGCTGTACGGTAAGTACAAAGCGAAGCTCCCTCTTTCGCTTATTGATGAAAAGAAAATCGCCAGATCGAAGCTTATTCTTGTTACTGCCATTACACCCACTCCGGCCGGTGAGGGTAAGACAACCACCTCCATCGGCCTTGCCCAGGGACTTAACCAGCTGGGCAAGAGAGCTACCGTAGTGCTCCGGGAACCGTCGTTGGGACCGGTCTTCGGCATCAAGGGTGGTGCAGCCGGCGGAGGTTTCTCCCAGGTGATCCCGATGGAGGATATTAACCTTCACTTTACCGGCGACCTTTCTGCCGTTGAGAAGGCGCACAACCTGCTCTCTGCAATGATTGACAACAACATCCAGGCTTCTGATGGTAATCTGGGCCTTGATCCGAGAACCATTTCATGGAAGAGGGTAATGGATATGAATGACCGTGCGTTGCGTGACATTGTAATCGGGCTTGGCGGAACAACGCAGGGTATTCCCAGGGAGACCGGCTTTGATATCACTGCCGCCTCTGAGGTGATGGCCATCCTGTGTCTTGCAACAAGCATCAGCGACCTGAAGGAGCGCCTGGGAAACATCTTTATTGGTTACACCTATGAGGGTAAACCGGTGTTTGCCCGCGACCTGCGTGCCCAGGGAGCTATGGCGGCTCTTCTCAAGGATGCCCTGAAGCCCAACCTGGTGCAGACACTTGAAGGTACCCCGGCAATCATCCACGGCGGACCCTTTGCCAACATAGCACAGGGAACAAACTCAATTGTTGCCACCCGCATGGGATTATCACTGAGTGATTATGTTGTGACCGAGGCCGGCTTTGCCAGCGAGCTGGGAGCAGAGAAATTTTTTAATATCAAATCTCAGGTGGGCAAGCTGAAGACCAATGCCGTGGTTATAGTTGCCACCATCAGGGCTCTGAAATATCATGGCGGAGTAAAGCTCTCCGAGCTGGGTAATGAAAACCTGGAGGCGCTGAGCAGGGGATTTGAAAATCTTGACAAGCATATTGAGAACATGCATTACTACGGGTTCAGGCCGGTGGTGGCGGTGAACCGTTTCAGTTCCGATACTGATGCTGAGGTAGAATTGCTTAAGAAGTATTGTGATGAACATAGCGTCAGGGTAGCTGTCAACACGGCATGGGCTGACGGCGGCAGCGGAGCCATTGAACTGGCAAATGCAGTTATTGAAGCTACCGAATCATGCACTGACTGTTTTACCCCGCTGTATGATCTCTCATGGTCATTGGAGAAGAAGATTGAAACCATCACCACACTCATGTACGGAGCCAGGAATGTTGAGTATACGCTGGAGGCAAGAGAGCAGCTGAAGAAGATAAATGAGCTGGGCCTTGACACTCTTGCCGTCTGCATAGCCAAGACTCAGAAATCGCTTTCCGATGACCAGACGCAACGTAACCGGCCGCGGGATTTCACAATACGCATACGCAGGGTGGAGCTGTCATCCGGTGCGGGATTCATTGTGCCGATAGCCGGCTCAATAATGAGAATGCCCGGGTTGCCTAAGACACCTTCTGCCGAGAAGATAGATATTGATGACAATGGACAGATAAGCGGTTTGTTCTGATAAAGACTTTTCCCGACATATCAGCAGCTATTCTCGCGGGCGGAAGAGCTCTGCGCCTTGGTGGCATCAACAAAGCCCTGATTGAGGTCTCCGGTACCCCGCTCATCAGCCGGATAACCACTATTCTGGAACCGCTCTTCAGTGAGATAATTGTTGCCGGCTGGCCGGCAGATGACCCTCTCCCGCCAGGTGTGCGAACCGTTGCCGACAACTATCCGGGCATAGGGCCGCTGGGAGGCATCGAAGCAGCCCTGAAGGCAGCACAATCTCCCTCCCTGTTCGTCTTCGGATGTGATATGCCATGGCTGTCAGAGCAGTTAATCAGGGAGCAGGCTGAGTTCTTTCTCGAGAATCCGTATGATATCCTGTCAGCCCGCTCAGAAGGTCTCGCGGAGCCCCTTCATTCAATCTACAGAAGGAACATCCACCCTTCCCTGGTGACTTACATTGAAAAGGGAAGGAGTCCGGCAGTAATTGATTTCTTCGAAAAGGTTAAGACGGGTTACTTCGACTTTCCGGTTACCGGAGAAGCCAGAAAGGCACTTACCAACATCAACCGCCCGGAAGATATTGCAACTTGAATCTGATTTATTCCTATTTTTGGTAAAGACCTAAAGGAATCAGTTATGCGAAGATATTTAGTATTCCTGGGCATAGCAGCTGCCATGCTCATATCATGCCAGAATTATCATGATTACAGTGACACGGAGTGGACTGAGAAGGATCTGCCTGAGTGGGAGGATCTGACGATCAACACGGTCAATACCGTCGCTCCCCATGCCACAATCATCAGCCACCCGGATAACAGCTCTGCCTTGAGTGCTGCGTGGCGCGAATCTCCAAATGTGATCTCCCTTGACGGGAAGTGGAAATTCAGGTACTCACCGGCGCCTGCTGAGCGACCTTACTGGTTCTTCAAGAATGATTTTGACACACGTGAATGGGATGAGATCACTGTTCCTTCCACCTGGGAGCGGGAGGGGTACGGAGTGGCCTACTATGTCAATTCAGGCTATACTTTCCCTGTCAATCCTCCATACATTGACCATTCGGACAACCCTGTCGGCTCATACAAGCGCTCCTTTAGTATCCCTTCAGCATGGAAAGGGAAAGAGGTTTTTCTCAGCTTTGACGGGGTCAGTTCGGCATTTTTTGTCTGGATCAACGGCGAAAAGGTCGGGTACAGTGAAGACAGCAAGACTACGGCGGAGTTTAATATAACGCCTTTCCTGAGGAGAGGGAAAAACAATATTGCTGTGGAGGTATATCGTTACAGTGACGGAAGTTACCTGGAGTGCCAGGACTTCTTCCGCCTGAGCGGAATCAAACGGTCAGTCTGGCTGCATGCGAGGCCCAAGGCATTTATCCGTGATTTCTTTGCAAAGGGTACATTGGTGAATGACTACTCTGACGGCCTCCTTAATCTGTCAGTTGAGCTTGCTGACAGTGACAGGCGGCATGCAGGTGTCAGGCTCGAGGCATCTCTTTATGATGGTGATGCCAAAATCTTCGGTGAGACCAGGGAGGCAGGCGGTGCTGACAGCCTGGCAATGGTTGAGATGACTGCAGAGGTTCCCGGTGTCAGGCCATGGACAGCAGAATCCCCTTCGCTCTACACTCTTCTTCTTACACTCGCAGACAACAGGGGACGGGTGCTTGAGAGCGTTTCGGCAAGGATAGGCTTCCGCACGGCGGAGGTAAAGGATGGTCGCTTCCTGATAAACGGACGGGCAGTACTCCTCAAAGGCACAAATTTACATGAGCATGATCCGGTGAACGGTCATACCATTGATGAGCAGCTTATGTTGAAGGATATCAGGCTGATGAAGATGAATAACATCAATGCTGTCAGGACCTCGCACTACCCCCAGCCTGAACGGTTCTATGAGCTGTGTGACAGGTACGGTATCTACCTTATTGACGAGGCCAATATTGAATCACACGGCATAGGCTATCACCCTGACGTCACCCTTGCTCACCGGCCCGAGTGGCTCGGACAGCATATGCTGAGAACAGTCAGGATGGTTGAGAGGGACAAGAACCATCCTTCCGTTATCACCTGGTCACTGGGCAATGAGGCCGGTGACGGACAGAATTTCGTGGAGACCTATAAATGGATCAAGGGCAGGGATCAGACCAGGCCGGTACAGTATGAGAGAGCCGAGAAGGCAACCCGCACAAGCGAGCGGCACACTGACATCTGGTGCCCGATGTATCCCCGGATAGGAGCAATAGAGGCATATGCGCTGAATGAAGGCAATCCCGGGTTTGACCGTCCTCTCATTATGTGCGAGTATGCTCATGCCATGGGCAACAGTACCGGCAATCTGCAGGACTACTGGGATATTATTGAGAAGTACGGGCTGCTCCAGGGTGGGTTCATCTGGGACTGGGTTGACCAGGGCCTGCTGGAGACAAGTGATGAGGGTGAGGAGTTTTATGCCTATGGTGGTGATTATGGCGAAGTTGGAGCTCCCAGCGACGGTAACTTCTGTTGCAACGGGCTTGTGGGGCCTGACCGGACACCCCATCCCGGTCTTGCCGAGGTGAAGAAGGTTTACCAGTATGTAGGGTTTGCTGCTGCTGACCTCTCCAAAGGAATGGTGACCATCAGGAACAAGTATGATTTTACCAACCTGTCAGCCTTTAACATCACCTGGGAGGTGCTTGCCAACGGAGTACTCCTCAGGTCCGGACACTTTAACCAGCTCTCCCTTGAGCCCGGAGACTCGGTCACGGTAGAGATACCCTTCGGAGAGATAACAGCTGCTCCTGACACTGAGTATCATTTGGGGCTCTATGTCACCAGGGCCGATGAGTGGGGTATCATCCCCCAGGATCACCAGTATGCTTCAGAGCAGCTGCTGCTGCCCTTCTTTACTCCCGCTGATCAGACAGACGAGGGGACTCTTGCCCTGCTTGATCTCCGTACTGAAGGGCAGGAGCTTACTGTGGCAGGTGAGGACTTTGCAGTGGTGTTTGATATCTCTGCCGGGGTCATAAAATCATACCGGGCTGGCGGACGGGAACTGCTTCTCTCCGGTCCTGTGCCGGATTTCTGGCGGCCACCCACGGACAATGATTATGGCAACGGGATGGAAAAGAGAAATGCTCCCTGGAAAGAGGCCGGGGCAAATGCAGTGATGAAGTCAGCACATATAAGCCAGCCCGGCATGGGCCGGGCCGAAGTGCAATTCACCTTTGATATACCTGGCGCCGGAGGTAGGAAGATAGCCGGCCTGGTAACTGAGTATACAGTACATTCAGACGGAGCAGTGGATGTGCATTTTGACCTTGAAAAGACTGACAGGAGCCTTGAAGAGATACCCCGTGTGGGCATGCAGATGACTCTTCCCTCCATCTGCACAGACCTGATGTGGTTCGGGAGGGGCCCCCACGAGAACTATTCTGACCGCAAGACCTCTGCCTTCGTGGGTGTGTATGAGAGCACGGTGGCTGACCAGTACGTGCCATACGTCAGACCGCAGGAGAATGGCTACAAGACCGATACAAGGTGGCTGAACATCACTGACAGTGACGGCAGGGGACTTCGTTTCGAGGGAGAGCCGCTCTTCTCATTCGCTGCCATGAATTACCTGCATGAAGATTTTGAATCGCCAGGCAACCTTGCAGGTTACAGACCTGACGCCAAGCTGATCAACAGGCATATCAGTGATGTCATGCCGCGTGACCTGGTAAGGGTGAATATTGACTACGGCCAGATGGGAGTGGGAGGAGATAACTCCTGGGGAGAAAGGACTCACCCGCAGTATTGCCTCACGGATACAAGGTACAGCTACTTGTTCAGGATGGTGCCTCTGAGATAGCAGCCCTGCGGCTTTTTCTGTCTGCTTCTGTCTTTCTGCTACTGCCCGGAAGGTGATATCTCCACCTGCAGGACACTGTTGCTGCCGGTGATAATATTATCAACCCTGTACTTAAGCGGCTCGTTGAGATATTTCCTGTCAGCGCTGACAACCACCATGCCCCTGGCAGGAATTGTAAGGGCTGCAGGGGCTCCTTCCGGTCCGCCTGAGAGCTTCATCGGGATGTCAGATGAGTTGGCCAGTTCAAACCTGATGGTCTTACCGTTATCTTTAAACACCTTTCCTGCTTTTACAACAGATTTGAACATCGGGGCTGCAAACTCTTCAAAGGCTGCCAGGTTATCGCCATACCATACGGCTGTCCGTCCTGCGAACATCGCTTCTTTGAGTGATTCATGGGTGCGTTCCCTGGCGAACACCAGCGTCATTGGCCTGTGAGAGTATTCAGGTGCGGCATACTGTTCACTGATAACACCGTGGATATCGCTGTTGCCCGTCAAGGCCAGTTTATTGTCGCGGCACATATCCATCACCAGCGGGTAGTATTCAACGTCATTGTAATATTCAATTCCATGCAGCCATCCTTTGGCAATCAGGTCCCGATGCACGTCATACATTCTTGGGATTCCGTCCGGCTGCTGTCTCTTCCATCCGGGATGGTTCCACTGGATGAAGGCTCCCTGTGCCACTGCTGCTTCGATAACCTTCATGAAATCCTTTTTGTCAAGTGAGTCTGTCTCCGTGATAAAGAGGGCATTGAGGTGGCCGGGAGGCATGCTCCGGGTTATCTCTGTCCCTTTCACGAGGATGATGTTGTAATCGGCTGCCGTTGGTCCGGCTATCTTCCATGCCGCATTGTGGTCAGTGGGTATGTACTGTTTCCTGGGCTGGTATTCAACATGGTCAGTTATGGAGATGGCATCCAGACCGTCACGCCAGGCTTCGCCGATCCTCTGTGTGGGCCACACGTTGCCGTCAGAAAAGACGGTATGTGAATGGAAGTCGCATTTGAGTGTAACGTAGCCCGGCAGTTCGGGTAGGCTGAGCATGCGCCGCTGGGCCTGCAGTGACATGGTGCCCAGTAATAAAAGCGATAATGTAAAGAGTTTGATTTTCATATATTTGGGATTTGCGATTTGCGATTGATTTTTTCACTATTGCCTAATGCCTAATGCCTACTGTCTGGATCCGTTCCCTGCCGCGTCCCGTCCTTTCAGGATAAGGCGGTCATAAAGGTAAAGCAGAACGCTGGCAGCAATGGCGATGGCGGTAAAGAGCACCCATACCTGTGACGGATTGTATGTGTCCCACAGGTATTGCGTCAGCTGGTGTGCATCCATCCCGAAAAGCTCCTGTGCCCTGTTGAAATAGTCGGTCTGGGTGAAGTTACCCGAGATCTCAGGTATCTCAAATCCTTTCTCTGCCACTGCTCTCTTAAGCAGTACCAGTTTGTCGGCCATTTTCTCATATGGTCTGCCGGATATCCATCCGGCTCCCAGGTGTCCCAGCGCTATCGGAAGGAAGGCAGTACCCATGTAGAGGGCCTTTCTGTCATCAGGTGCTATACCCCCAAGGTATTCCTGTACTTTGGGTGATGAGGCCATCTCGCCTATACCGAAGATAAGCACGCCCAGAACTATTATCCACGGGTTGAGGTTTGCGAACATCATCCCCAGTCCGAAAGCCAGGATAAAGATGCCTGTCATGATACTGTTCAGTGGTTTGACTTTTGCGGTAACGGAGGAGACTATCAACTGAAAAAGAATTATGAAAAACGAAGCCAGGCTTGAGATGGTTACAGTGGTGATTGTTCCCGGGGCCAGGCCCAGGGATTTAGACATGCCATCAAGATTGACCCATGATTCCAGGAAGACCGGGAAGGAATAGTAGAGCTGGTTATAGGCTGTCCAGAACACTCCTATGATAAGGAGAAAGAGTAAAAACCGCCAGTCAGTAAGTGTCACGCCTATATTCCTGAATGCTATCCCGATATTCTTCATGAAGCTTTTCCCGTCAGATGTCACTGCCGTCTCTCTGTAAAATATCAGGGTGATGATGAGGTTCAGCGTCATGGCTCCGATGGACATATAGAAAACAGTATCCCAGTTCTTTTTATACAGGAGGCTTGCCACGAAGGGGCCAATGAATCCTCCTATGTTCACCACCATGTAAAATATGCCGAATCCCAGTGAAGCGGTCTGCTTGTTGGTCACCCTGGCGACGGTTCCTGAGATAAGCGGTTTGAAGAGAGCCCCGGCCACTGCCAACAGGATAAATGCAGCAAAGATGGCTCCGAAAGTCTGAAAGCTGCCCAGCATCAAGAAGGAAAGAATGTAGGTAAGGAATGATGCTATAAGCACCTTTTTGTATCCCACCCTGTCCGCAACGGCTCCGGTGATCACCGGGAGGAAATAGAGGATCATGGAGGCGGTGCCCATGATGGTTCCCTTCTCAACGTTGGAAAAGCCGAGGGCACCTGTCTCACGGGGTGAAGTAAGATAAAGAGCAATGAAGCCGTTGTAGAAGGCATACCATCCCCACCGTTCAAACAGCTCGATAATATTGGAGATCCAGAATAAACGGGGGAATTTTTTTATTGTTTGGGCAAAGCTGCTCATCGGGTATCTTTTTGAGTCCGCAAAATAATTAAATAAGCGTTACTGTTTTTCTTTTGTTCAACACTCTTCCCCGGTCTCCACGGAAGCGTAGAAGTAGGCTTCCTTCAATTCCGCATCATCCCAGGTACAGACCCGTCTTTTCCCGAAGCTGTTCATGAATGCTGTCAGAGCGGCATCACCCGTGCACATGGTGGTATGCACAAACATTACCATTGACAGAACCCATTTCCACCATAATGGCGAGATGAGTATGAGAACTGCCAGAATAAGAGTGATGGAAATGAAGGGTGTAAGGGCGATGATTGCAAATACTCTTCTTGTGACCACAAACCGGTGTGCTGTCACATAGATGATTCCCTGGCGGAGATTGACACCATACCTTATATCCCTGGCTCCCGCCAGCCTGAAGGGGAGTATGTGGGACCCCTCGTGCAGGGGCACGAGCATGAGAGGTATGAGAAGCAGACCGGCAGACAGTCCTGCGAGAACCCTCGGATCATCGGAGGGAAAGACCAGCCCGGGCCAGTACCAGGCAGAGAAGAAGAGTGAAGCAATGGCTGTAATCCAGACCAGGATCATAGGCAGGGATATTCCGGAGATATGTCTGATAACGAAAGGGGCGATCTCGCCGTAAGGCAGTGTAAGGACCTTCTCCCAGGTGGAATACCCTTCAAGCTCTTCTATTGATGGCACGGTTTTCATGGCACTTCAAAGATAGTCGACAGCCCTTAACGGCAAATGACTTTGCTCACTTTATGATGAGGCATGAACCCTTTGGCACGACAATTGGTTAAATTTGCAGGTGATTTATGAGAAGAGTGGTTGTCATACTATTGCTTTTAATCCTGTCTGCGTCCATTTACGGACAGAAGAAGGATACGATTCAAGCTGACACGGTACCTAAACCGTTGCATGTGCTGAAGATGGCCACCTTTGACGGACAGACCTATCCGCTGGTTGAGCTGAAGGAGATAACGGTCATTGGAAAAATGCCAAGAGGAGTGAAATTTGACTACCGGAGGCATGCCCGGCTGGTGTACAATGTGCGCCGGGTTTATCCCTATGCACTAATAGTAAGGGATGAGTTCGGGCGTATCAACAGGACCCTTGAGATTCTGCCTGATGAAAGGGCCCGGCGCAATTTCCTTCAGCAATATGAGAAGGATCTCTTTTCGCGCTATGAAGGAGATATGAAAAAGCTGACCTTCACCCAGGGCAAGATACTCATCAAGCTGATTGACAGGGAGACGCAGAACACATCATACAACCTGATCAGAGACTACAGGGGGAAATTCTCTGCCACTTTCTGGCAGGGTATAGCGCGTATCTTTGGTGCCAATCTCAAGTCGACCTATGACGCTGCCGGAGACGATTACCTTATTGAACAGGTTATAAGGGAGATAGAAGCCGGGCGTCTGTAAGTCCTATCTGCCTGTAAGTTCCATCAA
The DNA here is from genome assembly GCA_964627825.1 of uncultured Rikenella sp. GTDB lineage: Bacteria > Bacteroidota > Bacteroidia > Bacteroidales > VadinHA17 > SR-FBR-E99. Next base: position 3,259 of record CAZVLJ010000071.1, on the reverse strand, counting down.
TGTTTTTACGACCGTTTCGGCATCGCGGGCAATTTCAGACATTGTAGCATCAAGCATGTAACAGGGTGCGGTGACTATAAGGTTTTTCCTGTCCACGGCCACCTCCCCATGCCTTTTGTTCTCATGTTTACCCCCGAGTTTTGCTATGTCAGCTGCAGTGCCTCTGTCATTTCCTATAGTAACAGTTACATCACCGAGAACCCTGGCAATGAGCACCGGTGAGATGCATAAGGCGCCGATGGGCTTGCCTGCCCTGTGGGTTGCCAGTATAGCCTCTTCCACCACCCTGTCAACGTGGCAGTCAGGTCCGTCGAAAGCATAGGTGCAAAGGTTCTTGGCCACGCCAAAGCCTCCGGGAAATATCAGTGCATCAAATTCCGCTGCACGGTAGTCAGTCATCGGGCTGATCTTTCCCCTGGCAATGCGTGCTGCTTCAGTGAGCACATTGCGTGACTCCTTCATCTCTTCCCCTGTTATGTGGTTGACAACGTGATGCTGTGCCACGTTGGGTGCAAAGAGACGGTAGGAGCCACCGTTTTTGTCAATGGCATACATGGTCATCACGGCCTCATGAATTTCGGCGCCGTCCATAACGCCACACCCGGCAAGAACTACAGCTGCTTTCATATTTTGTGCTTTTTATCCGGGAAATAAAGGTAGGAAAATCCTGATTAATCCCGGATGATAATATTTATCCGTGAACCAGTATGTTTTTTATTAATTTTGATGGATATTTAAGGCTAAGTACCATTAATCCAAATCCATGAAAACAACAATGAAGATTTTGATGATCCTGACCTTCGCTCTTTATACAACTACAGTTGCTGCGCAGTCAGAATGCAAGGTCCTTCTTCCTGCCCTGGCGGGCAGTTATGAGGGAGGGTGCCGTAAGGGACTCGCTGATGGTGACGGTGTGGCTGCCGGCACTGATATCTACAAAGGGTCCTTTAGAAAAGGTCTGCCGGATGGCGAAGGCACATACACATGGTCAACGGGAGCCGTCTATGCCGGGCAATGGAAGAAAGGAATGAGGGATGGATACGGAACCTTTACTTACCCGGTTAATGAGATGGACTCAATCCAGGCCGGGTATTGGAGAGCGGATGTCTACATTGGCAAGGAGCAGGTAACTCCTTATGTCATTCAACACAAGATAGGTGTAACAAGGGCATCATTCCTTAAACAGGGAACAGGAGACAGTTTTGTTTCTTTCAAGTTTGCCCGCTCGGGCAGTACCACATATGACATTGACGGCCTGATAATGCAGGGCAGCTCGGGTGAAGAGAGCATTACCACGGCGTTCACGGGATTTCAGCATACATCTTTCCCGTTTGAGGGTAAGATCCAGTTCCAGGCTCCTAACCTGCTTAACTTTTCTACATACAATTATGAGATGCGGTTTGTGATCAATGAGCCGGGTGACTGGATAATAACTATCTACTACTGATTTACAGACCTTTCCCCCGGATAATTATTCCAAGGGTATAGAAGATGATCTTCATATCCAGGAACAGTGACATGTTCTCAAGGTAAAGCAGGTCATATGAGAGCCTCTCAAGCATTGTATCCAGGTCAGATGCATATCCCAGTTTTACCTGTCCCCAGCATGTGATGCCGGGTTTTACTGCCAGTACCCTGTTGAACCAGGGCGCTCTCTCGCGGATCTGTTCAATATAATGACGCCTCTCCGGCCGAGGCCCGACCAGTGACATCTCTCCACGCAGTACGTTAATAAAGTTAGGGATCTCATCAAAACGATGCTTTCTCATAAACCGTCCGAGGGGAGTGATCCGTGAGTCGCCCCTGACCGCCAGTTGCGGACCGTCAGATTCCGCATCCTCCTCCATCGATCTGAATTTATAGATCATGAACGGTTTTCCATGACGGCCAATCCGTTCCTGCCTGAATATGACCGGGCCTCCCCCTGACAGCATGATCATAATTGCCAGCACAGCCATCAGGGGTGACAGCAGAAGGAGGGCAACAGCTGACAGGAAGTAATCGAGCAGTTGTTTAAGGATGCCCTGCCAGCGCGGCATCTCCCTGTAGGAGACCCTGAGCAGGGGTGTGGCATAGATCGGGCCTGCTTCCACATGACCTGAGATAATTCCACGCATGGAAGGAACAGCTTTGACCACAACATCACGGTAGCATACCGTATCAACGATATTTTCAACCATCCCATACTCATCCTCTTCCATTGCCAGTATCACTTCATCAATATCATGCTCCTCTATTACCCTGACTATGTCTTGGGCTGTGCCTAGCCAGCAGATATTTCCCGCCATGGGTTGCTGCCCTTTCTTCTTCACTGTCAGGTAGCCTGTTATCAGGTTCCCGGCAGGTATTTTTTCTGTTCTGATTTCATTGATGAGTCTTAAAGCTTTATGCCCGTTTCCGACTATCACTGTTCTGAATCCCGCTTCCCGCCGGTGAATCTTTCCTGATACTATTGAGGTGATAATCAGTCTTGGTATCCAGGTAAATGTGAACTCAAGCAGGAGGAGAACGCTGAATGACCTGTAATAAGTTGAGTATTGTCCCACAGCATCGTCCAGGATGAGCAGGAAGAAAAGCACCACCACCGCTGCGAGGGTTATGATGATCGATTTACCAAACTCCAGGAGGCGGGAACGGCGCAACGGGTCAGAGTAAAACCCTGCCATTGCAAATACAAAAAGAAAAAACAGTGGAATAAGCGTAATGCCGAGCCAGAACTTGTCACCCAACTCCATCCGGAAAAAGTCACCGTATAATTTAGTCTCAATGAAGTATTTACGGAACATGTAAAAAAGGCCCCAGGCAACGGATGATCCGGCGAAGTCAGCCAGAACATAAGCAAGTGCTATTCTGCGGGCAAATTTTTTCATTGCGGTACACGGGAGATATGCAAAGATATCTGTTATTTTTAGACCAAATTAATGATGTGATGATTGAAGAGTCCTTTGAGGCTAAAGGCAAACGGAAAAGACTTATTGAAGAGCTTCGTGGCAAGGGCATCACTGACGAGCGGGTTCTTGATGCCATGGGAAAGGTGCCCAGGCATCTCTTCATGGATGATGCTTTCCTGAAACATGCCTATCAGGACAAGGCTTTTCCTATCTCTGCCGGTCAGACTATCTCACAGCCTTATACCGTTGCCATTCAGACCATACTGCTAAGTGTTGGCAAGAGAGATAAGGTTCTGGAGATAGGCACAGGCTCGGGATACCAGGCTGCCATCCTGGCCGAGATGGGAGTTAAGGTCTATACCATTGAA
>CAZVLJ010000070.1:0-14502 GCA_964627825.1 uncultured Rikenella sp. | reverse complement strand
CAACGTGCGCATAGTGACGGTTTGCCGTTGAATACTCAACGTGAGAAGTGTTGATTGTAATACCTCTTTCCTTTTCTTCGGGGGCATTGTCGATTGAGTCAAAGTCCCTGATCTCTGAGAGACCTTTCTTAGCCAGAACCATCGTAATAGCAGCTGTCAGGGTGGTCTTGCCGTGGTCGACGTGACCGATCGTACCGATATTTACGTGAGGCTTCGACCTGTCAAATTTTTCTTTTGCCATAACTAAAAGCTTATTAATTTAAATTTACATCCAAAATCGTTTGAGCCGATGATGAGAGTTGAACTCATGACCCCTTCCTTACCAAGGAAGTGCTCTACCCCTGAGCTACATCGGCATAGTGAGCGGGAGACGGAATTCGAATCCGCGGCCCTTAGCTTGGAAGGCTAATGCTCTACCAACTGAGCTACTCCCGCTTATATAAGTAACCGGCACCCGCATACATTCCCGGCGAATCGGGAAAATCATCACGGGCACTGTAAGAGTGGGGAGAGCAGGATTCGAACCTACGAAGTCTTCAGACAACAGATTTACAGTCTGCCCCAGTTGGCCACTTTGGTATCTCCCCTTCTTTTACAGAGCATGCCTGGTTAGACATACATACTCATCATACAATGAGCCGATGAAGGGATTCGAACCCCCGACCTGCAGATTACAAATCAGCTGCTCTGGCCAACTGAGCTACATCGGCATTTGAAAGAACGACCGATCTTTGAGAAATTACCCTCAAAAATCGGTTTGCAAATGTAGGAATTTAAAATTCAAATCTCAAAATAATCGCAAGTTTTTTTAATGCGGAGGGATCACTCCCCCCGCATCTTTCCCTTCTGTTTGACTATCTGTCTCTTAAGAGCTGCAATTACCAGGTCCGTAGCCTCCTCGAATGTTTTGCTCTGTTTCCGGGCAAAAAGCGGCCCTCTCGGATACTCTACCTTGATTTCCGTGATCTTGTTCTCCTTCTCTTCATCATTGTCTAACCTCAGGAACACCTCGGCGCTGACAATATCGTCACTGTACTGGGTCAGCTTGTTTACCTTCTGGGAAACAAAGTCGAGCAACTTCTTGTCCGCATCAAACCTGAGTGAATGGATCTGAATGTTCATGGCAGTACCTCCTGTTAATTTATAGTTTATGCTCTTGGATGAGCCTGTTTATATATTTTCTTTAACTGTTCAAATGAGTTATGTGTATATACCTGGGTGGCTGACAGGCTGGCATGACCCAACAACTCCTTGATTGAGTTTAGGTCCGCCCCCCGGTTAAGCATGTGCGTGGCGAAGGTATGTCTCAGCACATGCGGGCTCTTCTTCTCAATAGTAGTAACCATTGCAAGGTATCGGGTCACAAGGTTATAAACAGCCTTGTCGTACATTTTGTTCCCCCTGTCGGTTACAAAGAACCACCCGGCAGAGTAACCCTGTTCATTACGTGCTGATATGTATGACTGCAGAGACCTGACGAAGCCGGCAGAGAATGGAATTACCCTCTGCTTGTCACGCTTACCCGTCACCCTCACCTGCCCCGCGGAAAGATCCACGTCCGTGTCACGCAGGTTGATCAGTTCCGACCTCCTCATGCCTGTAAGATACAAAAATTCCACAACAGTTCTGTCGCGTAACCCTGAAAAATTATCTCCGAAACGGAATTCATCAAGCAACCTGGCAAGTGCCTCTTCGGCAACAAAAACCGGGAGCTGTCTTTTCTTTTTCGGCAGCTTCAGTCCGGCAACCGGATCACTCTTTATCAGCTCATGCCTGAGCATGTACCGGAAAAACGTCCTGAGAGCCGATATCTTCCTGTGAACAGTACCGGTGGCTGCCCCGTTCTCCAGCAGGGAGACCATCCAACCCCTTACATCACCATGGGTAATCCTGTAAGCAGTGGTTCCCGGATGATTCTCTTCCAGCCAACTGAAAAACTGATTAAGATCGTTCTTGTAGGATGTGAACGTATGCCGTGAATAACGCTTCCCGGTACGGATGTGTTGAAGGAACGATTCCTTTATATCCATGAAAGGAACCTTTTTGGTTTTATGTATTATAGCTTTGCGAGCCGACAGCCGGGAGACTACTCCTCCTTCTGCTGCAGCTGCTGAACGTAGATGGCTTTCTTAATCTCTTCCCTGCGGCGAACCGAGGGTTTGACAAAAGCCTGGCGTGCCCTGAGCTCACGGATAACACCCGTTTTCTCAAATTTCCTCTTGAATTTCTTCAGAGCCCTGTCAATGTTCTCGCCTTCTTTTACCGGTACAATTATCATATTTAAACTATGTGTTAAAATCGAGGTGCAAAATTAATATCTCTGAAAATCATTTCAAAACTTTTGATGAAATAAATTCATAATCATTTCCTGATGTGCCCGGGGAAGGCCTGACATATGGCGCTATGCGCTCAGCCTGTCCGGCGGTGATGACCCCGCTGCGAACCATCGCCCCCAGGGTTATCGCTGACGGGCTGACACTCCTGTACCGGGTTATCCTTCGTGCCGCTTCATAACCAAGATAGGGATGGCGCGCCAGCTCTCCGAAGGTGGCGTTGTCAAGTGCCACGGGCCTGACAGAGTCCATTGTCAGTGTCAGCCGTTCTTCAATAAGCCTCACCACTGAGCTGTCAAGCCCGTACACTTCTCTAAGCTGATCTGTCTCCACAAATCCGCCGAGAAGGCTGCGGTAGCGTATGATCCTGACAGAGAGAACAGGACCGATGCCGGGGAGCTCATCAAGCTCCTCTGCGGAGCAACTGTTCAGGTCAGTGATTACCGGATGATCATCTCTTACAATCAGTTTCCGACTTAACCCTTCCTGTTCCGTTCCTGCTGCTCCCCTGCCGGCGGCCGTATTGATTTGCCTGCCACGCTCGCCGTCACCGGCTCCTCTTTCTGCCAGAAATCCCCTTTCTGTCAGGGCTCCACTTTCTGCCAGGGATTCCCTTCCTGCCGGGGATTCCCTCAGGGCTGTTCTGCCAGTTTCCCTGATGGCAATATATGGCATCAGTCGTGCAAGGGTGGCTGAGTCAATACCGTAAACCCTTGCCAGGTCCTCCGGCCGGCGGAATCTTGCCCCGCTGTTGCGGTAGTTGACAAGGGTGCGCGCCTGTCTCGCGGTGAGCCCAAGTTTCAGGAGCTCATCATAAGTAACTGTGTTGGGATCAAAATTGAAAAGAGCGGCAGCGGGTTCCATGGTGCGGTAAAAAGAGGGCCCGGCGGATGGCAGCGGAGGAATCTCCTCAGGCAGTCTGCCAGTTCTGAATGCAGTCAGCCGTACGGCCAGAAGAACAATTAACAATAGAGACAGAACATATGTTCCCCGCCTCTCACGGCGATTAAAACCCAACAGTCCGTCAATGGTTTTCCTTAATAGTTTCACATTTAGAGCAGCAAGATGACAGGAAAGTTAGGCAAAAAATGGATACAAGGCAAGAAAGGGCCGAGCGTGAAAAAATGATCCGGTGGGTCATTTCAGCGAAGGAGCCAGACTGCAGGGAGGCAATAGCGCAGTCTTCAAGAGGCAAGAGGCAATAGTGTTGACAGGAAGTACATATCAACGTCTGCATTGCTGTAATTGCACTACTGCTGACTGCTTATCAGAATGGATATCCAATGCCTATTACCATTGCAATATCCTGCTTGCGGTTGAACGGGCGGCTGAGCGGGATCCATTTGGAACCTTCCGTCTCCTGCGGGTCACGGAGCTTGAGGCCAAAGTCGGTTCTCAAAAGCACAAATTTAAGGTCAAATCTCAGTCCCAGTCCGGTACCCACAGCAATATCATCCAGGAAGCTGCCGAACCTGAACCGGCTACCCGGACGGTCATCATCATCCCTGACGGTCCATATGTTACCGGCATCAATAAAGGTTGCGCCCTCCAGTATCCAGAAAAGTTTGAAGCGGTACTCCACGTTTGCCTCCAGCTTCATGTCAGCGGTCTGGTTTATGAACGAACTCTCAGGCAGGATATATGATCCGGGCCCGAGGGTTCTTACCATCCATGCTCTTATGTCATTGGATCCTCCCCCGAAGTACTGCTCCTCAAAGGGCATGACCTCAGAGTTGCCATAGGGCCATCCCACCCCGGCGAATACCCGGTAAACAATGCTGCTTGCCTCGTTGAACCTGAAGTTATAGGCGGCATCCACCTCACCTTTCAGGAACTGGGCAAAAGGCTGACGGAAGAGATGGTAGGAACCATCGGGAGCAGGCTCCATATTGGCAGTACGGTAAACTGCGTCAAGAAGGTTCCCGGCAATATCAAATCCTGCGCGAATGTTCCAGAAATCCCTTGATTTTTGAATGGTCTGGTTGTTGAAGACAAAATCATACCTTCCTCCGACAATCCTTACGTCACTCAGGGAGTTTGAGAAGTAGGGCATGGTGTCAATCATGGCCTGGTATTCAGGATTAATATAGTGCAGCTTGACCACATTCAGAGAGAGAGGATTGACACTGAAGCGGGTGTATTTATTACCGTTCCATGAATAACCCAGGGAGATATTGGCCACTGACCTGGCAAATACCGGCAGCTTCTGGTAGTTGTACCCGGCCTGCAGAACCGTTCTGGGATCCTTATTGCGGATGAACGACTCCTTTGCGGGGAATGGGATCATGAATTTCGGTATTCTGAGGTTGGCCTCTATACCATACTGCTGTGTGTTCTTGAAGCCTGTCACATCATCAGTAAGGGTCTCATATGCTCCCTTGAGTTTCATGCTAAAGACCTCCGCACCCTTGAGAAGACTCTTGTTCTGGTAGATAAGGTTGAGTGCTCCCCCGAGGTTTCCGCCGGTGTTTGTTCCCTCCAGCTCAACGGTGAAGGACTGCCGTTGCATAGGGGTGAGTTGAATGACGCAATCAAGCATCCCTTCGTCGCGCCTCTTGCCGGTAGCTCCGTGCAGGTCGACAAACGAGACATTTACCAGCCTGTGGTTGCGAAGGTCGGTAAGGTGTGACTGCGTCCTTTCCACGTTGGTAACGCTGTAGAGTGATCCCGGTGCTATGTAGAGCGACTGGGTCAGCACCTCCGGTTTAACCAGTGTGCGTCCCGGCGGAGCGACGAAGTGCACCCCCCTGTACCAGGTTGTATCAAGGCTCCTCAGATACTCATCTCCTCCTGTCAGCGAAGCCCTGGGATCAAACTCAGGGTAGACATAGATCTCCCTGATGCGGTACATTGTGTGGTTGGACGTTGTCTGCACTCCATGGTTGTCAACGGTTACCCTGGGGGAGACCACGTAGTTGACAATGACTTGTTGGCGGATGAGTGAACTGTCAATACCAAAATAGATATTTTCAGTTGAAAAAGTATAAAAGCCAATATCCCTGATAAAGCGCTCAAGCCTCTTACGCTCACGCTGAAAGAGATCAACATCATATATCATACCCCTCTCTATCAGACAATTAACGGTATCAATGAGTACAAGGCTGTGCAGGACAGAGTCCTGTATGTCATATCTTATATCAGCTATGGTATATGGTCTGCCGGGAGTGATGCTATAGACCACATTGGCCTCCTCACCTGCCACCCTGACGGTGTCACTCACCCTAGCATTGAAGAATCCCTTTGACCACAGGTAGCTTTGTATCTGACCTGCTGAGCGTTCAGCAGCCACCACATCCATGATGACCGGTTCCTCACCAATCCGTCTCAGCCATCCGTGGGGCCATTTTTCCTTTTCAATATTGGAGAGGTTATAGAGCCCGAGGTGAAATCTGACCCCGAAGATCTTCTTGTTGGGCTGTTGCCTGATATAGGGTCTGAATGCACTGCGGCTCACAGTCGGAGGCAGGGGCTCCTTGTCAGCATTAATGGCTATCTCATTCCTGCCAAGCAGCAAATCTCCGGACGGGACATATTTTGTGGGATTACAGGAAGCTGCGGTTAAAATTATGAATGCCAGCAGAAGCAGTTTGGGCAAGGTAATTTCTATATTTGCTTTCTGATGGTTCACTTCTCTGTAAAGAATAGTGAACGCAAATATACCATTATAAACTCTATTTTCAATCAACGAATGACGCATAAGAGGATCAGCCGCAACCAGGTAAAACTGATACTTTCGCTCCAGAAAAAAAAGGTCAGGGAGGAGAATTCGCTCTTTGTCATCGAGGGCGACAAGCTGGTAAGGGAGTATATCCTGGCCGGCAACCGAGTGGTTATGCTGGCCGGGAAGCCTGAATGGATTGACGGTGAGCAGGAGGCTGTTACCGGTGGCGCTGACGATATAGTGACTGTGAACTACGAGGAATTGCGGCGGATCAGTTCGTTGCGAACACCTCACAATGTGCTTGCAATAGCCCCAATGAGAAAAGTGCAGTTCAGTCCCGGAATCCTCCGTGGCAGGCTTGTCCCCGCACTGGAGTACGTGCAGGATCCGGGCAACCTGGGCACAATCATCCGGATGGCTGCCTGGTTCGGCATGGCAGACATACTCTGCTCACCCGACTGTGTTGACTTTTACAATCCCAAGGTGATACAGGCCACCATGGGCGCCTTCATGCATGTCAATGTCTGGTACAGGTCACTTGATGACATCCTGGGAAAGGCTGCCGGTGACAGCATACCCGTTTACGGAACTGTCACTGACGGCACGTCGGTCTATGAGAGCAACCTGGGCAGTGAGGGAATAATCCTCCTTGGAAACGAGTCGAAGGGTATCAGTGATACACTTCTCCGGCATGTCACCAGCCGGATCACCATTCCCGGCCCCGCCAGGGTGACGGTCGGGCTGGAGTCTTTGAATGTAAGCATGGCTGCAGCCATTGTCTTTTCAGAGTTTGCCAGGAGGAGGTCGGGGGGAGTTTAGATTGTCGATTGGACAAGGTATTATCTTCTGCAAAAAACTTTATCATACGGCCAGAATTCTGCAATGATTATTGGACCACTGCCAAACCCACTACTGCCTGATGTCCCGATCCGCCATCCGGGGGATCGAGGATCCCCGGCCCCGATTTTCGGGGCCGATACCTACTGCCTTCTGCCTGATTTCAGTATTGCCTGTGCCACCAGCATGCCGTCCACTGCCGAGGAGACTATTCCTCCAGCGTAGCCTGCACCTTCGCCGGCAGGCCATAGGCCTTTGATACCGGCGGCGTGGAGTGATACCGGATCACGCAACACCCTTACCGGTGATGATGTACGTGACTCCACCGCTGCAACCAGCGCTTCCCCGGTAATAAATCCCTTCATCTTTCTGTCGAAGTCCCTGAATCCGTTCCTGAGCCTGTTGGTTATCTGCTCCGGCAGCCACTCATGCAGTGGTGAAGGTGTCAGGCCCGGGAAATATGACCCCTCAGGGAGATTTGCCGAGGCTTTTCCCTCAACGAAATCTGTCAGTCGCTGTGCCGGGGCCCGCTGGCACATGCCACCCTCCTGCCATGCCATCTTTTCCAGTGTTGCCTGGTAAGCCATACCTGCAAGGGGTCCGCTGCCGTAGTGAGCGGCATCTTCCTCCCTGATCTCTGTCACTATGCCGCTGTTGGCCCATCGCGCATTACGGTGCGAAGGTGACATGCCGTTGACCACCACCTCCTCCGGTGCTGTGGCAGAGGGGACCATGAACCCTCCCGGGCACATGCAGAATGAATATGCACCACGCCCGCCGACCTGCGTCACAAGACTGTAGGCTGCCGCCGGCAGGTACTTGCCTCTCGGTTTACCATGATAACGCATACGGTCAATCAGCTCCTGCGGATGTTCAACCCTGACACCCATGGCAAAGGGTTTGAATGAGAGCTGCACTCCTGCCCCGGAAAGAATTGAGTAGACGTCCCGTGCCGAGTGGCCGGTGGCAAGGATAAGGTCATCAGCCCGGTATCTCTCATTTTCGTTCACCGTTACACTGTTGAACCGGCCGTCAATGATCTCTATTCCGGTGACACGTTTGATAAAGAGGACTTCGCCGCCTGCAGCAATGATGCTCTTTCTGACCGCAGTGATCACCCCGGGCAACCTGTCTGTACCCAGGTGGGGATGAGCTTCATAGAGTATGGCAGGATCAGCACCGTGCAGCACGAGCAGCTCCAGCACCCGCCGGTTGTCACCTCTCTTTTTTGATCTTGTATAGAGCTTCCCGTCTGAAAAGGTGCCTGCCCCACCCTCCCCAAAACAGTAATTTGAGTCTCGGTCAACAAGATGCTTCGTGCTTATGGCAGCTACATCCCTCTTACGGTCACTCACCATTTTTCCCCTTTCGAGGATTACCGGTTTCAGGCCTTCCTCTATCAGGGCCAGTGCCGCAAAGAGACCGGCAGGTCCGCTTCCCGCTATCACCACTTCGCGTGAGCGTGATACATCCCTGATTCTGAATGGCTCAGGCTCTGTAGCACTCTCACCGGGGTCGGTAAGCCGAACCATAAGATTAACCTTTATGTCCGACTGGCGGGCATCTACAGAACGTTTTACTATCTGCAGGCTGAAATCCTTTCTGCCACTCTTTTTTTTAAGATAATTCCGGAGCGACTGCTCATCGAAAGCAGTCTCAGGGGGAAGCACCAGGTTAAGCTCCACGGGCATTGTTACTCAAAATGGAATGACAGAACCCATATTTGGGACTTCAGCGATTCTATCTCATTGAAGTACGGAGGGAACCCGACATTGTAGTTCAGCACGTCACGCAGTCCTGATGACATCTTCGCCTCAATGGTCAGCTTGAAATAGGGCAGGTAAAAATCGATTCCTGCTCCAACTTCGTAATAAAGATCTGCCTTATTAAGCCTGATGAAGCTCTCGGAACCGTTCACCCCCGGATCATCAAACTCCTTTTTTCCCGCAAGATCATACCTGAAGTTAAGCCCTCCTATGAGATATGGCCTTGAGTTATTGAGTCTCATTCCTTTTGCCTTCAGAGAAAGGGGAAACTCGAGGAATGAAGATTCTATCTGTGTATCATATACCTTTTCAGCATCTTTATTGTAGAAATTGATTGTTCTCTGCCCGAATGAGACACCGGGCAGGAACCTGAGGTCAAGGTATGTTGCCGGCCTGTAATCAGTAACGATCTGTATGTTAATACCTGGTTTAAGCGCAACGACTTCAGCTTTCATATCCGACTCCGGTCTCATCTTCGCAATGAAATCCATAGAATTGATTCCCATGCTGAAGCCGAAATGCAGGAGCCTGTCATCATAATTCGAGTCGTTCTTTGGCTTTGCCCTCTGGGCAGCAAGAAAGACAGGAATAAGAAGCATAATGATGAATATGGCAGTTCTTTTATACACGCTTCCCTAGGGTCCTGTTTAGTATAACGAAAAATTTAGGTTTTATTGTGCAACATCTGTGCCACTTTTAAATCCGGTGTAGATGCTTGCGATCCCGCCTGTTAGCCGTTTCTGTTTAACATCTCTGAACCCCGCCGAGGTGAGTAGATGCAGGAACCTCTCATTGTCAGGGAATGACATGACCGAATCAGGAAGGTAGGTGTAGGCGGCAGGATCACCGGACACCTTCCGTCCTATTCGCGGCAGGATCCATCGGAAATAGAGTCCATAAATCTGCTTGAGCGGGAACCATGCCGGCCGGGAAAATTCGAGCACCATAATCATGCCTCCCGGTTTGATCACGCGGTACATCTCAGTGAGCCCGGCGAGAGTGTTCCCGAAATTTCTGACCCCGAAGGCTGACATCACAACATCAAACGTATTGGCTTCAAACCCGCTCCGGACAGCATCTCCCCTGAGCAGCTCTATCCGGTCACAGTAACCTTTTTTTTCAATCTTCCGGCGCCCCTCCTCCAGCATCCCTGCGCTGAGATCTATGCCTGTTATCTTATCAGCTCTGAGCCTCAACGCCTCAATGGCCAGGTCACCGGTGCCGGTGGCCATATCCAGGATGGTCCGGGGCCTGGCATGCTCTGCAATAATCTTAACTGCCCGTCTTCTCCATCTCCTGTCAGTACCCAATGACAGCAGATGGTTCAGGTAATCATAATGCTTCGATATTGAATCGAACATCCTTTCCACCTGCTCCGCCGAAGGCCCGCTTATCCCTTTTGTCTCCTTCATTGAACCCGGAACATTTTTTATTTGTTATCTTTTTGACGCATCACTGCCGGAAATACAGAGGTCTTTACGGTATATATGGTGCATCATTTTCAAGACAGGCGGCAAAGATACCCTTAATATTTTTTACATTTACCTCTCCGAAAAATAACTACCATGCAAAAAACAATACTTATTACGGGTGCGACTTCAGGTATTGGCGAAGCCGCAGCAGTTAAATTTGCACAATCATCTGACAGATTGATACTCACAGGCAGAAGAAAAGAGAGGCTTGATGAACTCGCCTCTCATCTTGCTGACACCTACGGCACAGAAGTGCTGGCGCTCTCTTTTGACGTAAGGGACCGGGCAGCGGTTGACAAGAACCTGGCTTCTCTTCCCGGTAACTGGAATCAGATTGACATCCTGATTAACAACGCCGGACTGGCAGTGGGTCTCGCTCATCTTGACGAGGGGGAGCCGGATGACTGGGACAGGATGGTTGACACCAACGTTAAAGGTCTGCTCTATGTTACCCGTGCCATAGCCCCTATGATGGTGCGAAGGGGGACGGGTCACATAATTAACATCGCTTCAATAGCCGGCAAGGAGGTATACGAGAACGGGGCGGTCTATTGTGCCACGAAACATGCCGTTGATGCTCTCTCGCGGGGCATGCGACTGGATTTTGTGAAACATGGCATTAAGGTGACCAATATTGCACCGGGCCTGGTGGAGACAGAGTTTTCCATCGTCCGGTTCAAGGGCAACAAAGAAAGAGCCTCAGCAGTATACAGTGGTCTGGAACCGCTCACCGGAGATGATATTGCTGAGGTGATACATTACTGTGCCAGCCTTCCCGCACACGTCTGCATAAATGATGTTGTTATCACCCCGGTGGCACAGGCTAACTCAACAACCACTATCAGAAAAACCATACAGCCATGAAAAAAACGTTTTTTATCACAGGAATGATTGCATTGCTGCTGCTGGGCGCAGCCGGCACCATCAGCGGCATTGACACCTCTGACACAAGGATGCTGTCACAACCGGCAACAAGCAACTCTCACATCGCATTCATCTACGCGGAGGATTTATGGGTAATGAATGCTGATGGCACCCATCCCAGAAGAATCACTGTAGATGAAGGAATTGAAGGGGAGCCATGCTTCTCTCCTGACGGGAAGCTGATTGCCTTCAGTGCACAGTATGACGGTAACACTGACGTGTTCGTAGTACCGGTGGAGGGAGGCGTCCCTGCCAGGCTGACCTGGCATCCGGGCAGTGATGCAGCCAGGGGCTTCACTCCTGACGGTAAAAAGGTACTGTTCATCTCACAGAGGAATACCTTCACCGGCAGATATGCGCAACTATACACTGTTGATATTGAAGGTGGCTACCCTGAGAAGCTGGAGATACCTAACGCATATTATGCTTCCTGGTCGCCTGACGGCAAGAGGATGGCATATACACCACTTCCTCCGGTCCACACACAATGGAAGAACTACCGCGGAGGAACGGTATCAACCATCTGGCTATACGATTTCACGGACAGGTCGGTCATCAAAGTATCTCAGCCAAAGGACGGATGCAATGATACTGACCCGATGTGGATAGGTGACAGGATATGGTTCCTTAGCGACAGGAACGGTGAGATAAACCTCTTCTCCTGCAATGACAGCGGAAGTGACATCAGGCAGCATACCTCGTTCTCCGATTTCCCGGTATTGAAAGCCGCAGGCAGAGACAACAGGATAGTATTCGAACAGGCCGGTTACCTTCATTCATATGATATCCCCACCGGCGAAGCAACAAGGCTCAAAGTTGGCATTGCCGCTGACCTGCTGGAACTTCGCCCGCGCTATGTGAAAGGGTTCAACTACATGCGAAGTGGAGACATCTCCCCGACAGGAAGTCGTGCTGTCTTCGGCTACAGGGGCGAGATAATCACTGTTCCCGGCGAGAAGGGTGACCCGAGAAACATAACGCAGACACCCGGCGCTCATGAGAAATTTCCCTCATGGTCACCGGACGGAAAGACAATAGCCTACTTCTCTGATGAATCCGGTGAATACTATCTTCATATCAAGCAACAGGACGGAAAGGGGGAGGTGAAGGTGTTTGACCTGCCGGGCACAGGCTTCTACGCCTATCCGAAATGGTCACCCGACAGTAAGAAGATCTGCTTCACCGATAACGGAAGGAATCTCTGGATCCTTGATATAAACTCATCAGTGATCAGTAAGATTGATTCAGACGAGATGTATTTCCCGGGGCCCTTCAGGGAGATGTTCGGCGATTGGTCATCAGACTCCAAATGGATTGTTTACACAAAGATGATGAACACCTTCTTCAGGGTGGTCCGGCTTTACTCGGTTGACCAGCAGAAATCGTTCCCCGTCACTGACGGACTGAGTGACGCCGCTGAACCGGTATTTGATCCGGGAGGTGAGTATATCTACTTCTTCGCATCCACTGACGCGGGACCGGTAGTCAACTGGTTCGACCTCTCCAGTGCCGACATGCGTATGACAAATTCGATCTACCTTGTCACCCTCAGGAAGGATATCCTCTCACCCTTCGCGAAGGAGAGTGATGAGGAGAAGGGCAAGGAAGAAAAGAGTGATTCACCTCAGCCGGTTGAGAACACTAAAGACAAAGGCTCCTCAAAGAGCTCCGCAAAAAAATCCTCCGGAAAACAGGATGCTGAAGAAAAGAGTGAGCTGCTGAAGATTGAAACAGACGGACTGCAGGAAAGGATAGTCAGCGTGCCGGTTGCACCGGGCAACTACGCTGAACTGGGTGTGGCCGGAGCAGGAGAGATACTATATGTTGTCAGACCTGCCGGACGCGGGCAGTCGGCACTCCGCATCTATAAGGTCAAGGACCGCAAGGATGAGGAGGTGATGGAGCTTGACAGCTATATTGTTTCGGCTGACAGGAAAAAGATGTTATACGTCAAAGGCCAGACTGTCGGGATATGCTCCGCCGGCAGGAAGCCTGAACCCGGCAAGGGAGTGCTGAACACCGGAGCCCTGACTGTAAAAATTGATCCGAAGGAGGAATGGCCACAGATCTTTGATGAGGCATGGAGAGTAAACCGCGATTATTTCTATGATCCAGGCATGCATGGAGCCGACTGGAAGGCAATGAGGGAAAAGTATGAACAGTTCCTCCCACACCTCACCTGCCGCAGTGATCTGAACAGGGTGATACAGTGGATGTGCAGTGAACTGGGAGTAGGGCATCACAGGGTTGGGGGAGGCGACAGGCTGACCACGCCGCCGAGAGTAGGAGGCGGACTGCTGGGAGCCGACTTCTCGGTTGAACATAACAGGTACCGGCTGAAAAAAATCTACGGCGGGCTTAACTGGAACCCCGATCTCAGATCACCTCTCACAGAGCCGGGCCTCAACGTAAAAACGGGAGAATATATACTCGCCATTGACGGCAGGGATGTTACGGCTGACAGGAATATCCACAGTTACCTGGAGAACACCGACGGAAAGATCGTGGAACTGACTGTTGGTCCTGATCCGGATTATACAGGATCACGGGTGATAAATGTTGTTCCTGTTGGCAATGAACTCGGCCTGAGAAACCGTGACTGGGTTGAGGATAACCTGAAAAAGGTTACTGAAGCAACAGACGGTAAGGTGGCCTATGTATATGTTCCCAACACATCCGGTCAGGGTCATGAATACTTCAAGAGGTATTTCTTCCCCCAGGCCAACAGGCAGGCAATTATTGTTGACGAGAGGTTCAACGGCGGCGGCCTGATAGCCGACTACTATATTGACCTGCTGCGCCGACCGATGCAGTCTTACTGGAACATGCGCTACGGCAATGATCTGAAGACCCCAAGTGCATCAATACAAGGACCAAAGGTCATGATCATTGATGAGACAGCAGGATCTGGTGGCGATATGCTACCATGGATGTTCCGCAAGTTCGGTCTGGGAACACTGGTTGGCAAACGCACCTGGGGTGGTCTGGTGGGAACACTGGGCTTCCCTGAACTGATGGACGGTGGCATGGTAACAGCACCTAACCTGGCAATATGGACTGAAGACGGCTTTGTTGTTGAGAATGTTGGAGTGGCGCCAGATATTGAGGTTGAGCAACTGCCTGCCGATGTTATCGAAGGCAGGGATCCCCAGCTGGAGAAGGCTATTGAGGTGGCACTGCGGGAACTGGAGAAGAACCCGCCGGCCAAGCCGGTGCGGCCTCCCTATCCGGTCAGGGTCAGGAAATAGGCAGCAGGCAGCAGGCAGCAGGCAGCAGGCAATAGGCAATAGGCAGCAGGCAGCAGGCAGCAGGCAGCAGGCAATAGGCAATAGGCAATAGGCAATAGTGTTGGCAACCTATGCCTGTAGGGCATAAAGAATTGTAGGACAGAGCATCCATATAAATCCCGAAGGTCGTAGACCTTCAAGAATTGTAGAACAGGCAATAGTGTTGGCAACCTATGCCTGTAGGGCATAAAGAATTGTAGGACAGAGCATCCATATAAATCC
>CAZVLJ010000069.1:0-14725 GCA_964627825.1 uncultured Rikenella sp. | reverse complement strand
GTACCACCAGGAATCGAACCGGGGACACACGGATTTTCAGTCCGTTGCTCTACCAACTGAGCTATGGTACCATTTCGGACGGCAAATATACTGCTTTTATATTTTTTGTGCAATACCTGAAATTCACTTTGTAAGAGCCCCGGGAAGAAGCCCGTAACGGAAGTGGGCAGCCGTAGCACTGAAACCTGAATTCCTTCTTATCTTTGTCAATTCTACTTGAAAACATGGATCTGACACTGCATACTCTAGCCAACGGCATCAGGCTGGTACACCTTCCTACAGCAAGCGCTGTGGCACACTGTGGCATTATCATCAACGCCGGCTCACGCGATGAGCTCCCCGAAGAACACGGCGTGGCACACTTCATTGAGCATATGCTCTTCAAGGGTACAACACACAGGAAGTCGTACCATATTCTCAGCCGGCTTGAGGATGTGGGCGGCGAACTCAACGCCTATACCACCAAGGAGGAGACAGCCATCCACGCCTCCTTCCTGAAGGAACACTACCCGAGGGCTGTTGAACTGATATCCGACCTGCTATTCTCCTCCACATTTCCCCCGGCCGAAATCGAAAAGGAGAAGGAGGTTGTCATAGAGGAGATCAACTCATATCTTGACAACCCGGCAGAATATATCTTTGATGAGTTTGAGGAGATGGTCTTCCCCGACCAGCCTATAGGAAGAAGTATTCTTGGCATGCCTGCCACAGTGCGGGCAATCACCGGCGATTCCATCAGGCGCTTCATGGCACGCAACTACTCACCTTCCCAGATGGTCTTCTGCTCCGTGGGAGCCATCAGCGGGAAACAGATCATTGCCCTTTTTGACAAATTTTTCAGCCAGGTGCCTGCCGGAAATGACACACGCAGAAAAAGGTCAGAATACCTCTACAGGCCGGTCAGCACGGAAAAGAAAACTGATACGTGGCAGAACCACTGCATCATAGGTAACATCGCATACGACCTGCATGACAAACGGAGGATGGGGCTCTTCATGCTGAACAATATCCTCGGCGGGCAGGGGATGAACTCGCGTCTGAACCTATCGCTTCGCGAAAAGCGCGGATATGCATACAATGTTGAATCGGTATACAATCCTTATACTGACACCGGGCTGGTGACAATCTATTTCGGCACCGACAATCGCAACCTGGGTAAGAGCATAGCCCTCATTCATAAAGAGCTCAACAGGCTTCGAAACCAGCCACTGGGCATACTGCAGCTGTCAAGGGCGAAGAACCAGATAAAGGGCTACCTGGCCAGGGCTTACGAGAACCACGAGAGCCTCATGCTCAGCCTCGGAAAAAGCCTCCTGATCTTTGACCGTATTGACACGATGGAAGAGACCTTCCGTAAGATAGATGCTGTTACTGCCATGGAGCTGACGGAAACAGCAGAAGCCATCTTTGACAGATCCTCCCTTTCAACCTTAATATACAAGCAGAATGGAGAAAGATCTTGACAAATATATCAGGGAGCACAGCACCCCCGAGGATAAGGTGCTGGAGGAACTCTACCGACAGACACATCTCTACGTGGTTAATCCAAACATGGTCTCAGGACATATCCAGGGGAAGTTCCTGGAGATGCTCTCATACATGATAAATCCCACACAGATACTGGAGATAGGAACCTATACCGGCTATTCCGCCATCTGCCTGGCACGCGGGCTGAAGAGCGGCGGACAATTGCATACCATAGAGATGAATGACGAGCTCAACGAGATGAGCACACACTACTTCGCACTTGCCGGCGTGGCTGACAGGGTGACACTTCATACGGGCAGGGCACAGGAGGTCATCCCGTCACTGGACTACACCTTCGACCTTGTCTTCATTGACGGCGACAAACGTGAATACTGTGAGTATTATGACGTTGTCTTCGACAGGGTGCGGAAGGGGGGATTCATCATTGCTGACAACGTGCTCTGGGGAGGAAAGATTGAAGGAGCGGAGGCGCTGAAGGACCCCCAGACGAAAGGTGTTGTGATGTTCAATGAAAAGGTCCGCAGTGACCACAGGGTTGAAAAAATAGTTCTGCCCCTCAGGGACGGCCTGATGATAATAAGAAAAAAGTAGCTCAGCCCCACATGGACCACCGGCTGGTAAAAACTGTCCCGGCGCTTCGTGATGTCCTGATAATGACAAAAAATAATGGTGGTACGGTTTTTGAGCATCACCTGATAAATTCCAGGAAAATGAAAAAGGCTATACTTTTTGTATTTGTATTATTTGCCGCCCTTTCGCTGACGGCACAGGACCTGCAGAAACTGGCAACCAAAGGCGCCGTAAGGCTTTTCGCCGACAAGGATGACCTCGCCTCGGTGTTACAGATAATCCCCGACGCAACTATTGTTGAAGCTGTCAGTGCAGATACTCTCTTTACCCTTATCCGTTGGGAGGATATTGAGGGTTATGTTAAATCTGACAGGCTTACTGCAGCACTGCCGGTGGTGACAACTTCACAGCCAGTGGCGCAGCCCGTGCAGGAAGCAGCGCCGGTACGGCCGGAGCCTGATGTGCAGGCAAGGCAGGTACCGACAGACAGGTTCCAGGCTCTGGTGGACAAGTATGGCATAACCCTGGCCAAACCCATCTATCAACATAAGGTATGGAAAGGGATCGGCTCCGATATAGCGCGTGACAGCTGGGGCAAACCAATACAGATAAACCGTATGTATGTTGACCGCAGCGTAGAGGAGGAGTGGATCTATTCACAGAAATATCTCTATTTCAGGGACGGGGTGCTGGTCGACTGGGGTCCGGTGAAATAGCTGCTTGCATAATTATATATACCGGCACCCTGAAGGGTCCGCCGGCATAATACCAGGAACGCCCTTTGCGGGCGTTTCTCATCTGCAGGAGAGGTCCCTGTCAAAGGCACCTCTTATAATCACTGATGGCGCCCCGTATCTGAGGCGCCATCTTACTTTTGAGCGGGAAACGAGACTCGAACTCGCGGCCCCGACCTTGGCAAGGTCGTGCTCTACCAACTGAGCTATTCCCGCAATTGTGACTGCAAAAATAACACTTTTTTCAAAAATACAATACCTAAATCTTACCTGATCTGTGCATGCAATAATATATGCCGGGTGGGTAAATATCATGCAGATCAATCATTTTAATAATTTCCGGATATTGTACAATTTGTTCAGGGCCTCCATGGGTGTGAGGTTATCCAGATCAAGGCCCAGCAGTTCATCCCGTATCTGTTTCAGCACCGGGTCATCAAGCTGGTAGATGCTGAGCTGGTAGCCCTCGCGGTGGGTAGCTAGCTCCTCCACCGGTTTACCCAGGTTGGTGCCGCCCCTGCCCTCCTCAAGCATCTTCAGTATCTCATCAGCGCGCCCCACAACGCTCCTGGGCATGCCGGCCATACGTGCCACATGTATCCCGAAGCTGTGCTCGCTCCCTCCCCTCTTCAGCTTGCGTAGGAAGATCACCCTGTTGTCAAGCTCCCTTATGGAGACATTGAAGTTCCTCACTCTTTTAAAGGTGCTCTCCATCTCATTGAGCTCGTGGTAATGGGTGGCGAAAAGCGTCTTGGCCCTGTGCCTGCACTCGTGGATATACTCCACCATGGCCCAGGCGATGGAGATGCCGTCATAGGTGCTGGTGCCCCTGCCTATCTCATCAAGCAGCACCAGGCTCCTGTCTGACAGGTTATTGAGTATGCTGGCAGCCTCGTTCATCTCAACCATAAAGGTTGACTCCCCCAGGGAGAGGTTATCCGATGCCCCCACCCTTGTAAAGATCTTGTCAATGATGCCTATCCGCGCCTCCTTTGCCGGCACGAAGCAGCCTGCCTGTGCCATTATCACTATCAGGGCCGTCTGCCGCAGCAGCGCCGACTTACCTGACATATTAGGCCCGGTCAGGATAATCACCTGCTGATCGTCGTTATCAAGCCATACGTCGTTCGGAACATAGGGGTCATCCGGGGGCAGCTGCCTTTCAATAACCGGGTGACGGCCCTCCTTAATGTCCAGAACATGGCTCTCATCCAGCACAGGCCTTGTGTATCCGTACTCATCCGAGATCACTGCAAACGAGCGCAGGCAATCGAGCCGCCCCACTGACGCGGCATCAGCCTGCATGAGGTTTATAAAGGGAGTGACCGATGCCACCAGGTCATTGAACAGCGAGGTCTCAAGCTCAAGGATCTTCTCCCCTGCCCCGAGAATCTTCTCTTCATACTCCTTCAGTTCTTCTGTGATATATCGTTCAGCGCTCACCAGTGTCTGCTTGCGGATCCAGTCGGCAGGCACCTTATCCTTGTGTGTATTGCGCACTTCAATATAGTACCCGAAGACATTGTTATAACTGATCTTCAGCGAGCTGATGCCTGTGCGCAGGCTCTCCCTCTGCTGCAGGTCGTTAAGGTATTCCTTGCCACCGTAATAAATCCCCCTGAGGTCATCAAGGTCAGGTGATATGCCTTCGGCGATGACATGACCCTTGCTGACGGCTGCCGGGGGCTCGGCTGTCAGTGTCCGTCCGATGGCGTCAGCCAGCTCAGGACAGGGATCGAACCCTGATGCCATGGAGACAAGTGGCTGGGACTCCGTGGATGCGCAGAGCCTCTTCAGCTGGCCAATAGCTGTCAGGCCGCGTCTTATCTGGGCTATCTCGCGCGGGGAGACCCTGCCCACAGCCACCTTGCTCAGCAGTCTCTCCAGATCGCCCACCTCAAGGATAAGATCGTCAATCTCCTCCCTGATATCGGTATGAGCCATCAGGTATTCCACGATATCAAGCCTTGTATTCAGTACCGACGTGTCTTTCAGCGGCAGGGAGATCCATCTCTTCATCATTCGTCCGCCCATGGGTGAGAGGGTGCGGTCAAGTATCTCTATAAGCGTTTTTGCGCCCTCGAAGGGCGAATGGAACAGCTCCAGGTTACGGACTGTGAACCGGTCAAGCCAGACATATTTCTCCTCTTCTATGCGCGAGATGCGGTTGATATGCCCCAGGTTCTCATGGCGTGTCATGTCAAGGTACCAGAGGATAGCGCCTGCGGCGATGATGCCGTTGGTCATGCCCTGAATCCCAAAGCCCTTCAGCGAGGTGGTACCAAACTGCTTCAGCAGCCTGTCATTGGCGGTATCGGGCGTGAAAATCCAGTCGTCAAGCCTGTAGGTATAGAACCGGCTTCCGAAACGCTCATTGAAGAGCCCTGTTTTACGCTTCTCGAAGAGCACCTCCTTCGGCTGGAAATTATTCAGTATCTGCTCAACATGCGGCGTATCTCCCTCGGAGACAAAGAACTCGCCGGTTGAGACGTCGAGCAATGCCACCCCCACCGCCTGCTTTTCCATATGAATGGCCGCAAGGAAATTATTTTCCTTGTGATTCAGCACGTTGTCACTGAATGACACTCCCGGTGTGATCAGCTCAGTGATACCGCGCTTGACTATCTTCTTTGCCAGCTTCGGATCTTCGAGTTGTTCGCAGATGGCAACCCGTTGTCCCGCCCTGACCAGACGGGGCAGGTAGGTATCAAGCGCGTGAAAAGGGAATCCGGCCAGCTCCACCGAGCTGGCAGAACCATTGGCCCGCTTCGTGAGGGTGATTCCCAGTATCTCCGATGCCCGGATGGCATCTTCGCCAAAGGTCTCATAAAAGTCGCCCACCCTGAAAAGAAGTATGGCGTCAGGATGTTTGGCCTTGACAGCATAATACTGCTTCATCAGCGGTGTTTCGGCATATTTTTGCTTCTGAGACATTTGCGGTTTGACACCTGCTCTCTGCAGGGCGTAACAAAATTAAAAATCTCCTGCAACTTAAGTATAACTTTTATCATAAATAGTCCGGAAGAGTTTGACTACCTTTGTGAGGAAGGCATAAAAAGTGAGCCTGCGGGAATCCGGAAATTAAACTCTGAAAACAGAACGTATATGAAAAAAGTACTTATTCTCGGTGCCGGCCTGGTGTCAAAACCCATGGTTGAGTACCTGCTAGGGGAAGGTTTTGAGGTAATAATTGCCACCAGGACAAAAGAGAAGGCTGACAGGCTGCTGGGTGATCACAGGAATGGTAAATCGGTAGCGTGGATCATGGAGGACATGGAGAGGCTCTCTGACATGGTCAGGGACAGTGATCTGACCGTCAGCCTGCTTCCGTACAGGTTCCACGTTGATGTGGCGAAGTTCTGTCTCAAATTCAGGAAGCCCCTTGTGACCACATCATATGTTTCACCCGCCATGCAGGCGCTTCATGACGATGCGGTAAAGGCAGGCGTGATCTTCCTCAATGAGGCAGGGCTCGATCCGGGTATCGACCATATGTCAGCCATGCGCATCATTGACAATGTAAGGCTGAGAGGCGGCAAGATAGAGGAGTTCTATTCGCTCTGCGGAGCCCTTCCGGCCCCGGAAGATGCCAATAACCCGCTTGGATACAAGTTTTCATGGAGTCCCAAGGGGGTGGTTCTTGCCAGCCGTAACGGTGCAACATACTTGAAGCACGGTGAGATTGTGAATATCGAACCCATTAACCTCTTCAAGGCCCGCTTCACCCACCCCTTCCCCGGCGTTGGTGAACTGGAAGTTTATCCGAACCGCGACTCTGTAAGTTATGTCGACATATACGGACTCAAAGGGATAAGGACCATGTACCGCGGCACATTCCGCTTCAAGGGATGGTGCGAGACGCTTGACCTGATGAAGGCTATCGGGCTGATTGACGACGGCGACAAGGATTACACAGGCGTGACATTCAGACAGTTCGTTGCTGAGAAAGCAGGCGTGCCCGGTCAGGATCTCAGGAAGGAACTTAAGGAGAAGCCGGGGCTTAATCCCTCCGACAGGGCGCTGGAATCACTGGAGTGGCTGGGGCTGTTCAGTGATACCGACATGGGATACAAGGTGACATCGCCCTATGAGATCACCTCTGACCTGATGATCAAAAAGATGTGGCTGAATGACAATGAGCGTGACATGATTGTTATGCAGCACCTGTTCCTTGCAACATACCATGACGGCAAGAGCGAGGTGATCAGTTCAAGGATGCTCGACTTCGGGACACCGGCAACGAACACCTCCATTGCCCGTACCGTGGCGCTCCCTGCAGCTATGGCTGTGAAGATGATCCTCACAGGGAAAATATTGCTGCACGGTGTTTACAGGCCGATTCTTCCGGAAATCTACAATCCCATCCTGGATGAGCTTGAGGCCAACGGTATTAAGATGGAAGAGGAGTACGGCCTGCCGGTTGACAGGATGATAAAGTAGATCCGCTCCGATCGGGCTGTTTACGCGCAAATGCTGAGCCAGTGTAAAATCGCTGAATCAGGTCCGGGATCGACATCTTAGAATTTCAGATAAAAATCCTTTGTGAGGGAGACATACTCATCAGAGTAGATATGTCTCCCTCCTTTTTCTATCACCAGTTCAGAATCCTCGCAAACAGGTAAGGCCTGGCGCGTCAGTGTCATCAGTACCCTGGCCGGTGGTTTGGAAGGGGTTGGCCGTACAAGTAGACGCCTGACGCAATGAAGGCCATGGATGGCGGCCTCCTCCGTGAACTTTCCAGCTTCATTCACAGGTAAAACAAGATGCAGGCTGCCGGCCGGTGCAAGCAGACTGGCTGCCGCGCCTGCAAGCTCGGCATGGCTCAGGCTGACATTATGCCTGGCACGGGCTTTTACCTCATCAGGATTTAAAAGAGAGTCAATAAAGTATGGCGGATTGGTTATAATCGTATCAAAAAGCAGCTTTGTGTCCGGCCGGAAATCCTGCACCGAAGTGTGGATCAGAGTCATCCTCTCATGCCACGGGCTTGTTGCAAAATTAATTCCTGCCTGGATGAATGAGTTCCTGTCCGGTTCGATGGCAGTAATACGCGCGGCAGACCTTTGTGCAGCCATCAGAGCCAGAAGCCCGGTACCAGTGCCTATATCCAGTACTGTGCCGGCACTCTCTATTCGCGCCCAGGCGCCAAGGAGTACACTGTCAGTTGTCACCTTGAATGATGCAAGTTCCTGGTGAACCGTGAACTGTTTGAATCTGAAATAGCTGCCTGTCAAGATGGTTGATTGTTTTTTTTTGGCAACACATATATATGATCTGACGTTAAGGTAAACCATTTTAAGGGAGATTTGTTACTTATAATGTGAAAAAGATACTCTCCATATTAGGTGTTTTACTGGTTGTGACAGCAATGCTGCACTTCTCGGTTGCTCAACATTATTGCGGCGGAGAGATGGTGGCTTCAAAGATCTCATTTTCAGGGGAGCTTGCCACCTGCGGCATGGAAGGAGATGACGGAAGCTGCCCTTCTAATAACAACGGCGATAATTTTGACTCACACTGCTGTGATGATGTCCTGACAACCTATTTTATTGACAATAATTATACGCCGGCTTCAAAAACCGTTGCCGGGTTTGATCAGATGAAATTTCAGGCTCCGGTCCTGACATTTGGAAAACCTGTTATGCCTCATTTTATAGCTGGAAGGTCATGGACTGATATAAGTCCGCCCGGAGAATTCCTGACCTCATCAGTTGATCTTTCTCAAATAATGGTATTCCGAATCTGATTTCATTTTGCCTATGCCAATGCTGCTATAAGGCTTTGATCCTTAGGTGCATCGGATAGTATTCTTTTAAAAGGTAAAATCATTACATCCTTAAAATCTGAAATCATGAAATCAATACAATTATTTATATCAGTTCTTGCACTGTCAATTTTTTCTGTTACTGCTCAGGCTCAGGGGCATGATCACACCAAAACCACAGTTGCCGGGGATACGGTAAAAACCGAAAGCTTCAAGGTGTGGGGCGAATGCGGAATGTGCAAGGCCAGAATCGAAAAAACAGTTAAAGCCGAGGGCGCCTCAGCAGCATCATGGGACTCCAAAACCCAGCTGCTTACCGTTACCTATAATCCCGCAAAAACCGGCAAGGAAGCTTTGAGCAAAAAGCTTGCCGCTGCCGGACACGATACGGAGAAATTCAAGGCTCCTGACGAGGTCTACAACAATCTTCCGGGCTGCTGCCATTACGAAAGGCAGAAGTAAGAATCCATTTTTTACATTTTAAAAACCTGAATGCTGAAGCCACCGGGCAGTCTTGACCTCAGGTCAGGCGATAGCCCTGTGGCCGGCTCAGGTAATAAGGTTATAATCACTATGCCATGTTTAACAGACTAGTCAAATATTTCCTTGAAAACCGGCTCTTTACCTTCATCATTCTTATTGCCTTTGTTGTAATGGGGCTGGTGACGATGCCGTTCAACCTCAAATCAGGCCTGTTGCCGCGCGATCCGGTTCCTGTTGATGCCATTCCTGACATCGGTGAGAACCAGCAGATTATCGCTACCGAGTGGATGGGCCGGTCCCCGCAGGATATCCAGGACCAGATTACCTATCCGCTTACAACCGCCCTGCTTGGTATTCCGGGTGTTGAGACGATCAGAAGCACATCAATGTTCGGCATGTCATTCATCTATATAATTTTTAAGGATAATGTCGAATTTTACTGGAGCAGGTCAAGGATCCTGGAAAAGCTGAACTCACTCCCCCCCGGCACATTGCCGGAAGGGGTCCAGCCAACACTCGGACCCGATGCCACTGCTCTCGGACAGATCTTCTGGTACACCCTTGAAGGCCGGAATCCGGAAACAGGAGAGCCGGCCGGAGGCTGGGACCCGTCAGAATTAAAGACAATTCAGGACTTTTATGTGAAATACAGCCTCTCCGCTGCAGAGGGTGTCTCCGAAGTAGCATCGGCCGGTGGATTCCTGAAGGAATACCAGGTTGATCTGAATCCCGAAGCGCTCAAGGCCTACAACGTATCGGTGATGGATGTGATGAATGCTGTTAAGCGCAGCAATCTGGACATTGGCGCTGAGACTATTGAACTGAACAACGTTGAGTACATCATACGCGGCCTCGGTTATGTCAAAAGCCTGAATGACCTGGAACTCTCTGTCATAACAGTCAGGGAAAATATTCCGGTGCGAATCAGGGACGTAGCCAGGGTCAGCTTTGGCCCGGCACCACGAAGAGGTGGCCTGGATAAAGCAGGGTCAGAGGCAGTAGGTGCTGTCGTGGTAGCCAGGTACGGTTCAAATCCGATGGAGGTAATAAATAATGTAAAAGAGAAGATAAAGGAGATTGAAGCCGGGTTACCACAAAAAACCCTACCTGATGGCACAGTATCGAAGGTTACAATCGTTCCCTTCTATGACCGGACTGGTTTGATAAAAGAAACGATAGGCACCCTGGAGTCCGCCCTCTCACACGAAATTCTCATAAGCATCATTGTAATAATTGTGCTTGTCATGAACCTGAGGGCATCACTCATCGTAGCAGCCTTATTACCCATAGGCGTTTTAATGACATTCATCCTCATGCGATTCCTGGGTATTGATGCCAATATCGTCGCATTATCCGGTATTGCAATTGCCATCGGGGTAATGGTGGATATCGGAATCGTTGACGTGGAGAATATCCTAAGACACCTCGAGATGCCTGAAAACCGGGGCATAAAAGGAAAAAAACTTATGCGGGTCATATATGAGGCTACAACAGAGGTCAGGGCCGCTGTTGTGACTTCTGTTGCCACAACTATTGTCAGCTTCCTTCCCGTCTTCGCGATGCAGGCACAGGAAGGCAAACTGTTTCATCCTCTGGCATGGACAAAGACATTTGCACTGATATCGGCGTTTATCCTGGGAATCATTGTGCTGCCAACTCTGGTGCATATCTTTTTCAATATCTCATTTGACCGCAAGAAAATAAGAATTGCCTGGAATGCATTGCTGATTGCAGCAGGGATAGCGTTTGCAATTGTATTGAAATCATTTCCGGCGCTGGCACTGGTGGCAGTCGGCGTCAATAACCTTCTTGACCACAAATGGCCGGAGAACCGCAGAGAGTACCCCAACTACATCAATATCTTCATAACGGTATTTTTTGCAACATGGTACCTTTCCGCAGAGTGGCTGCCCCTGGGGGCTCACAACAGCGGGCTGGCCAATTTTCTGTTTGTTTCAGGCATTGTTACTGTGATACTCCTCGCATTGATGTCCATGGTCCGGTACTATGAGCAGATACTCAGGTGGGCCCTGGAGAACAAGCGCAAGTTCCTGGTCATCCCTGCTCTGACATTACTATTTGGTCTTCTTGTCTGGCAGGGGGCTGATAAGATCTTCGGGTTTATCCCCGGCGGAGCAGAAAAGCTGGGGTGGAAGAATTTCCGCCAGACAACTTTCTGGAAGAATGTGTCCGGGACATTTCCCGGTGCAGGTAAGGAGTTCATGCCGTCACTTAATGAAGGATCATTTCTTCTTATGCCGACAAGTATGCCACATACCGGCATCGCCATGAACCTGGATTATATTGAGACACTTGACAAGCGACTATCTGCAATTCCTGAGGTTGAGATGGCAGTCGGCAAATGGGGAAGAGTCAATTCAGCCCTTGATCCCGCACCGGTTCAGATGTTTGAAAATACAATAAACTACCGGTCCGAATATATCCTCGACGAGAACGGTCACAGGATGAGATTCAGGGTGAATAAAAACGGAGACTATATTCTGACCGGTGACAGAAGTTATGATCCCGGATCAGAAGGGTTCCGCATAATACCTGCTGACAGCCTGATCCCCGACAGAAAAGGGGAGTATTTCAGGCAATGGCGTCAACACATTAAGAAGCCTGATGACATCTGGAACGAGATAGTCAGGGTAACTGATATTCCGGGGCTGACATCCGCCCCGAAGCTTCAGCCGATAGAGACAAGACTTGTAATGCTATCAACCGGAATGCGTGCCCCTATGGGTCTCAAGGTCTACGGACCGGATCTGAATTCAATCGAAGAGGCCGGGCTGATGTTTGAGAATGCACTTAAGGAGGTCCCCTCAATAAAAAGCTCATCGGTATTCTATGACAGGGCTGTCGGCGCCCCTTACCTCGAGATAAAGCTTAACCGCGAAGCGATGGCCCGTTACGGTCTTTCCGTAGCCGAGGTTCAGGAGATCCTCCAGGTCGCCGTAGGCGGAATGACACTCTCCTCATCAGTCGAAGGCCGGGAAACATTTCCTCTCAGAGTGCGCTATGCCCGTGAACTGCGTGATAACCCGGAAAATCTGAAGAGAATACTTGTACCCGCTATGAATGGCGCACAGATACCTCTCGGGAATATTGCCGATATAAATTACACAAGGGGAGCCCAGATGATCCGGAGCGAAGACACATTCCTTGTCGGGTATGTTATCTTCGACAAGACAGAAGGTACTGCAGAGGTCGATGTGGCGGAGCAGGCCGGAGAAATACTGAACGGCAAAATCAGTTCGGGAGAGATAGTGCTTCCGGCCGGAGTGACCTTCAGGTTCGCCGGCAACTACGAGAATCAGCTCAGGGCTTCCAAAAGACTGGCTCTTGTAATCCCGGTAAGCCTTCTTATTATACTGCTTCTGCTTTATCTCCAGTTCCGGACTGTCACCGCCTCATTGATACACTTTTCCGGTGTATTTGTTGCTCTGGCGGGAGGTTTTATCATGCTCTGGCTCTACGGGCAGCCCTGGTTCCTGAACTTCCAGGCAGGAGGCATAAACCTTCGTGATATGTTCCAGATGCATACTGTTAACCTGAGTGTGGCTGTCTGGGTTGGGTTCATAGCCCTGTTCGGGATTGCCACCAATGATGGTGTTCTCATGGGCACCTATATTCACCAGGTTTTTGAACAGGAGAAACCTTCAACGGTTCATGCCGTGAGGGAAGCGGTTGTAACAGCCGGAAGGAAGCGCGTCCGCCCGGCCATGATGACAACTGCCGTTGCAGTCATAGCCCTGTTGCCCGTTCTCACATCGACAGGCAAGGGAGCTGACATTATGGTACCGATGGCAATACCTACGTTCGGTGGCATGATAATCCAGGTAATGACAATTTTTGTTGTTCCTGTTTTCCAGGCAATCTGGAGAGAAAGAGCAGTGTCTCGAAATGAGGGTATGGCTGCCAGTACAATTAACACCAGAAAAGAAGATGAAAACAGAATTGATTAAGATATTAATTGCCCTTATTCTTTCAGGTATCGCCTCTTCTGAGATACGCAGCCAGCATTTGCCTGACTCACTGGCAGTCTATCTGGAGATTGCCGCCAGGGAAAATCCGGGAGTCCAGAAAGCCCGGTTTGAGTACCAGGCAGCACTTCAGAAGGTACCACAGGCGGGCAGCCTGCCTGATCCGGAACTAAGCGCAGGAGTCTTCCTCAAACCTATGGAACTGATGAGCGGAAACCAGGTTGCTGATTTTCAGCTAATGCAGATGTTCCCCTGGTTTGGCGTGCTGCGTAATGCAAAGGACGAAATGAGCCTGATGGCAAATGCAAAATACGAGCTGTTCCGCGATGCGAAGGCACAGGTTGGTTATGACGTTCAGAAAGCTTGGTATGAACTGTTTAAAGTCCGCGAAGGGATCAGAATTTCCGAAAGGAATATTGAGATACTGAAGACGATTGAGCGGCTTTCGCTGGTAAAATATAAATCAGCCGGTTCAGGTCTCGCTGATCTCTACAGGATACAGATCGAGATCCTCGGGCTTGAGGACAATATTGCCTCCCTTAAGAATCAGGAAAGAACATCAGTGGCCAGGTTCAACAGTATCCTTGACAGGGATCCTGCGCTTCCGGTTTATGTTGACACAATTGCCGGTAACTATTCTGTGGGATTCGCGGAGACAATGGACCTGGACAGCCTGGTTGCAGACAATCCGATGCTGAAAATGATCAGCTATGAAAACCAGTCGCTTGAGGCACGGAAAAAGATGATCTCAGGCATGAGTTATCCAATGATGGGTATCGGAATCAATTATTCGCTGATCAATAAAAGCCCGATGTCTGAGTCAGCGATGAACGGTTCTGACATGGTCATGCCGATGGTTACCGTTACAATCCCTGTTTACCGGAAGAAGTATAATGCCATGAAATCCGAGACCGATCTGCTCAAATCTTCTTCCGGGCAGAGCTACAGGGCAACTGCAAATTCTCTGAAGGTTGAACTCTTCAGTGCCATGCTGGACTATCAGGATACCTCGAGAAGGGTTAAACTGTACGAAGGCCAGCGCAGTCTCGCGTCCAGATCCCTCGACCTGATGCTGAAGGATTTCTCTTCATCCGCTTCATCACTCACAGATGTTTTAAGATTGCGGCAGCAGATCTATGAATATGAACTTAACCTGATTGAAGCCAACGCGGATCTGAATATTGCATCTGCCTGGATAACACGCCTTATGGCATCCTCAACAAATTAACAGGAATTACACAAATGGAAAAACTTAATAAATCTCCGTTAAACCGGTTGCTCTCCAACAGGTATCTCAATTATACCCTTTTTGTTCTCACCGGACTTTTTCTTGGCTGGCTGATATTCCGTGACGGCCACGGTCATGAGCATGAACCGGGACAAACCACAGAGGTGGCACAGGAAACAACATGGACATGCTCAATGCACCCTCAGATAAGGATGCAGGAAGAAGGTGACTGCCCTATCTGCGGCATGGACCTGATTCCTCTCGTTCAAAACGGATCGTCAGGCATTGATCCAGATGCTGTTCACCTTACAAGGGAGGGTGCAGCCCTCGCAAATGTTATGACCACAGTGGCATCAAGGCAGAAGCCTGTAATGGATGTGAGGCTTTATGGCAAAGTGCAGGCAGATGAAAGATTGCTGCAGAACCAGGTGTCACATGTATCCGGAAGGATAGAGAAGCTGTTCGTGAATTT
>CAZVLJ010000068.1:0-14810 GCA_964627825.1 uncultured Rikenella sp. | reverse complement strand
TTAACACCAAAGGCGTCGTGACATTTCCGAGATATATATTGTTGCCGGCTATCCCAGCAAAGTAGTATGAATCAAATCCCAGGTCAAGTGTCTTCTCTCCTGACAACGGATGCGGTAAAAATCGCCTTATAAAACTGTTCTCTTTCTTGATGATATGCTCTGATGACAGAAACAGACCGACTACAACACCGATAACCATCATAGAGGGAAGAGTGATTTTCAGGGCAACCATTCTTAGTTTTGTGCCTGTTTCCTTTTCTGTTATCCTGATTGCCACCAAAGCAAAGAGGGCAAAGCATATATTGAAGATCATATGCTCAGTCCAGCCCAGCTTTTCAATGATGCCGCCACAGGAACATGGAACGAAATCACTGTAATTCAGGATCAGAAAGATATAGACAGTAAAAGCAATCATTAAAAAGAAAGAGAGGTACAGGCCGATCAGCCGTGTTGTATTTATGCACAATAACAGTGTAAACAGAAGCTCTGCTATTATGACAGCAGGCGCTATGAGTCCGGCATAAGCACTCAGCAGTGGCGATTGTGCGAGCTCTGTTCTGAAACCTTCAAAGTCCAGGAGTTTGCTGACTGCTGCATAAACAAAAAGAAGTACAAGAAGGTATGTGGCAATCCACACAACCAGGTGGCGGTGTTTCTGGCTAATTTCGTTCATAGTTATTGATATTGTGCGCCAGATGAATCATATTTTCTCCAGCATTGAAGTCTGGATCTCAATACAGGCACATTGTTGGATGTCCTTGAGTTGTATGCAGAAACGGTATTTACCTCTGCGATGGATCAGTATACCCTCATATCCTGCCAATGGTCCCTTTACCACCCTGGCATGTTCACCCTCTGCGAAATCATGGTCAGTAAAAATATCCTGGTCAAGGTTTAGCATGTGTTCGATGCACTCAATGTCCTTTTCAGGAACAACAGCCGGTCTCTGGCCGAATCTGACGCAGTAAACAATACTTTGGATCTGCTCGATATTGAATATCTCCGACGCGCTGGTTTTCACAAAGATGTATCCGGGGAACAGGACCTTTAAAACCATCTTTTTCTGCCTGTTCTTCCATCGCCGAAGGGTTTTTACCAAAGGCAGGAAGACACAATAATGTCTTTTAACAAGTTCATTACAGACCACTTTCTCCGATCGTGGACGGGTGTAGAAGACGTACCAATTTGAATTGGCATTGTCCATCGTCGTAGTAAATAATTATTTATAAAGGAGTTAATAGCAGCCGGTTTATTCCGGTGATTCTTTGTCACCGTTTAAAGCTTTGCCGCGTCAGTTAGCAATGGGTCTTTGCCAACCAACAGGTGATCATCGATAGTTTTCTGCCTCATACTTCAAAATGAAACAGACTATAAATTCAACACCGCAGACAATAGACAAATTTAATCTATTTTTTGAAATAAGCAAGATTATTCATGAAATATTTGATTCAGTTTGAAATAATTTCACATGACAAATCTGTACTCCTTATAATATCCATTTCGTGAACGGCAATAAAGATTAAATGATGTTCTGATATTTCCGGCGATCATGAATTCACCCCGTCGGCGATCTCCGGTAATAAAATGAGACTACCGCCATGAATCATAAAATATTAAGGTCAGGCCGGCATGCATGCAACCTGATTGTGCAGGTTGAGGTATCAAGACAAACGTGTTATGTAGTTCGGGTGGATATATGTTTACCGGACCTCCTCAATTATATTACTCTCGATTGACATAAAACATACCCGGACTGATTTCTTTCCATAGGATGTTTCTTCCAGCTTCTTTAAAATACCGAGGTACTTGTCATTAGATTTCAATAAATGATAAATCCTGGATGATTCCAGAAAAAGGACCTCCACTGTATCCCGATCCTCGGTGTACCTTATCCTGGCCACGGTCATGTCACGACAATAATAGTCCTTTCTCATAAAGTGACTATAAAGTTAAAAGTATAAACCATCCTAAAGGTCGGCCGAGGCATACACTTTGGTTCTTATTCTTTCCAATAAGAATCAAAGGCAGGTTTTCAGGTGTCGGTAAGCGGTGAGTGTGGCATCAGTTGAGATGTAGTTGTTATCCGTGATATATTGGGTACCTGCATAGTTGGCAGGTCCGTATGCAGAGCCGGGTTGTATTGAATACATTGATACCCTTGCCCTTGGCGAACATGTCTTATTAGCCTGAGCTGCCAGCCAGACACTTAGCAGGACAGGATATTCAAACATTCCGGGATCTATAACCATGGCAAGATTAAAGGTAAATGTCAATAATTTTACTTTCACCCGGATCAGGGGTGCTACATGGTACCACCATTGTACGCAACAACCGCCCCACTTTGATGCCTGCACTGCAAGAGTGTCGTTATTCTGGTTGGCAAAACTAAAAACCTTCTCACAACAGTACCTGTACTTGGTGGTGATGATCCACCGCATCTTGTGAGCCCTGGCATAGCATCCATCCCTCACATATTGGAATGGAATGCACGGATTTACGTCATGAGGTCCAGGAAGATGACATGATTGTTTCGCGCAATAGTCAAATATTTCTTTCGCTTTGGCGTAGTTTGGAATAACTCTCAGACACAACCGGAAAATTTTATCCTTCAGATAAACATCGATATAGTTGAAAAGAGTATGATCTATCTTTTCAATATCAATGGACCTGGGTCTCTGTGGATTCTCGAGAAATACTCTTTCTTTGATGAAGGCTTTAATCTCTGCCTCGGAAGGCTTTGACACTTTGTTTATCAGGCCCTTGCCAGGGTCTGTGCCGATTTTAACCGGATATTTGCTTTTCAGTGCGTTCTCAATTAGTTCCACCACAACTTTATCTCTTGACAAAGCTGGATCCAATTTGAATATCACCGGACTTTCGTTGAAGAGATATT
Organism: uncultured Rikenella sp.; assembly: GCA_964627825.1. Classification (GTDB taxonomy): domain Bacteria; phylum Bacteroidota; class Bacteroidia; order Bacteroidales; family VadinHA17; genus SR-FBR-E99. The sequence goes on along the minus strand of CAZVLJ010000068.1, from coordinate 11,917 downwards.
CAACCGTTTCATCACCTTTGGATCGGCGAATAGCCGCAACTGTAAAAAGAGACTCGTGATTCATTTTAATTTCCTCCTGTTAGATAGTATTAACCACTAAACCTTAAATGTCTTTAATAAGATTGGCTTTCCCATGGATGATTTCATATTGAAGTATCATAATCACTACGTATGTATCTCTTCTATTGCCGGTTAGGTATTATTAACGTAAACCAATACTATCTATTCAAGATGATTCAATTTATAACAAGGTTTAACTCTTGACAATCACCCGAATGGGTGATTTTAATTTTCATTTCTGCTCAATGATTTACTAATAAGATTTATGTTAGGTCTTTTAAAAGGGAAGAGAACATAATAGGCTCTACAAATAAAAAATAAGTACTATCTGAGGGCAGTCATACCCGTTAGGAATTTTCCTGATATTTATGGCTCTTTTTTTATAGTAATCGATTCTGTATCTTAGTACCTGCAATACATTGAGATCATTAAATGAACCAGACTCCGGAAGAGATTGCAAGGGACAAGATCGACAAAGCTCTCAGAGAGAGTGGTTGGGTGATCCAGAAAAAGAGTGAGATAAACCTATATGCCGGCTCGGGAATAGCCGTAAGAGAATACATTACCGAAGCCGGACCTGCTGATTATGTGCTATTTGTAAATAAGAAACCTGTTGGTGTCATCGAAGCCAAAAAAGAGGATGAAGGCGTACGACTTACTACACATGAACAACAGTCGAGCGAATATGCTGCAAGCAAACTCAAATATCTTGATAACGATCCTCTGCCCTACGTCTACGAGAGCACAGGTACTTTAACCCGCTTCACAGATTATAGTGACCCAAAACCAAGATCACGTCCGGTCTTCACATTTCACAAACCAGAGACCTTCATAGAATGGCAGATTAGAGGTAAATCATTGCGGAGCAGACTTAATAAGCTCCCATTATTACAAACTCAAGGTCTGCGAGATTGTCAAATCAGAGCTATCAACAACCTCGAGAAATCGCTGAAAGAAAATCGCGAAAGGGCTCTGATCCAAATGGCCACTGGCTCCGGAAAAACATTCACTGCAATAACATCAGCTTATCGTCTGCTTAAGTTTGCTGATGCAAAACGAATACTCTTTCTGGTTGATACCAGAAACCTGGGAGAGCAGGCTGAACAGGAATTTATGGCATATACTCCTGTTGATGACAACAGAAAGTTTACAGAATTATATAATGTACAGCTCCTTAAGAGCAATTACATCGCATCAGATAGTCAGATCTGCATCAGTACAATACAAAGACTATACTCAATCCTCACAGGAGAGGATATTGATGACAGTGAGGAGGAAACAAACCCGGCCGAACGGTCGTGGCAAAAGCCGGAGCCAAAGCCACTAAACTACACCCCAAAACTCCCCGTGGAGTTTTTCGACTTTATTATTATAGATGAATGTCATCGTAGTATCTATAACCTGTGGAAGCAGGTACTTGAGTACTTCGATGCTTTCCAAATAGGCCTGACAGCGACTCCTGATCAAAGAACATTTGCATACTTCAACCAAAACATTGTCAGTGAATATAAGCATCAGGAGGCTATTGCGGACGGAGTAAACGTAGGATATGACGTATTTCTGATTGAAACAGAAATCACGAAAAAGGGTGCTTCATTATGGAAAGGTCAGTATGTTGACCATCGCGAAAAACTCTCAAGAAAGAAGCGATGGGGACAACTGGATGAAAACTATAAATACTCTTCGAAGAAGCTCGATGATGAGGTAGTTAATCCTAGCCAGATCCGTACAATAATCCGTACATTCAAAGATCACCTTCCTGAATTATTCCGGGACAGGATAAATGCTTCTGGAGAGTTTGAAGTGCCAAAAACATTGATTTTCGCCAAAACAGACTCACATGCAGACGATATAATTCAGATTACCCGTGAGGAATTTGGTGAAGGGAACCAGTTCTGTAAAAAACTCACATATAAAGTCGATGATCCCAAGTCAGTCCTGGCACAATTTCGGAACAACTATTATCCAAGAATAGCAGTTACGGTTGATATGGTGGCAACTGGAACCGACGTTAAACCATTGGAATGCCTGCTTTTTATGCGAGATGTAAAGAGCAAAAATTACTTTGAACAGATGAAAGGCAGGGGCACACGGACTTTGTCTCTTGATGACTTAAAAAAAGTCTCCCCTTCTGCCAAATTTGCAAAGGACCATTTCGTGATTATTGATGCTATTGGGGTGACTAAGAGCCTTAAGACGGACAGTCGACCGCTTGAAAAGAAGCCGTGTATGTCGCTCAAGGATCTTCTTAATGCAGTGACTGTGGGGAATCGCGCTGATGATCTGTTCTCCTCACTAGCCAATCGACTTGTAAGACTTGACAGAATAATAACAGACAAGGAAAAGCGAATCATCAGGGACCAGACTAATGGCATTTCGTTGAATCAACTGGCATCAGATCTCTTAAAGGCGTATGACCCGGATACAATTGAGGAGATTCAGAATGAGGTTAACATAACCATGAAGGGTCAGGCTCCGGATGATATTGAAAAAGCTATAAGAGAAAAACATGCTGCTATTATAGAGGAGGCAGCCGCACCCTTTACAGGAAAACTCAATGAGCTGTTGGACAATATCAGAAAGGTCCATGAGCAGATAATTGATGAGTTCAACACTGATAAAATTTTATTTGCCGGACCGAGCATTAAGAATCACGAGATAGCAGAAAACATTGTCAACGGCTTCAGGTCATGGATAGAAGGCCACAGGAATGAGATAGAGGCTCTGCAAATCTTCTATGGACAGCCTTATCAAAGAAGAGATCTTACATTCAGGATGGTCCGCGAGCTTTCAGAAAAGCTGATCGCCGATAAACCTTCGTTGGCTCCTCTTCACGTCTGGAGGGCTTATGAACAACTGGAAAAGGCAAATGGATCTCCGAAAGACGAAATCACTGCACTTGTTTCATTGATCCGGAGGATTGCCGGCATTGACAAAGCTCTTACAAGTTTTGACCTTACCGTTGACAGGAATTTCAAAGATTGGATATTCAGAAAACAAGCCGGAGCGCTCAAGTTTAATGAGGAGCAGATGAACTGGCTCAGGATGATAAAGGATCATATCGCTTCGAGTGTTCATCTGGATTATGATGACCTGGATTATACACCATTCGATGCCCGTGGCGGTAAGGGCAAGATGTGGCAGTTGTTCGGATCAGATTCTGAGAAGATAATTGCCGAAATGAATGAGTTGTTAGCCGCATAAGACTGTCTGCAGTATTTTTACCATATATGTTATATTATAGTTTGTATTTTAACTTATTTGGTTTAACTTTGTAATTCATTTTTACATTGAAGGTTTTAATTGAAGATAAGGATTTAATAAACCTTTATACAAAAGGCAAGGCACCAAAGCTGAAGTTACCGAATGATGTGATTGACAAGTTCTTTGCCACTATTCAGAAGATTGAGGCAGCTGTAGATATCTACGACTTGTGGAAGAGTCCGGGCCTCAGGTTTAAGAAAATGAAAGGATTTGCTAACAAATACTCTTTCAGACTTACAAGTAAATACAGACTGGAGACAGAGATTAAATGGCTCGATAAAGCGGAGATAACAGGCGAAATCTTAATCAGGACCATCTCAGTACATTATGGTGACTAATACCTTGCCCCATGGTTGACACAACACAAATAAGAGCAGCAAAGAAGTTCGGCCCCGGCTATTTCATCCGCGAGGAAATGGAGCTGAGGGAGTGGACCCAGGAGGATCTCGCTGATGTGATAGGTATTACTCCAAAGCACCTGAATGCCATCATCCGGGAGAAACAACCTTTGACAATTGAAATTGCCCGGTTGCTCGGGGAGGTATTTAATACATCGGCGCAGTACTGGATAAACATTGACACAGCATATCGTTTATGGAAGGAGCAGGAAAAGACTGAAAAAGAGGTGGCTGCCGACATCAGAGGAATGATCTTCGAGCGGATGCCTATAAATGATATGATAAAGAAGGGATGGCTTCTCCCCTATGAAGGATTAGATGAACTCAAAGAGCAGGTGATGGAGTTCTGGGGCATGAAATCTCTTGATTTTTCACCTCACGACGCCAAACTTCTTCCATGTCTTACCAGAAAATCAGAGGCATACAATCAGTACAATGCTTCATATGCATTAACCTGGTATCGAAAGGCTTGTTTAGTGGCTGAGACAAAGAGAGTCAGACCTTATGATCCGCACAAGCTGAAGGTTATTTATGAGAACCTTCATTCCTTTACTGTCTTAGACGGGGGTATAAATGAATTTCTGAATGAGCTTAACGATGCGGGCGTGATCTTTTTTGTCCTGCCACATTTAAGTAAGACATATCTTGATGGAGCCGCCTTCTTTTCAGGAGTTAACCCGGCTATTGTTTATACTGGTCGTTACAAGCGCATTGATAACTTCTGGTTCACAGTTGCCCATGAAATAGCGCACATTATTAAACATATAGACGACAAGACCCCTTTCATACTCGACAACTTCAGTAATAAGGAAAGGAGCAGGATTGAAGACGAAGCAAATGAGCTCGCTGCCAGGATGTTGAAACATCATGAGATAACTGTTTTCCTTGAACCTTATCTTTCTTATCTAAGCACAACCAGAGTCGAGGAGTGTGCTGATAAATATGAAATTCATCCAGCAGTTATTATTGGCAAGCTGGCTCATGACGGAAAAATATCATATGTAAACCAAAAACTCTATAATGAAAATGTCATGGAATTTATAAACACAGAGTACATTATTTAAGTAAATGAAGACTGCTAATAATGTGAATCGATTTGACCCTTTGATAAAGGTTGACGATGATGGGCTATTCATTCCGGAAGTACGTCAATGGTCCTTGGAGAAATATAAGCTTGTTGGAAGCTACTGTGACATTTTCACAACAGGAATGAAAAACAAATGGAGTCAGTTAGCTTACATTGATCTTTTTGCTGGGGCAGGGTATGCAAGAATTAAGGAGACAAAATCCATTTACAGATCATCAGCACTTATCGCAATGTCATTGCCGACTCCATTTACGAAGTACATTTTATGTGAACAGGACGAAGAGAGGTTTAGGTCGCTTGAACAGAGAGTAAAAAAAGATTTCAGTCATTTGAATGCCACTCTTATTCTGGGAGATAGCAATGAGAATGTACAAGATATAATTAATGCCATACCAAAGTTTGGGAAAGGAAACACACTGCTGCCATTTTGCTTTGTTGATCCGTATTCTTTAAACCTTAATTTTGAAACTATCCGGAGATTGGGATGCAATCTTATGGATTTCCTTATACTTCAGGCACTTCATATGGATGCAAACAGAAATTTTGATAAATATATTCGAGAGGAGAATATGAGAATTGCAAACTATCTGGGAATGGAAAACTGGAGGGATGTATTCGAACAGAATGGATGCACAAACAGAAAAGACTTTGTTAAGTTTCTTGCTGATCAATACCATAATCAAATGGCAAAGCTTACTTATAAGCCCACAAAACATATGCATCAAATAAGATCCAATGAAAAGAACCTTCCTTTATACTATTTATCTTTTTTTTCCAAGCACACAAGAGGGGAAGAATTCTTTATCAAAGTTCAGAAAAGAGTAACAGCTCAACTAACCTTAGACATGTAGACATGGCCCGGACGAAGATTGAATGGACTGAAAGCACCTGGAATCCCTTGACTGGTTGTACGAAGGTGTCCGCCGGATGTAAAAACTGTTATGCCGAAGTGATGGCCCGGCGTCTCCAGGCTATGGGGCAACCGAAATATAAGAACGGATTCAGGCTCACGCTTCATCCAGGAACATTGAGCGAACCGTACTCGTGGAAAAAGCCACGTGTTGTCTTTGTAAACTCAATGAGCGACCTATTTCACAAAGATGTGCCTGTAAAATTTATACAGGATGTATTCAGAGTAATGAAGGAGAATCCTTATCATGTTTTTCAAGTTCTTACCAAGCGTGCGGATGTCCTACTTTATTACGATAGAGAAGGGTACCTGGAATGGGCTCATAATATTTGGATGGGAGTCACTATCGAAGATGATTCAGTCAAGAATCGGATTGACCAGTTGAGATTAACCGGAGCTAAAGTCAAATTCCTAAGCTGTGAACCCCTCCTGACTTCCCTGCCGGATATGAATCTTAAGGGGATCGATTGGGTGATTGTTGGAGGAGAGAGTGGTAGAAATCCACGCCCCATGGAGGAGAAATGGGTTATTGACATTAAAGATCAATGCGAACGGGCATCTGTAGCATTCTACTTCAAACAATGGGGTGGAACTAACAAAAAGAAAAACGGAAAGATCCTGTCAGGTAGAATTTACGCTGATATGCCGGCAAAAAGAGTGTACTAGTATATGATTAACAGAAATAGAATTCCTGACCATTGGGGAATCAAGCGATTGGATGAGGTTGGAGATATTGTTTCAGGAGGAACACCTTCAACTAAAGATGAAGACAATTGGGGGGAAGACATAATCTGGATTACTCCCTCTGACCTGACAGGATACCAGGGCAAAACAATTTACAAAGGAAAAAAATCGATCTCAAACCTTGGGTTATCAAGGTCTTCCGCACGTCTAATGCCGATAGGATCCGTCCTTTTCTCCTCAAGAGCGCCTATCGGATATGTTGTCATTGCAGGAACTGAGCTTTGCACAAATCAAGGCTTCAAAAGTATTATACCAAATGAGATTGTAACAAGTGAATTTCTATTTCATTTTCTTAAGTTTTCGAAATTAAAGATTCAAGCTATAGCAAGTGGCACAACGTTCAAAGAGATTTCTGCCAGAGCATTTGCATCACTTAGAATGCCAGTTCCTCCTTTGAAAGAACAAGAATTAATTGTTGAAAAAATTGAAGAGCTTTTCAGTGAGCTTGATGCCGGCCGGCGGCAACTTGAGACTATGAATGAGCAATTAAAATCATACCGACAGGCGGTGCTGAAATATGCATTTGAGGGCAGACTTACTAAGAAATTAGATCAGCCAGGAAAACTTCCGGAAAAGTGGGAATCCGTTAAAGTATCAGATGTTGGGTCAATAGAGACAGGTTACACACCATCAAAAAAAATTTCAGAATATTATTCTGACTCATACCCATTTTATAAACCAACCGATTTAGAGGCTGGAAATAATGTCAAGAATTCATCTGATTCCTTGTCTGAGGAAGGTATCAAAATCGCCAGGTACCTTCCAGTTGATTCAATATTAGTGACATGTATTGGTGCAACAATTGGCAAAACAGGAATCATTAGAAAAGCTGGAACATGTAACCAACAGATAAATGCAATTATTCCAAAGCCTGATTTCGTGCCTAATTTTATTTACTACCAAGTAATTAGTCCTGGATTTCAAGATTCAATAAGAAGAAGTGCCTCTTCTACGACCTTGCCAATTCTGAATAAATCAAAATTCATGAATCTAAACCTTGTCATTTGCCCCTTAAATGAACAAATTGAAATCGTTCATGCCATTGAATCCAGGTTATCAATTTGTGACAGGCTTGAAGAAACAATTCATAGCTGCCTAAACCAAACAGACTTCTTAAAGCAATCAATCCTTCAACAGGCCTTCGAGGGCAAACTAATTAAAGCTCAAACAAACTAACCAATTAATTGTAAATGAATTCATACACAATCATAAGCAAAGTCTGGAACTTTTGTAACACTCTCCGCGATGACGGTGTAAGCTACGGCGATTACCTGGAACAACTGACATACCTCCTATTCCTTAAACTGGCTGATGAGTTCAGCAAACCGCCTTATAACAGATCACTGCCAATCCCAAAAGAATATAACTGGGAGAGCCTTACCCTGCTGAAAGGAGCCGACCTCGAAAACCATTATTCAAAGATTCTTCGTGAACTGGGAAAACAAAAAGGAATCCTTGGACAGGTATTTACAAAAAGTCAGAACAAAATCCAGGACCCGGCCAAGCTCTTCAAATTGATCGATCTGATCGATAAGGAGAAATGGAGTGTAATGGGTACTGATATCAAAGGCCAGATATACGAGGGACTGCTTGAGAAAAATGCCGAGGATACCAAAAGCGGCGCCGGACAATACTTCACCCCCAGACCTTTGATCCAGGTAATGGTTGAATGCCTGGCTCCTGAGCCTGGAAAGACCATCGCAGACCCAGCGTGCGGGACGGGAGGCTTCTTTCTGGCTGCATATGACTACATAGTCAACAACCATAAGCTGAACACCGATCAGAAAAAGCACCTGAAGTACAATACATTCTCTGGAAACGAGATTGTGGCCAACACCCGCCGCCTATGCCTCATGAACCTATTCCTCCACAACATCGGTGATATTGACAGTGAAAATGTAATCTCTCCAAATGACTCTCTTATCGCCGATCCGGGATCACGGTATGACTATATTCTGACTAATCCTCCATTCGGAAAAAAGAGTAGTATGACATTTACGAACGAGGAAGGAGAACAGGAAAGAGAAGACCTGACCTATAACCGTCAGGACTTCTGGGCAACGACGAGCAACAAACAGCTTAACTTTGTTCAGCATATCAAGACTATCCTGAAAACCACCGGTGAGGCTGCGGTGGTTGTACCTGACAACGTGCTCTTCGAGGGAGGAGCCGGTGAGACAGTAAGGAAGAAGCTTCTCGAGACAACTGACCTGCACACAATCCTGAGGCTTCCCACTGGCATCTTCTATGCCCAGGGAGTAAAAGCAAACGTTATCTTCTTCGACGGGAAACCGGCTTCAAAAGATCCCTGGACAAGGGAGGTCTGGATTTATGACTATAGGACAAATATCCATCATACTCTTAAAAAGAACCCATTAAAAACGGATGACCTGAGGGACTTCATTGCCTGCTACAACCCCAAAAACAGGCACATAAGAAAAGAGACTTACAATCCTGATGCTAATCCTGATGGTCAGTGGCGCAGGTTCACTTATGAAGAGATAATTGCAAGGGATAAGACAAGCCTTGACATCACCTGGATAAAAGATAAGAGCCTCGCTGATCTTGATAATCTCCCCGATCCCGATATTCTTGCAGCTGAGATCATTGAAAATCTGGAGGCCGGACTAGAGAGTTTTAGAAAAATCCTGGATACATTGAACAACAACAAATAGCATAATCATTTCTAAATAGGGGGAAACATAAATGTGTTCATATCTTTCAGTATACAATGAGAGGCAAAAGGAGGCTATTACAACTGAAGATCCCAGAGTATTAGTTCTGGCAGGGGCCGGATCTGGTAAGACGAAAACACTACTGCAAAGAATTCAGTACCTGATTGATAAAAAGGAGGTCAGGCCCTCAGAAATACTCGGCATCACCTTTACCAGGGCAGCAGCGAACGAGATGATTGACAGGCTTATAATCTCAGCCGACACTTCAGGTCAGTATGAGAAAATCCTGAGTGATGTCAGGCAGCCACGATATGAACTTGATAAGACCCGGAGATCATTCACTTTGAAACACAAGTGGATATCAGGACTGACTATCAAAACATTTCACAGCCTTTGCTACACAATACTCCGGCAATATGGAGCAAATGAGTTCGATAATAAATTCAGGATTCTGCTGGACTCCAAAACTGACAATGACGAGGAGTTCATAAATGCCACTGCCCCTGAGCTGGCGATCGATGTGATGCAGAAGATCCTTATTGAACGTTCTAAGAGCAATGAATTTCTCCTTGATTTCAAAAGGTATATTCTTGATTATTATGTCGACAAAAGACATCTGAAAGAAGGTCCACACAAAGATCTTAACGCATATACCAAGGACTTCACTACTCTGGATGGTACAAAAGTAAGATCAAAATCAGAACAGTATATCGCCGACTGGCTATACCGGCATAGCATCAAATATAAATACGAGGCTACACTTACCGTAGAAAATTTCTCCTTCAGACCTGATTTCTTTATACCCTCTGCCAATCTATGCATTGAGCATGTTTCTGATAAGAGCTATCCGATGGCAGATAAGCTTAAGGAATATAAAAGAGGAGGACTACATTGTGTTCAAACACATGACAGAATTACAAAAGACACATCATTATTCAACCATGAGCTTGACCGGATCTTCGCCGGCCGGTTGCCAGATGACTACCATTCAAAGATAGTTCTCAACTTCAGTGAGGAGTTAAAAGGCTACCTGGGATATGTAAAGGACTGCCTGACACAGGTATTGAGAGTCATGGATATGATCAAAACCGAAGGCCTGTCTGTTGAGGAAATTCAACTTAACTCATCCAGGGATCAACACGAAAGAGTCCGTAGCTTCTATGGGCTTGCCCTACCATTGATAGAGGACTACAGCAAGTATTGTGTAAACAAGTCTTATCTCGACTTTAATGACCTTATTTCAACTACAATCTCACTTTGCAGGAATAATCCGGATATTCTGCAGATGTTACAATCAACATTCAAGTATATACTGGTGGATGAATTTCAGGATGTTAATAATCTTCAGGTAGATCTTTTGAATCTTACCTTGACGCCTGAAAGCAGATTATTCTGCGTTGGTGACGACTGGCAAAGCATATATGGATTCAGGGGGTCTAACGTAAACTATATTATTGACTTTCAGAAACATTTCCCCGGATCGAGACTCATCAAATTAGACACTAATTACAGGAGTACAACCAACATTGTTGAAGCAAGCAATGAGGTAATCAAATACAATAAGTACAAAGTTGACAAAGAGATTTTTGCTTTTAAGAAATCGACAACCAAGATAAGGGTGTTTGCAGGCTCCTCTAAGGAAGAAAATGCAAAGTTTACGGCAGAAGAGGTCTCAAGCCTTTATGAGCAGGGATTTGGTGTGGATGACATTTTGTTCTTGTATAGGAGGACAAAGATGCTCGAGCCATATCGGGAAGAATTCAATGCCAGGGGGATGAAACTGAAGGGTAAGACAATTCATGGAGCGAAAGGTCTGGAAGCCAGAATCGTTTTCATAATTGGCCTGACTGATGGTCCTGGCGGGTTCCCTGATGTATGGCTCATGGACAGAATCTATCAGACAATAAAAAAATCTGATGTGAATCTGCTCATGGAAGAAGAAAGGAGGCTCTTTTATGTAGCGTTGACCAGAGCAAAAGAAAAAGTCTACCTACTTACAGAGAAAGGTTCTGAATCAAGGTTCCTGGATGAGATTCCGGATGGGCTCATTGAGAAAAAGTCAAGCGAGTTCAAACCAATAGTGGAGGAGGTGGAGACCTGTAAGAATTGTAACTGTAAACTCGATGAATCCTTCACATTCTGTCCCTATTGCGGAATGAAAATAAATAAAGACTAACTTAGGACGTTATTCTTAACCTTGCAAAAAATTCCATTCATACCCGGTCAGGTATATCATAGGAGGAGTGAGATTCATTCTGTTTATAGTGGCAATTGGCAGGGTGGTATTTGTCCGTCTTCGACTTCTCCGTTTATCTTCATCTTTTCAGGCAAATCAGGGCATCAACATGGTTATCAGGATGGATGGGATAATCCAAATGTCTTCTCCTATACGGGAGAGGGTCAGGCAGGCGACATGCAATTTACCAGAGGGAATCTGGCCCTTCGCGATCATAAACAGAATGGTAAAAGGGTTTTTCTCTTCGAAGCTGTTTCAAAGGGCTATGTTAAGTTCGTCTCAGAGGTAGAAGTTTTTGACGCTGATTACTTTGAAACTCATGATTCCTCAGGTGACTTAAGAATAGGAATCAAGTTTTTCTTTAAACGAGTCGGTGCCCATATTCCATTTTATCCTGAGTTATCAATCGAAAGTCCTTCTTTAACAGACCCTCATGTCCGCCTCGAACTGGATAGACCAGGTGTAACGGAAAGAAAAGGACTGGTAACTGTTTATTCCGGACAAACTGACCCCTCATTCCGGTTAATTGACCCCCCTCCGCCG
>CAZVLJ010000067.1:0-15043 GCA_964627825.1 uncultured Rikenella sp. | reverse complement strand
CTGCAAATCTTGATGGCCTACAGCCATCCCTGCGGATGTGTATCTGGTGCTACAAATCTTGATGGCCTACAGCCATCCCTGCGGATGTGTATCTGGTGCTACAATTCTTGATGGCCTACAGCCATCGGGTTTTGGGTGATTCTCCCTATCTGCAAATCTTGATGGCCTACAGCCATCCCTGCGGATAATGCATAACCCAGGATTAAGGCTGAACCGGAAACGAAAAAAGCCGGCATCATTCCGGCTCCTGAATCTCTGTGGGGCGTACTGGAATCGAACCAGTGACCTCTTGCCTGTCAAGCAAGCGCTCTAAACCAACTGAGCTAACGTCCCGATCTGCCCTGGCACCGCTGGCTGCTTAAGATAACCAGCCGGGCTAACGTCCAGGGCGGGGACAAAGATAAATATTTTTTGGATTTAACAATTACTCGATCATCACGGGGGTGTTGAAAGAGAACAGGAATGACGATCCTCTGCCGGGGAGCGACTCCACCCAGATGCGCCCCTTCATCAGCTCCGTCAGTCGCTTGCATATAGCCAGTCCCAGTCCCGCCCCCTGTACCTTCGGAACATCCTCGTTCCAGTACTGAACGAAGGGAAGAAAAATATCAGCGAGCCGCTCGGGCCGTATCCCCACACCCGTGTCGGTGACAAAATAGGTGACTGTATACCTGTTTTCGCTTCGCGAGATCTTATACCCGTATCTTATCTCGCCCTCATCGGTGAACTTAATTGCATTGCTGACCAGATTACTGAAGATCTGGCTCAGGCGCAGCTCATCAATATACTGATAAACGGACGTCTTCGATTTTTCAATCACAGGCGTCAGCTTCAACTCTTTCTTTCCCTCACTCTCAAGCTCATGATCAAACGAGGATATCATTGATTTGATGAAACCGTTGATCTCCACATTGGTATACTTGATCTCCATGCTGTTGCTCTCAATGCGCGACATGTCTATCATGTCATTGATCAGCCTCAGCAGCCTCTGCGAATTAACCTCTATCAGCTTCACCATCTCCTGCTTCTCGGTCTCCGTGGTGTCCATCGAGGTCAGGATGTTCAGGAAGCCCATCATGGCATTGAGCGGGGTGCGTATCTCATGACTGAAGTTGGCAAGGAAGGTGGTTTTGAGCCTGTCAGACTCCTCGGCATGCCGCCGTGCCGCAATCAGGTCATCCATGATCCTCTGAGTCTCAGTAATATCCTGGCACGTACCATAACGGTATAAAAGACGCCCGTTATCGTCATACCGGATATTTGAGTTGACGGCAATGGCCTTCACCTTCCCCTGCGGCGTGATGATCCTGTATGTCAGGGAGACCGACTCTTTTTTCTTCTCTATGGCATCCTCCAGGGAGGTGATGAGGTAAGAGCGGTCCTCGGGATGGGTATAGGAAATATTGTCCTGGTAAGTGAAAGATCGACTGGTAGGATCATCGGTGAATATCCTCGAGATCTCCTCGGAACCGATATACATATTCGTCTCGGGACGATATTCCCACCATCCGAATCGTCCTATACGCTGTGCCTCCCTGAGACGCTCCTCGTTCAGCTCAAGAGCCCGTCGGATGCGGTACTCTTCAGTCACATCGCTGATAAGGCTGACGTTGAATTTATCAAGGTAGCTTGTCTGAACCTTGATTGTAATGATCTTGCCGTCCTTCCGGCGCGCCGGCCGGATAAGAGGCTCATCGTTCCTGCTTCCCGGGATGATTTCCTGTTCACCAGTCTCGGTGGAAAGATCCAGCGGGGTCATCCTTTGCAACTCCTCCTCGCTGTATCCGAACAGTTCGGCTGCTGCCCTGTTTGCCTTTATGAAGTGGTTGGTGGCGTTGTCAATCAGCATGATAGCATAACCCGCCCTGTCAAAAACCTCCCTGTACCTGTTATAGCTGGCACGGGCGAAAATGCGCTGAAAGAATCCCCCCGATAAAAGAATAATCACAGTTCCCTGAAGTTAGATTGTTCTGCTGACGTAAATTTAATCCTTTTTATCTTATATCTAACTATAACGTACCGATGCAGAAAAACTTGCGTGAGACAGTAATTCCTTCGTCATCAACGGCCGTAATGAGGTGCTCTCCTTCGCCCACCCTGACCTCTGCCTGGTGAGTATGCCTTGTCATACCGATGTAATTATTGTCCAGATGCCAGTAGATAATGGCATTCCTCCGCCGGTGAGCTATCTCCGGAAGCATTGACATCATCTGTCCCTGGAGGCTGCGCGGGATGAATATCCGCGCATCACGCGGAGGATAGACAAACTCCATCGACGGGATCGTCATATCGTCCTGACAGCCTGCCCTGAGAGGCGGGAGGGTTTTGTAGGAGGGATTGCGCATGCGATAGTAATACTCCATCGCCGGTGGCAGTACGAACCACGATCGGGCTGTAATCTCGCAGAGCGAAGCGCATGAGCTGTTGACCCTCCATGTTCCTGATGTGTCGAGGGTAACGACGGTATGGTAGGGGCAAGCTTCGCTGCGAAGGCCTTCCTCGGGTATCCACACTTCCCTTCTCTCGGTGCAGTCGGGACCGGCCCTGTAACCGCTTGCGGCACACACCTCCGTGAGGGTCATCCCCTCTTCCGGCCTGGCGAACCATGATCCTGACGGTGGCAGCAGCCTGATGATGTCAAACAGCAGCGGCGCTGCCGACGAGATGCCTGACAGGCCGGGCCGCCCTTCGCCATCGGCATTGCCCGCCCACACTGCAACCACGTAGCGTGGGGTGGTGCCTATTGCCCATGCATCGCGATAGCCGAAGCTGGTGCCTGTTTTCCACGCCACCTCCGGCGCACCCCCGAAGTACTGCCACCCTGTCTCCGTCTCCGGCCTGTTGACCCTGCGAAGGGCCTCATAAGTCAGCCAGATAGCAGCAGGAGAAAGAGAACGTCCGGTTCCGGCTTGCCGATCAGGGGAAATGGTCTTGCAGTCATGCGGTCCTGCAGTCTTGCGATCCTGCAGTCCTGATGACCTGCGGTTCCCGATACGCTTCGTTATCGGGACTTCGTATCCGCCACCTTGCATATACTCACCTGCGATCCTGCGCCTCGGGCGACTGATGATTGAATCATTCTTATTGCCTGACGCCATCGCAATGCTTAGCGTACGGGATTTCGTCTCCCTTGCAGGTTCCGGCTGCTGACTGCCGCCTGCTGACTGCTGACTTTCCGTCAGGACGCGGGCCATAGAGGCATACGCCGATGCCAGCTCCCAGAGGGTGGCCTCGCCGCCGCCGAGGATGAGTGAGAGGCCGTAGTGGGAGGCGGGTTTGGTGAAGGTGGTGAAGCCCATGTTACGGAGAAGGATGAGGAAGCGTTCCTCCTTGTACATCTGGAGCATGCGCACCGCCGGGATGTTGAGCGAGCGGGCCAGCGCGTCACCGGCAGGCACGGCACCGCTGTAGGTGAAGTCGGCGTTCTCAGGGCGGAATCCCTGGAAGCGGGTGGGTATATCCGGTATGAGGGCGTCAGGCAGCATCTCTCCTGACGAGAGCAGCCCCGCGTAGAGGAACGGTTTCATGATGCTGCCAGTGCTGCGCGGGGCTGTGATCATGTCCACATCGCGACCGTGCCTGCCGGTGCTGTCAGGGAGGGCGCTGTTACCCACCCAGGCAACAGCGTTGCCGGTGGCCACCTCTACCACTACGGCGGCGGCGTTATGGATGAGGTTGCCCTCCAGGGACTCCACATGCCTGTCGACCAGCTCAGCCACACCAGCCTGCAGATGAGGATCGACGGTTGTGCGTTGTCTGGTGCCGGGCTCCGAGAGCCACATCCGGCTGGTCATATGAGGCGCCAGCGATGGCATCGCCACGGCTGCCCCGGGGAGAGGCTCCCCCATGGCCAGCTCGCAGGTAAGAGTGTCGATATGTCCTCTCTCCATCAGTGTCATCAGCAGCCTGTCCCTCTTCTCGCGGAGTAATTCCGCGTTGCGCCCCGGGTAGATCAGCGAGGGAGCATTGGGCAGCACCGCCAGGGTGGCGGCCTCGGCCCAGGAGAGGTCGGCTGTGCCGCGACCGGTGTAGCGCCAGGCGGCAGCCTCAAGGCCAACGGTGTTGCCTCCGAAGGGCGCGTTGGCGGCATAGAGCTTAAGGATAGCCCGCTTGGAGCGGAAGAGCTCCAGCTTGAGGGCCGAAAGCATCTCGATGATCTTGCCGCCATAGGTGCGCTCGGGATTGCCGCGGGCCATCCGTGCCACCTGCATGGTGATGGTGCTGCCGCCGCGGACGATCTCCCCCGCCCTGAGGTTGTCTGTCAGCGCCCTGACCACGGCAACGGGATTGATCCCGGGGTGCCAGCGGAACCAGCGGTCCTCGTAGTTGATGAGGCAGGTGACGTATTTGTCCGGCAGGCTGTCGGGAGGAGGGAAGCGCCACTGCCCGTCGTCAGCCACACGGGCGCCGAGGAGGGTGCCGTCAGCCGCCTCCACCACCGTGGAGAGGGGTGTGCGGAAAGAGGGCATCGGCGCCACGAGGATGGCGAGGAGGAGGGTGGCAAGGGTGCCCAGGGTTACAATTCTTAATGGTCTACGACCATCACCACGCATTAACATCTTGTTCTACAATTCTTGATGGCCTACAGCCATCACCACACATGTGGTTTGCGGCCATCATTACAAATGTTGCCGACCGTGGCCACCTCGTAGCCATCACCACACATGTGGCCTGCGGCCATATCCACTATTTCCTGACCTCCACCGGGAACCCCGGACGGCGGGCGGAGAAGGACTCATCATAGAGCGCCTCACAGACCACCGCCGGCATGCTGTACGTCCCACGGTAAGAGGCCGTCAGAATGATAAAGAACTTCTTCGACTCCCCGGAACGCAGACCGAAATAGGTATAAACCCTGTCGTCACGGAAATCGCGGTAATCATAGGCGCTCTCCTTAACCTGCAACCCCGCCTCAAACAGGCGAGTATTCTGTATCTCCCATCCCGATGGCACCATCTGCGTCAGCGCCAGGTTGTCAATATTACGGAAGGTGGTGTTCGTCACATCCACCGCCATCATGAAACTGGTGCCCTGCGCCAGGGGGGTGACATCAACAGTATTATTTTCCATATCCATCCAGGCCACCTTCATCGCCAGGTTGTTCTCCTTCACAGTCATATCAGTCACAGAAGGAACGCCCTCCTCGGTGACGGTGACAAACAGCGGCTTCTCACTCTCGTTCTCAACCACCAGCCTGCTCGAGGGGGCAGGGGTGAAGCTGCGTAGTATCGCCCCGCCGTCAGCACTGAGCCTCTCGCTGCTGCCGTTAAACTCCAGTGAAGCCTTCATCCCCTTGCTGCTGTCGTCCTTCACCGTCTTCGCGAAGTTCATATATGCAAACAGTCCCCACGCCGTCGTCTGTGTGCTGTACCAGCTGTTGCGGCTGAGCGATTCCGCCACCTCCTTCAGCACGTTCAGCGCTTCGGCATGGTTGCCGAGTTGCGTGAGGGTATAGAGGATGATCGACTGGTCCCTGAGGTTGCTGCCATAATAGTAATGCACATACTCCTCTTCCGTCTTCAGGTTACGTACGTCGATGAGCGTCTGTGCCACCTCGGTGCGCCCGGTGGTGGCGTATGCTGCTGCCAGGAACCAGCGTGCCAGCGACGGCAGGTCGGTTATCTCGCGCATGCGGTTCATGGCGCCCCTGTCGGGAGACCCGGCCAGCGCCAGAGTGAAGAGCCTGTAAGCCTGATCGTTGGCGGTATAGCGATACTGTGCCTGGTATCGCCATGCCGATGTCTGCTTCCTCTGGTAAGAGGTCCATTTCTGAAGGAACCGTGAGGGCAGCGTATAGCCTGCTTTCTGCGCTTCCAGCGCGAAGTGACCCGCGTACGATGTCACCCAGTCGTCAGGATAACGTCCTCCGGGCCAGACCGTCAGCGCTCCCGAGGCGATCTGGCGCGAAGCGATGGAGCGTAGGGCCTCCTGCACATTATAGCGCACCCTGCCCGGGTCAGACAGGCCCGAGCCCAGCAGCTCAGGCAGGTAAACCTGCGGGAATGCGGCAGAGGTGATCTGCTCCGTGCAGCCGTGCGGGAACGAGGTCAGGTACCCCAGCCTGCGGCTCAGGTTGACCGACGGCAGGGAGAAGATCTCCACAGAGACTGAAGAGGTGCCCTCCAGGCCGAACGGCACAAAGCTCTTTTCATACTTTTCCCCCGGCTGCAGGGCTTTCGTCTCAGCCCGCCTGTCGGGAGGGTTGGGTGATCGTACCGGCACAGTGAGACTGTATGATGCCTTCTCGCCGCCGCCGGCAGCAGTCACGCTGATAGTCGCCGTCCCCGGTCGCTCTGCGGTATTGAACATCAGCTCCATGTCACTGTCGCCCGGCTCGCTGAACTGCACAGCACCGGAGGCCTGGGTGAAGCTGATCATCTCGTTGGCAGTGGCGGAGACATTCACATCGGTGATGTTCTTCTCCTGCGCGAAGACCGTCACCGGCAGCGCCACCTTGTCGCCCGGCGAGAGCACCCGGGGCGCTGTGGCCAGTATCATCAGCGGATCAGCCACCGTCACTGTCTTTTCGGCTGTGCCGAAGGTATTACCCTGGCCGGCAGCGGTGACCATCACCCTCACCGATCCGGTGTACTGCGGGAGCCTGATCTTATGTGATCCGCTCTTTCCCGGTGCGAGGGTGAAGGGTCCGATGAACCGCACCACCGGCTCAAACCGGCGTGCCCTGTTCCTGCTCTGGTCAATGACCGCCTCGCTTCCTCCTGTCGCGAATGCGCGATCAAGCTTACCGCCAAAGGCGCCGAAAACAATATCATACAGGTCCCATGTTTTGACGCCCAGGGCATGCTTGACGAAGAACCACTTCCAGGGATCAGGCGTGCGGAAGCCCGTCAGGTCAAGCAGACCCTCGTCAACCACCGCCAGGGTATAGGTCATCTCCTTACCGTTCTTCTCATTCACCTTTATCTCAACCTCCTGCTGTGACCGTATCTTGTCGGGCATAGTTATCACCGGCTCCAGCCTTGAGGCAGGGTCTTCAACCGTAACGGGGATGACGCCGTAAAGCCTCAGCGGTGCATCATTGACTGTCTGTGAGTGTGGCTGCAGCAGGGTGACATAGAGGTACGCGTTGGGCGACATGGCAGCGGTAGCCTTCACCTTCACCTGGGCATTGCCTGCCTGAGTCTTCACCTCGGTGATGTCAACCACGGCGGTACTGGTCTCTATGGTGATGATGGCTCGCCCGTTCTCCGGCGAGGGGAAGGTGATGCTTATCTCATCACCTACATTGTATTTCTCCCTGTCAGTGTTGACCTGCAGCAGGCTGGCGCCATCGTTGCCGCCGGGTTTCATGCCGTAATCCCACGGCCAGTCAACCAGAACAATCATGCCTGTAGAGTGGCCTGAAGGCAGGGTGGCCCTGACAAGGTAGCGGCCCCACTCCTCCTTCCCGACGCTGAACGAGGTCTTACCCTCACCATTTGTGGTGGATATGGTTTGTGAGAAGATGTTGTTCTTGCTGCCGCGTGAGATATATGACCCGAGGTACTCATCGTCCGACTCCCACCACCAGCGGTAGTCGAGCTTGTAAACATTGATCTCCACCTGGCTTGATAGCGGTTTGCCGTTCTTGTCAAGGGTCACCAGCCTTACCTCGTTGGGACGGTCAGTGTACAGTATGCGGCCCGTGGCGCCCAGGGCAGGGATGTTCATTCCTACAAAAGCAGGGTAGGGAGCATATGGTACCACGTTCTGCGTGATGCTGGCGTCTCCGCCCTTCTCAAACACCCGGGTGGTAAAGACGGCATTAAGCATGCCCGGCGCCTGAAGCTGCTCATCAGGGGTGAAGGCCACTGTCGCCTCGCCGGAGCTGTTGATGCTGCCGTCAAAGATTGTCTGTGTCTCAAACCAGAACTGAGCCGACGGGTCATCAAAATTGTACTGGCCGTAACGGTCAAATTTGGTCTTCACCGGTTTTAGCAGCAGCTCCACCGTTGATCTCATGTCGCGTGCCGCGGAGCCGTTGAGCCATGTGACCTTCATGCTGCTGCGGATGGCTTTGGTGGTGCCCCCGGCAACGGTCTCGGGGAAGTCGAGCTTTATCTTCAGCCTGTTCGGCTTGACTGTCTCCACCTTGATGATCTTTGTAAAGGTGGCTGCGCCGATACGCACCTGCGCGCGGTAGTTGCCGGTCTCGGCATCGTCTGAGGTTACAGCTGTAAACGTCAGGAAACCCTTGTCATTGATGGCGGCCACCTGGTCGTTGATGCGCTGGCCCTTACTGTTGTACAGCTCGAAGTGAACAGGGTGGCCCTCGGGCAGACCGGTGCCCAGGTCACGCACTATCACTCCCACGAATATGGAGTCGCCGGGACGCCTCACATCACGCTCGGTGAAGAGGAAAGCCCTGATGCCGTCCTGGGGCGATTCGCCTGACACGTCGAACGAGCTCATTGACAGCGCATTGCCATCAAGCAGCGAGAGGTAGTTGCGGTCCTGGTCCTTTCGTGCTATCACCAGGAAGGGTTTCCTGGGGCAGACAAGCGAGGCGAGACCGTCTCTGCCTGTTGTCACCGAACCCATCAGCTGTACCTGGTAATCGTACACCTCCACGGTGGCGGCATCAACAGGATCGGCGGTACGGAGGTTGCGGACGAAGACCCTGAGGTCATTGTCGGGGCCGCTTTTGGCTATGAGGCCGATGTCTGAGGCCAGGATGTTCCTGACGAGCTTTTTCTCGGGACTGTAGAAAGCGTCGCTGCAGGGGTTGTCATTTTCACGCCAGTTGTAAGCATACTCGTAGAAGAGGCCCTCCTCGGAGAGTGAGTAGTAGTCTTCTGATCCCTCCCACCGGCGGTCGAGGTCAACCGTTTCAAGCATCTCCTCGTATTTTGATTTCTTGCGCTCGCCGGAGCAGGGATAGAGGGAGTATGAGGGGCGCATCCCCAGTTCTATCCTGTAGAGTATGCCCTGTTCAGGCTCGATATAATCAGCCAGGTCAATAGTGAAAAGGTTGTATTTATTCGGGTCGAAGCCTGCTCCGCCGGTAAGGTCTATCTTACCCCTGTACACCGGCCGGCCGAACTGCCTGATGTTGTTTCCGTAGCGCGAGGCATCACCCATGTTGTTCTGCTGGAGGAAGTAGGGCAGGTTGTTCTCGAAGATCTTGACGATGGTCAGATCCACAGCGCTGAGGTTGGCGGCCAGGAAGGGAAGGATCAGGTTGCCTGATGATGGCATGATCACGCCGCGGCCGGCCGCTTTCAGTCCCGGCTCCACCGGAGTGAAGTTGATACGGCGGCTCACCGGCTCACCCAGCCGTTCGCCGGCGCTGTTCCTGACGGAGGCGTCAATGGTCAGCTCCACCTCGCCAACGATGTTCCCGTCAGGGATGACCAGCAGCCTGTTGCCGTCGGCGGTGATGGTGAGTGAGTGTGGCGGGTCGGTGACAACCATACCCTCTGTCTCCATCCCGGTATAGAGGGGATCGGAGAAAAAGATCTCTATGCTTTTGGTTTCGCCGGCGGTGACTTTGACATCGGTGACGGAGAAGACTCCCTCGGCGGGGATGGTCACGGGGATCTCGCCTTTAGCCTTTATCCCGTAGGCATTGCCGTTCCATTCAATCGTCAGCGTGTTTTCCTCCTTCGCTCTGCGTATCTTTTCAATGGAAAAGTTATGAAGATTGCTGCCCGCATGATCCCATATGATTGTCTCCTGGCGCTTGCCGACGCGTGCGGTGAGGTACTTCTCCACCTCGGCATTGTCAGTATGGTCAGCTGTGACCACCGAGCCGGTGAGGGTGTAGGTGTCGCCGTCAGGCATATCAACGGTCACAGGATTGACTGTGACGGTGAAGTTCTTCTCCACGGTGCTGAATGCCAGGGGGAACGATTTCAGCCGCTCCTCCACCTTTCCCAGCCTTTTCATGTCGAGGGTGCCCTGGTAGCTTGTGCCCGGCGCCAGCGGCCGCGCCGGCGTGAAGACGAGGGTGAGGCTGTCAGTCCATTCTGCCGTGCCCTTCAGCGAGGGGGTGAATGAGAAGAGGCCGGTGGTGCGGTTATGGTCAGCGGTGGCCGCGAACTCAGGGGTGAAGATCACCTGCACCGTGCCTGTGGCGGGGATGATGCCCGTGGTGTAGGCTGAGATATACTTACTGAAACCCTTGTCAATGACGGTGACGGCGGGGGCGGCGGCGCTGGCGCCGGGCTCCTTCTTACCCTGTCCACACGACATGACAATAACGGCAATCATAGCCGCAACAAGGAGAAGACGACGGTTCATGATATAAGTGTTTAAAGATTCGTTCAGACGGCAATGTTCGCGCAATGGCTCAGTCAGGCATCAACAGCTCCGTTATGGTTCTTTGCACAGCAATGATCATGCCCCTGCTCCCGCTTCCATTCATCACACAGCAGTGATCTCAGCCCTCAGCTTCGCCACATAATCGCGTATCTCGTTCAGCGTCCCCTCCGATACGGTCATCTCCGTGCCTGTGGTAGTGATGACCTGCCGGAGGGTGTCTATATCAACATCCCCCTTCTGATAATAGATCTCGAATGTATCAAACCAGCGATTGAGATACTTCAGTTTCTTGGTGTAAAAGACCACCATCGGGTCACTGTAATAGTTCTTCATGAAGCTCAGCAGCGAGGTGAGCGAGTACTTCTGCTCGGCTATTTTGCCCACCACCTGCGGATCGGGGTTAGCCGGATCATAGGCCAGCTGCGTGGCGAGGTACATTGCTTCTATCCATCCTCCCATGAGCATCAAGCCCAGGGTGCCCTCGCTGCCCTCACCGCGCAGGTGCGAGTCAATCTTCGCGTATGCGTCATTCATCAGCCGCGTCACAGAGTCGGGCTGACTCATCCCGGCATCAAGGCCCTTGACAGCGTCGGCGATGAAGGTATCAGGCATGTTGAGCCGGTTGCTGAGTGTCTTTATAGTGGTGAAATAGCTCATTGTCTGCCGGTTGACACCGAAGAGCTTGACATAACCCATGTCGACGCCATAGACGCCGAGGTTCATGGCGGCCTTGTAGCTGCTCATGTAGAGATCGCGGTTCTCCGGGGGCAGGATGATGGTGTCATTATAAGGTATGCCAAGGCGTTCGAAGATGTTGCACACCTCCACGGGGGTGAGGAGACCGTAGTAGATTTCTCTCTGCATGGTGGTGTCATCCGGTGAGTCGGGGTGGTATGTAGAAAAGACGGGAGGTTGTATCTCCGGGCCTTTGGCTGACCTGTTACATGATGTAATAATGAGCATCGCTGTGCATAGGGCGATGGTCATGGTCAGGAGTCGTCTCATTGTATGCAGAAATTTGTCCGAAGTTAATAAAAAGTCATCATATGGCGGGGTACAATGCTGTATCCCCTACAGCATTGTATATGGTTATGAAGTACCGCTTTATTGCTCGTAGGGTATAAAGCACTGTAGAACAGGATGTTAATGTGTGAGGATGGTCGTAGACCTTCAAGATTTGGTGACCAGGTTGTGCATCCGTAGGGATGGTAGACCATCAAGAATTGTATAAGCATGCGCCGCACCCGCCCGCCCTTTTTCTGGTACAGGCATGATGTACAATTCTTCCACCTCTACGAGGTGGGGGTGTGTGTTTCGTACATCCATGTACAATACTTCCACCTCTACGAGGTGGGGGGTGTTTTCGGACATCCATATACAATTCTTCCACCTCTACGAGGTGGAGTCTGTGGACCACATACGTGAAGATGCTCGTAGAGCATAAAGCATTATAGAACAGGATGTTAATGTGTGAGGATGTTCGTAGACCATCAAGAATTGTAAAACAGGGATTATATAATAAGCCTGCCGCCCAGGCCGGCGGAGATCTTTTTCTGCAGCGTGGTCATCGCCCTGTACTGCTCCTGCAGCTCGGAGATCTTCCCGTCGTCGCCGGCAGCCTCCACCATCGCTTTGCGTATCTCCTTCTGCATTATCTTGATCTTGTCACCCTTGAACTTCAGGACTGCATCGGGGACGATATCCTTCAGCTTCATATCCTCGGTCTCGACGTATGCACCGTGCTTGCCCCAGATGAGACTCAGGGTATCCTTCTCCGTCAGCATGTCAACCACCAGGGTGCTGACAGCCGGGTTAGGATGGTGCACGAACTGTTTGTCGCCCGGAGCGAGGCCCTGCTCCACGGTGAAGGTTATCTCCTCGAACATCGAGGTAAAGAGCTCGTTCTCAAACCTGAGATCATCCTCCCTGATCTCAGTGATGATATAGTCAGCCACGGTGGTGATTGTCTCCGTGCCGGTCTCCCTGTCAGTATAGCGGGTGAGCACCTCAGCGCCGTAACGTATCAGCAGCCGCAGTATCTCCCTCTCAGAATAGTACGATGTCTCCTCCGGCTTTCTCTGGCGGGCTGCCGTTGTCCGGCTGCCGTTGGCGCCCGCACCCTGCTGGTTGCCCCAGAGGCCTGATCCCGTTCCTGCGCCTGCTCCCGTGCGACCGTCGGCAGTGCTCTCCTGTCCCGGCCACGCGTTGCGGTCGCGGAAGCTGGGCTGCCTTCGCAGCTTCATCACCTCGTCCAGCACCACCTCCTCGGGCATGCCGAGCTGTGTGCTGCACTCCTTGACATAAACTGTTCTGGTGATCTGGTCGGGGATGACAGCTATTGAGCGGACCACCTCGCGCACCAGGTTGGCACGTCTGACAGGATCGCCCTGCGCCTCGTCAATGAGGAGCCTGGTCTTGAACCTGATGAAGTCGGTCTCGTTCTCTTTCAGGAATCGTTTGAACTCCTCGTCGGTGACCTTCCTGGAGTAGGAGTCAGGGTCCTCACCCTCGGGCAGCATGACGATGCGCACGTTCATACCCTCCTCAAGCACCATGTCAGTACCTCTTAGTGAGGCTTTTATGCCAGCCGGGTCGCCGTCGTAGAGCATTGTGATGTTGGGGGTGAACCGTTTGATGAGGCGTATCTGATCCTGTGTCAGGGCGGTGCCGGAGCTTGCCACCACGTTCTCAACACCCGACTCGTGCATGCTGAGGACGTCCGTGTAGCCCTCCACAAGGTAACAGCGGTCTTCCTTAATGATGGCCTGCCGTGCCTGGAAGATGCCGTAAACGATTCTGCTCTTATGATATATCTCTGTCTCGGGCGTGTTGACGTACTTGGCTGCCTTCGGGTCAGATTTGATGATGCGGCCGCCGAAGCCAAGCACCTGCCCGGAGAGCGAGTGGATGGGGAACATTATTCGCCCTGCGAAACGGTCGAACATGTAACCCTCCTTGTCGATGGTCAGTCCGCTCATGACAAGGTATTCGCTCTTATAGCCTGCGGCGATGGCTTTTTTGGTGAAGTCGTCGCGACGCTCGTTGCAGTAGCCCACCTCGAACTTGTGCAGGACGGCATCGCCGAAGCCACGTTCACGGAAGTAGGAGAGGCCGAGAGCCATCCCCTCGTGGCCGTGGAAGAGGTTCTCAGCGAACTGGCGGGCGGCGTACTGGGTAACCACAAGCATGCTCTCGCGCTCATTCTGTTTGGCCAGCTCCTCGGGAGAGACCTCCTTCTCCTCTATCTCTATGTGATATTTCTTTGCCAGCCAGCGTAGCGCCTCGGGATAGGAGAGGTGCTCATGCTCCATGATGAAGTTGACCGCGTTTCCGCCCTTGCCGCAGCCAAAGCACTTGAAGATGCCCTTGGCGGGCGAAACGGTGAAGGAGGGTGTCTTCTCATTATGGAACGGACAGAGGCCCAGGTAGTTGACCCCTCTTCGCTTCAGCGAGACGAACTCAGAGACAACGTCCACTATCTGCGCAGCGTCAAATATCCGTTCTATGGTGGAGTGGTCAATCATGGATTCCAAAGTTAGCAAAAGTTTGTCTTGCAGTCTTGCGGTCTTGCAGTCTTGCAGTCAGGGATTATTTTGTATATTTATAATGCTGTATTTCTTAATCTTGCTATTATGGGAACCATCAAAGACTTTGAGGAATTAGAAATCTGGACTTTATCAAGACGCCTGGTTAGTCTGATATACAATGATTTCAGGAATTGCAGAGATTTTACATTCAGGGATCAGATTTGTGGTGCCGGGATCTCAATAATGAATAATATCTCTGAAGGATTCAGCAGAAATTCTGATGCTGAATTCAAACAATTCCTGAACATTTCAAAAGGATCCTCAGGCGAGGTAAAAAGCATGTATTATATCGCAGAAGACCTTCAATATGTTACTGCTGAGACAGCAGGTGAAAGAAGAGATCTATGCCAGAAGATAATCAATGGAACATCTCTACTTATGAAATATCTTAAATCCTCTCATTAAAAAGACCGCAGGACCGCAAGGCCGCAAGACCGCAGGACATTTATTTACTGTTCCATATCTCCTTATGTCCAAACCCCATCCTATTGTCCGTAAGCTTTATATGGTTGAGGCTTATGACCCACAGGTGGAGGTCTGCCAGGGCGGCGTAGGGGAATCGCCGGAGGTATATTTTTCTCGCACGGCGAAGGTCATCTCCTGTTGGCTCGCTGACGGTGCCGGTGAACTGGGCGCCGCGGATTCGACCGATGCGCTTCGTTTCCAGGGCGATGGTGCCGGCGACCTTAGGATTGGCCCGGAACTCTGCACCGTGACGGGTGTTAGTGTCGGTGGTGATGATCAGGGTGTTGTTCTCCTCGTCCCAGGCATAAAAGCACGATGCGCACCAGGGGCCCTGTTCGCTGACGGTGGCAATGCTCAGGAGATGGTGCCTGCGGAAGAGTGATCTGATTCGTTTGTGAAGTGCCGGCTGTTCCAATTGAATGTGCTGATAGTGAGTATTTCCTTTAGAGTATTATCAGAGCATGGCCTCTTAAAAACCGACCGGCTGACCCGAAAATTCTTACGAAGTACATCCTGGTTTCCCTCATTTTTCAGGCATCCTGCTCCTCATTCCACCGGTAGGTGTCAATGTTGAATCCTGCCAGTGTCAGCACCCTGTCAATCACAGTCATTACCAGGTCGTCAATTGTCTGCGGCTGGCTGTAGAACGATGGTGTTGCAGGGCAGATGACTGCGCCTGCCTCCGTCAGCAGCTTCATATTATTTATATGTATGAGGCTGTATGGAGT
>CAZVLJ010000066.1:12575-15063 GCA_964627825.1 uncultured Rikenella sp. | reverse complement strand
ACAAATCCGATTGGAATGCCTAAATTGTAAGTTTATGAATTAATCAGGCTAGAAAAACCGAAGTGCCTGAAGGGTGTTATACAACAGCCCCCAGGCACTTCCAATTTTTATCACAAATGTTTGCTAGTATTCGTCTTCGTTAAAGAAGAAGTCGTCCTTTGACGGATAGTCAGGCCATATATCTTCTATGCTTTCATAGATATCTCCCTCATCTTCAATCTCCTGCAGGTTTTCTATGACTTCCATAGGAGCACCTGACCTAATGGCGTAATCAATAAGCTCGTCCTTGGTGGCGGGCCATGGTGCATCTTCAAGTTTTGATGCTAATTCAAGTGTCCAATACATAATAAAAAAATAGTTATTTATTACCCTTCTAAGAGTCCGCAAATATAAAATTATTTAGAATAAAAAAAGAGTTGGGGCGATTTTTAAGCGGATTATTTTGATTTTTTGTCCGGAAGCCATTTAACTTCCTCTGTTCCAAGCTCATGAGTTAGGCACCTTGTCAGCACGAAGAGGTAATCCGAGAGTCGATTGAGGTATTTTAAGACATTTGGATCAGTTTTTTCGGTCTCATTAAGGCGAAGGAGGGCTCTTTCGGCACGCCGGCAGACGCATCGTGCGATGTTGCCGGAAGCAGCGGGATGGTTCCCTCCGGGAAGGATAAATGACTCCAGTTTCGGCAGGCGTGATTCCATCCGGTCTATGGCATTTTCGAGGTAAATTGTATCGTCAACGGCAATATCCGGAGGCACCTTTGCCCCGGGATGGGTGGCAATAATTGTGCAGCAGGCCATAAGGGACGATTGGATAGATACGAGTTCATCAGCCGGAACGCAGAATTGTTCATAGGAACGAATCATACCTATCCATGCGATAAGCTCATCCACTGTGCCATAGGCTTCTATGCGAGGATGGTGTTTGGGCAGTCTTACACCGCCTATCACTGATGTCTCGCCTTTATCGCCGGTTTTTGTATAGATCTTCATCAGGATTCCTGGCTGGAGACAGTTCAATGGATTCCTGTCTGGTGTATGATTAGAGTGCAGTTTATTTCGTCAGGCTATTTCTTTCTGACCTCTATCCTGTTTTCATTGATATAGTCAGCTGACACCTCTCCGTCCATCAGTTTGATGATCCGGTGGGCGTGGCGGGCGATATCCTCCTCATGGGTCACCACTATGACCGTATTGCCGTCCTCATGGATTTTATCCAGCAGACCCATAATATCATAGGAGGTTTTGCTGTCAAGGTTACCTGTTGGTTCGTCTGCAAGGATAATTGAGGGGTTACTGATCAGGGCTCTTGCTATTGCCACCCTCTGACGCTGTCCTCCGGAGAGTTCATTGGGTTTATGGGTCATGCGGTCGCCCAGGCCCACCAGGTCAAGGGTCTTGACCGCGTGTTCTTCCCTCTCATGGCGTGGTATGCCTGCATAGATAAGAGGCAGTGTGACATTTTCCAGGGCAGTGTATCTTGGCAGCAGGTTAAAGGTCTGGAAAACGAAGCCGATCTCCTTGTTACGTATCTCTGCCAGCCTGTCATCCTCCATTTTGCTGACGTCAGTGCCATTAAGGATATATGTTCCTTTTGTAGGTGTATCAAGGCAGCCCAGGATATTCATAAGGGTTGACTTGCCTGATCCTGACGGGCCCATAATAGCCACATATTCATTCCTGTGAATGTCAAGGGTCACCGTACGAAGGGCTCTGACAATGACTGACCCCACCTGGTAATTCTTAACAATATCCTTGATCTCAATGATATTATCCATTTTTTTTGCATTAAAGTCCCGAAATTAGTTGAAATTACTCTATTATTCACCTTACGGATCTGTTATTTTTTGTTAATACCTTATCCGGTAGCGGCCGGGGGTGATATTCCGGAGGAAGAACAGTATCCCGAAGCGGAAGGTTTCCAGTGACGCTGTGGCTGTGCTGGTGGTTGTTGTGTCTTTGGCCAGTGACTCCCAGGCGTTGATCATATCTCTGTTCATCCGGATATCATCTGCCACCATTATCATCTCCTCTCCCATCTCCCTTATCTTCTTTACGTACCCGGCAAGAGCCGTTCCACGGTGGTTGCCATCAATGAATGCCATTCCGATCTTTGTCTCCTTTTTTCTGAGCAGGCTGAGGGCATCACTGAACTCCGCGCAAATGACTTCAGCATTGAACGCACCATGTCTCTGCAGGTTATCGCGGGCGATGGCTGCCAGTTGAGGGCATCCCTCCACGGTTATCACTCTCCTGTGCGGTGCTCCCAGTGCCAGTGCCAGTGTGCTTATCCCGAGGGAGGTCCCCAGCTCAAGAATGACCGGCTTGTCTTGCTGGTTCTCCGGAGAGGACTCTGCATCTTGCCTGCCGGGTGATGAGTCAGCTGCTTTCTCAGGATCAAACTCACCCCTCATTCTTCCCTCCTGTCCCGCATCGCGTGACAGGCTAGGGTCAGAGTCACCGTTCATTCCTCGCGGCTGGCCGGTATCACG
>CAZVLJ010000066.1:3422-12475 GCA_964627825.1 uncultured Rikenella sp. | reverse complement strand
GTGACAGGCTAGGGTCAGAGTCACCGTTCATTCCTCGCGGCTGGCCGGTATCACGTGACAGGCTAGGGTCAGAGTCACCGTTCATCCCTGCTTCCTGTCCCGCATCGCGTGACAGGATGTGATCAAGGTTACCGGCTATCCTTGCCAGCAGTGCTGCTTGTCTTACCGGCAGTGCTGCCGCAGAGGCAATCTGCCGGATACTCCTCTCCTCTCCGCCTATCACGGCAGACCCAGCCCCCAGGTCGCGCACCTTTACCCTTCGCCAGTCTGCCATCATCTTGCGTCTCAGGCTCTCAACCTCTTCACAGATATCCCTCTCCCTCCTGCCCCCGATCACTTCAGTGACAAAGCTGAACATAAAGGGACTGTGCACACCATGGCCTGCAGTGCTTCGTGATTTGAAGAGGTGAAGTGCGTATGCGCCGGCCGTACTGAGATTCATTTCTAAAGGCAGTTAATTTGTAACCCGTCCAAAATTACTTAATTTCGGTGATTATCATTTTTATCGTGCCAGATGTCTGAATTGCTTGACAGTGAGATTAAATTCCTTCCCGGTGTTGGGC
This sequence comes from uncultured Rikenella sp., assembly GCA_964627825.1. GTDB lineage: Bacteria > Bacteroidota > Bacteroidia > Bacteroidales > VadinHA17 > SR-FBR-E99. The sequence goes on along the minus strand of CAZVLJ010000066.1, from coordinate 11,912 downwards.
CGAAACGGGCTGAGCTGCTGCAGGCAGAGGCAGGCATCAACACGTTCAGGGACCTGATCTGGTATTTCCCCTATAAATATGTTGACAAGACCCGATTCTATAAGATCAGGGAGCTTGACACCGACATGCAGCATGTTCAGATCAGGGGAAAGATCAGTCGTTTCTCAGCAGAGGGCGGCGGTCGTGGCAGGAGGCTGACAGCAGACTTCTATGATGATACAGGTGTGGTTAAGCTGGTCTGGTTCAAGGGCCACAAATGGGTTATTAATACCTATAAGCCTGAAAAAGAATACATTATCTTCGGCAGGCCAACCCTGTTCAGCGGGGCATTCAATATAGTCCATCCAGAGATTGAGGAGGTTGAAAAACGTGATACCCGCATTGCCTCAGCGTTGGAGGCGCAGTACAGCACAACTGAAAAGATGAAGGATCATTTTCTTCATTCAAAGGCTGTAGCCAGGCTGATGGCAAAGGTATTCACCATGCCCGGACTCCGTTTTCCGGAGAGTCTTCCTCCATCTGTCACCTCCCCTATGAAGTTGATGAGTCTTGCTGATGCTCTCTACCATATACATTTTCCTGATTCCAATGCAGATATTGAAAAAGCACGTTTCAGGCTCAAGTTTGAGGAGCTCTTTTACATCCAGCTTAACCTGTTGAGATACAAGGGTAACCGTGCGAAAAGCACTCACGGCTTTCTCTTTTCCGTGGTTGGAGAGCGGTTAAATTCGTTTTACGCCAATAATCTTCCCTTCGCGCTCACCGAAGCGCAGAAGAGGGTTATACGGGAGATACGGGCTGATCTGGGCAGCGGCCGCCAGATGAACAGGTTACTGCAGGGCGACGTGGGGAGTGGTAAGACGATGGTAGCGCTGATGAGTATGCTGATTGGGGCCGACAACGGTTATCAGAGCTGCCTGATGGCGCCCACCGAGGTGCTGGCCATTCAGCATTACAACTCTGTGAGCCGGTTTGTGGAGGGCATTGATGCCAGTGTAGCCCTGCTGACCGGTTCTACGAAGCGCAGTGAACGGGCGAGGATTGAAAAGGGATTGCTTGATGGAAGCATTGATATATTGATCGGGACGCATGCTCTGATTGAGGAGAATGTGAGATACATGAACCTCGGGCTTGTAATTATTGACGAGCAGCATCGGTTTGGTGTGGCCCAGCGTGCAAAGCTCTGGCAGAAGAGTGATTGTCCGCCTCATGTGCTGGTGATGACAGCCACACCTATACCTCGCACGCTGGCGATGACTCTCTACGGTGACCTTGATGTCTCGGTCATTGATGAGATGCCTCCGGGGCGCAAGCCGATAAAGACGATGGCGTTCACTGATGCCGAGCGGGAGAAAGTATTTGGTTTCATGCGAAGGCAGATAGAGGATGGGAGGCAGATCTATGTGGTATACCCTCTCATAAAGGAATCTGAATCACTTGATTACAAGGATCTTGAGGATGGTCTTGAGAGCATTGCCAGGGCTTTTCCCGTGCCTGAGTATTGCATCAGTGTGGTACATGGACGGATGACCACCAAAGACAAGGAGATATCGATGAATCTTTTCCGTCGTGGTCAGGCTCATATCATGGTTGCCACAACTGTTATTGAGGTGGGGGTTGACGTCTCAAATGCCAGTGTGATGGTTATAGAGAGCGCCGAGCGATTTGGTTTGTCTCAGCTGCATCAGTTGCGGGGCAGGGTAGGCAGAGGTGCGGATCAGTCATACTGCATATTGATGACCTCGCACAGGTTGTCAGCCGATGCCACGGAGCGGATCAATACCATGATTGCCACCAACGATGGTTTTGAGATAGCTGAGGCTGATCTGCGCATGCGGGGGCCGGGTGACCTGGAGGGGACTCAGCAGAGCGGTATTCCCTTTGATCTGAAGATAGCTGATCTGGGCAAGGATGGTCAGATACTCAACCTGGCACGTTCACGTGCCGCTGAGATCCTGGCTGATGATCCGGAGCTGGCCCGGCCGGAGAACAATATTCTGAGAGCCGGTTTAAGGAGGCTGTTTGGTAAGAAATTCACCTGGAGTGAGATAAGTTGAATTCAGACCAGGCAGCAGGCAGTTTGTGACACCAACGAAGGAGGGGGCGCAACCCCGCAAACAAAGTGTCGGGGCCCTCAGATTGAGGAGCTTTACGACTCAACCCCGCACACAAAGTGTCGGGGCCCTCAGATTGAGGAGCTTTATGACTCAACCCCGCACACAAAGTGTCGGGGCCCTCCGATTGAGGACCTTTAGACCTCCCCCCTCCAGACTCTTCAAAAATATGACGGTTGTTATATAATTTTCCCCCTTAATTCCGTAAAATTGCCTTTTCAGAATTGACTGATGCCGCAGGCAGAGACAATCACACATGAAGGACGGGTACTGAGTGTGCCCGGGAATGGCACTGCAGAGGTTGAAATCCTTGTTGCAGAGGCCTGTGCAGGCTGTCATGCCAGGTCAGTCTGTTCAGCCGGCAGATCAGATACAAAGGTGATCACAGCAAGAAGCAAATCTCCTGTTCATCCGGGTGACCGGGTTACGGTTGAGATGAAGCTCTCGCAGGGATTCAGGGCACTGGCCATTGGTTACATTATTCCCTTTGTTGTCCTTATTGCAGTTTTTGCCGCTGCTGTTGCATCGGGTGCCGGTGAGTTGCTTTCGGCGTTGGTGTCGTTTGCCGCCATCGGCGGTTATTATCTTGTCATCTGGTTATTGAGAGGCAGGATAGGAGAAAAATTTGAATTCACTATAAAGGTCTGACAGATGAGTTCCACTGTTCTATTTACTATCGCGATGTTAAGCGCCCTGGGGTTGCTTGCCGCGGTCATACTCTATTTCGTGGCGCAAAAGTTCAAGGTGGTTGAAGATCCCCGCATTGACACTGTGAATGAAGCTCTTCCCGGCGCAAACTGCGGGGGATGTGGATACACCGGGTGCCGTGCCTTTGCCGAAACACTTGTAAAATCAGAATCCTTTGAGGGTCTCAATTGTCCTGTTGGCGGGGCAGACACAATGGCTAAGATAGCTGTTATCCTTGACCGGCAGCCGGTGGCTGTGGAACCCAGGGTTGCGGTGGTACGTTGCAACGGTTCACCGGATCATGCAATCCGCACCTCCTTTTATGACGGAGCTGTCAGCTGCCGTGTTGCACATGCTCTCTATGGAGGCCAGACTGCCTGTCAGTATGGATGCCTGGGTTGTGGCGACTGTGTGGAGGCATGTAAGTTTGATGCCATGTACATGGATCCGGTTACGCAACTGCCTGTGATTATTGACTACAAGTGTGTGGCATGCGGGGCCTGTGTAAAGGCCTGTCCGCGAAATATCATTGAGCTTCGCAAGCGTAACAAGAAAGACAGGAAAATATTTGTTTCATGTGTCAACAAGGATAAGGGTGGCCCGGCGCGCAAAGCCTGCCAGGTGGCATGCATCGGTTGTGGCAAGTGCGTGAAAGTATGTCCTTACGAGGCTATAACCATGGATAACAATTTGGCCTTCATTGATTCCTTCAAGTGCAAGCTGTGCCGCAAGTGTGTGACTGAGTGTCCTACCGGTGCCATACTGGAGATTGGATTTCCGGTAAAGGAGGCAAAGCCGGCTGAACCCGCCGATGCTGCGGTGAACTGATCGCGGCGGCACGGAAAAAGTTATCGCGAATGCGCAAAGCGAAAAAACGTACACCTGACAGCAAACTGATTATTGAATAACCCGAAAAGAACGATAAACGTGTTAAAGACATTTCCAAAGGGCGGCATTCATCCGCCAGAGAACAAGCTGACAGCTGAAAGGCCGATAGTCATCCTGCCGGTTCCGGTGCAGGTAACTGTTCCCGTCTCGCAGCACATAGGTGCGCCGGCCGTTCCCGTTGTTGAAAAGGGCACTCCAGTGAAGACCGGACAGATAATTGCACAGGCAAAAGGCTTTGTATCAGCCAATATCCATTCACCAGTCTCAGGAAAAGTGAACAAAATTGACACTGTTGTTGACACTACCGGATACAAACAGACAGCAGTGATCATTGTTGTGGAGGGCGACGAGTGGCTTGAGACAATTGACCGCACTGACAGCCTGGCAAAGGATGTTGCCATGACCCGCGAGCAAATTATCGAGCGGTGCCAGTTGTGTGGTCTTGTGGGTATGGGTGGCGCCACTTTCCCAACCCATATTAAGCTGACCGTTCCCGCCGGCAAAAAGTGTGATATGTTGATAATCAACGGCGTAGAATGTGAGCCTTATCTTACCTCTGATCACAGGCTGATGCTTGAGAAGGGCGCTGAAGTGCTGACAGGTGTCTCTATCATTATGAAAGCACTCGGTGTTGACAGGGCTGTAATAGGCATTGAGGCAAACAAGCCTGATGCCATTAGTAATCTTACGGAGCTGGCAAAGGATTTCAAAGGGATCACCATTCAGCCGTTGAAGGTGAAGTACCCGCAGGGAGGTGAGAAGCAGCTCATCAAAGCCTGCACCGGACGTGAGGTACCTTCCGGCGGTCTTCCCCTGGATGTAGGTGTAGTTGTCCAGAATGTAGGAACGTCGTTTGCTGTCTATGAAGCCGTGCAGAAGAACAAGCCACTTTTTGAGAGGGTTGTTACCGTTACCGGCAAGTCTGTGAAGAACCCGGGCAATTTCCTGGTTCGCATAGGCACACCTGTCACTGCCCTGATTGAGGCGGCCGGCGGTATGCCTGACGACACCGGCAAGGTTGTCAATGGTGGACCGATGATGGGTAAGGCACTGGCAATGACAGATGTGCCGGTCACCAAAGGTACATCAGGGATCATCATGTTTCCCGCAGACGCATCGAAGCGTGCAGAGGTCCTTCCGTGCATCAGGTGTGGCAAGTGTTCCTCAGCCTGTGCCATGGGTCTTGAGCCGTGGCTCATATCCGTGCTGGCACAGAAAGGCATGTATGAAAAAGCTGAAAAGGAAAGGCTTACTGATTGCATGGAGTGTGGCGCCTGTGCATACACCTGTCCGGCCAAGAGGCCGCTGCTTGATTACATCAGGCTGGGCAAGGCCACAGTGATCCGCATGGCACGTGAACGTATTACGAAATAGCAAACCTGACATATGAACAATCTTCTTAATGTATCCCCATCACCTCACCAGCAGGGCGCAGAGACCACGCGCAAGCTGATGTTCGGAGTGGTGATCGCCCTGGCCCCTGCTCTCGCGGCATCGGTTTACTTCTTCGGTACAGGTGCGATAATTGTTACGCTGGTATCGGTGCTCGCGTGCGTGGCAACGGAGTATCTCATCCAGAAATTTATTCTTAAGATGAAGCCGTCGGTATCTGATGGATCAGCGGTGGTCACGGGACTTTTGCTGGCCTTCAACGTACCCTCGAACCTGCCGGTATATATAATTATAATCGGTGCCATTGTTTCAATCGGGGTGGCCAAGATGACCTTCGGCGGGCTGGGCAACAACCCGTTCAACCCGGCGCTGGTGGGGAGGGTTTTCCTGCTCATCTCTTTCCCGGTGCAGATGACCAGCTGGCCTGTGCCTACGGGTTTCAAGACAGGCTATCTTGATGCTGTTACGGGGGCCACTCCTCTTGGTATTATGAGTGAGGGCATCAAGAATGGCGAGACAGTTGCCGCCCTGATGGAGAAGGTACCCTCGCACATGCAGCTCTTCTACGGGTACATGGGAGGCTCGATGGGTGAGATTGCCGCGCTGGCACTCATCCTGGGTGGTCTTTACATGATTTACAGGAAGATCATCACCTGGCACATTCCTGTCACAATCCTGCTTACTGTTGCCATCTTCACCGGCATACTCTGGGTTGTTGATCCCACGAAATATGCCGATCCGGTTTTCCACCTCCTGACCGGCGGGATTATGCTTGGCGCGATATTTATGGCAACCGATTATGTTACTTCGCCTATGACGGCGAAGGGGATGGTAATATACGGTATCGGCATCGGGGTAATTACTGTACTTATCAGGACCTGGGGAGCTTATCCCGAGGGCGTGTCATTTGCGATACTTATCATGAACGCCTTCGTGCCGTTGCTCAACATGTACATCAAACCGAAGAGGTTCGGAAAGGAGGTGAAGCATGGCTAAGATGCAGTCGTCACTCAGGAACATGGTTCTCTCCCTGACGCTTATATCAGTGGGAGCATCAGCAGCTCTCGGTTTTGTTTACGAGATGACGAAGGATCCGATATCTGTTACGGCCCTGAACAAGAAGCTTGACGCCATCAAGCAGGTGGTGCCGGAGTTTAACAATAATCCGAATGATGAGATGTTCATGCTTCCCACCGGCGAGGGCGATTCGCTTGAGGTTTATCCTGCCAAAAATGGCGATGAGATTGTTGGGTATGCAATCAGGTCATATACCAACAACGGGTTCAGCGGATTCATAGGATTTATGGTAGGATTTACGCCTGACGGCGCGATATATAATATCAACGTTCTGGAGCATAAGGAGACCCCGGGGCTGGGAACGAAGATGGTTCCCGACGGCACCCCTGAGAAACCCGAGTTCAAGGATCAGTTCAAGGGGAAGAACCCCGTTGAATTCACGCTGAAGGTGAGGAAGGATGGTGGCCAGGTTGATGCCATCACCGCCGCAACAATCAGTTCAAGAGCTTTCTGCGACGGCGTGCAGAGGGCATACAACACATTTGAGAAAGGAGGCCTGAAATGAGTCAGCCGAAGAAAATTATGAAAGGAAGTCTGAAAACGAGCCATATCAAGTACATTATGAAAGGAGGCCGGAAATGAATCAGATGCAGAATTTCACCAAGGGATTCCTGAAGGAGAACCCGATACTGGTAATGATCCTCGGAGCCTGTCCCACTCTGGCCACGACATCGTCGATGGTGAACGGCATCGGGATGGGTCTGGCCACCACCTTTGTGTTGCTCGGCTCCAACACGGTTATTTCGATGATGAAGAATGTGATCCCTGACAAGGTTCGTATTCCTGCCTTTATTGTGGTTATTGCGACGTTCGTGACGATAGTTGACCTGGTGATGCAGGCTTATGTTCCTTCGTTGTACGAGACCCTTGGAATATTTATTCCGCTGATTGTTGTGAACTGCATTGTACTCGGACGTGCCGAGGCTTTTGCCAGCAAGAACACGGTATGGTCATCGGTGGTTGACGGGGCCGGGATGGGGCTTGGGTTCACGGCTGCACTTGGTGTGCTGGGTGCCATCCGCGAGATTCTCGGTAGTGGCGCCATTGCCGGATTCAAATTCATTGAGGGCGATGGCATTCTGGTCTTTATACTTGCGCCGGGTGCTTTCATTGCCCTCGGGTATCTGATTGCCGTGGTTAACAAGATCAACAAAGCTTAGGGAGGAAAGTCATGGAATACATTCTGCTTATCATTTCAGCGATACTGGTCAATAATATTGTTCTTGCCCAGTTTCTTGGTGTCTGTCCCTTCCTGGGTGTTTCCAACAAGGTGAGCACCTCTGTGGGGATGGCCGGTGCCGTAACCTTTGTGATGGTACTGGCCACGATGGTGACGTATCTGATTTACGTGTATGTTCTCATTCCGCTCGGGTTGGGTTTCATGCAGACAATTGCATATATCCTGGTTATTGCCTCGCTGGTTCAGATGGTAGAGATTATTTTAAAGAAGATCAGTCAGCCGCTATACCAGGCACTTGGGATTTTTCTTCCTCTTATTACCACTAACTGTGCGGTGTTGGGTGTTGCCATCCTGGTTATCAAGAAGGATTACAATCTTGTTGAGGGCATTGTTTACAGTGCTGCCACGGCAATTGGTTTTGGTCTGGCGCTGGTTATTCTTGCCGGCATCAGGGAGCAGTTGGAGCTTGCTGATATTCCGTCAGGGATGAAGGGGGCGCCGATAGCGCTTGTGACGGCCGGCATTCTTGCCCTGGCCTTCATGGGTTTTGCGGGGCTGGTCTGATCAGTATGGAGAATTCGCCAGAGGTCGGTTCAGTATTTTCTGCCCATGCATTAATGGGTGCCACCGGGTTCCTATGATCCGCCTTAATACCTTACTCACCACTGCCGGCATTATCTCTATGGCCATCATGGATTTTCTCAGGCGGGCCGGATTTGTCATAAGCATTCGGGGGCGATGGCTGTCATCCGTTGGTCCCCGCCCTTAATTAGCCCGCCGGGTAGATCTGATCCGCAAATAGCACGCATTGACCACCACCATCTCCCCCCGCCCTGGAGGTTGTCGCCAGCCACCAATCTGTTCCGGCCCGGATGCGAATCGCCGGGCACCGGTCTGTTCTGCCAGAAGGATCCTACACAAGCAGCTACAAATTCTTCCGCCCCGGCCCGGATGCGCGTCACCAGGCGCCGGTCTGTTCCAGCCCGGATGCGGTTGCCGGGCACCGGTCTGTTCCGGCCCGGATGCGGTTGCCGGGCACCGGTCTGTTCTGCCAGAAGAATTCTGCATACGCAGCTACAGCTGTCTCCTCCCGGAACCCATCATTCCTTCTCCGTGTTATCTGAATCGTCACGACAATTCATCAAAAGCATC
>CAZVLJ010000066.1:0-3322 GCA_964627825.1 uncultured Rikenella sp. | reverse complement strand
CCATCATTCCTTCTCCGTGTTATCTGAATCGTCACGACAATTCATCAAAAGCATCATGAGGTATCCCTGTCCCGATCCTGACGGGCGTCACCCGGCTGGCCTGATCTGCTGCAAGCACTCACTGACCACAACAGCCCCACACAGCTCTACCGCCATAAGCTGCATTGTGGGGCTGGTATGCTCAGCCAGAGAGAATAAATACTGACCACTGCCGGCTTTATCTCCCCAGTCCTTGCGGGCGTCACACAGTTTCTCTGATCTACCAGAAACAGTCAATACAACCAACCGCCACCACTTGTACCTGTACCTGTTCCGGCACAGGCCGATTTGCAGACATGGACCAGTTCCCACCAAATGCAATCAGATGCATTAGCAAGCAAGCTATCATTGAAGGTTATTATACTTCTGACCTGTGACTGTACGGTTTCGCATAATGTGAAGACAGATTTTTACCCAGCCACAAAACTGAAACATCAAGCATCTAATTCCCCCCCCCGAACTTAATATAGTAAAGAAAAATCTCCCCTCTGAATAATTGAGTCTCCCGAGCAATGTGAATTTCCGTCAAATTTCTTGTTTTAATCGAAATAAAATCCTAAATTTCGTGTTGTCTAAGTCATCTATTGTCAGTCGCGTGAAAGTCGTTGTAAATCAACTTTCTAATATACTTCCAGTGTGACTGACCAAACGGAGTATTTTGCTTGTTAGTAAATATTTGTCAAATTATTGGCTCGCAAAGATTTAAATGACTGGTAAATCAGCGGAAAGGAGTGATATCGAGTTTATCAGGACAGAAAGAAAAGAGGCTCTGCCCTGGGCTAACCATGAGCACCTCTTCGCAGACACAATCTCCTGTCAATCTTTTTTCGCGAAAGCGAGATATGGCAAAATCAAGGGAAACAAATTTTCACCTCATTAACCATCATCCTGCCTGATTTTGTAACTTGGTATCGACATCTTCTCCTCACTATACCCTGGTGAAGCAGAATGCTAGTCGCAAACAACAGAATTATGACTGAAAAGAGTTTTTCCATATCAGAGAAGTTCCTGATTATTGCTCATCATCCTTCAAGGGGTGGGTTCCTGCTATCGCACGTTTATATTCAGCATGGTCTGGCCGGCTCTCTCCTTCTGGATCTGACACAACGGGGGCTTATAACCATTACCGACAAAAAACTGATACTGAAACCAGGAAGGGCCTTTCACTCACAGGCGTTGAATGATGCGGTTTCTTTTATGATGCAGTCGCCCAAAGCCCGCAGGACAGATTACTGGATCAGGAGGTTGGCAAACCGGTTCAGAACCTACAAGTGGCAGATTCTTAAAGAATTGGCTGACAAGAGAATTCTCCGGATTGAAACTAGAAAGTTTCTCGGGCTGATACCCTACCGGCTGTCATTCTTTAATGAAAGTTACACCCGTGCCAACCTGGTTCGGGAACTAAAGGGAGAGATTCTTGCAGGCAGGTGTGCTTCAGGCGAAATCAATGCGTTGGCCAGCCTGGTGAGAGCATGTAATATGCAAAGAATTCTTGCTGATGATAGGGATGAGTTCAAACGGATCAAGGAACGGCTGAAGCTGCTTGTCAGTGAGAGTCCTGTTTCAGATGTTCTGGCGCAAACCATTTCGCAGGTTCAGGCGGCAATCATAGCTAGTGTGACGACTGCGGTTGTTGCATCATCAGCCGCAGGAAGCCGTTAAGCAGGAGCCGACCACATATCAGGATTAAAGAGCATGAGCCAGGTAGCAGATTCGGATTCTCTTCGTGATGGTGACTCAGGTACTATGCGAGAGGCTGACTCGGGCAGCTTGCGTGATGGTTCCTCTGAAGAGCAGCGCGAGGCTGATTCAGATGCGATGCGTGGAAGCTCTTCGGAGGGTATGCGTGATGGAAGTTCTGAGTCACTTCGGGAAGGCAGTTCCGAGTCGCTCAGGGAGGGTTCATCTGAGAGTATGCGCGATTCAGATTCAGATTCACTTCGGCGTTAATCAGGATGTTTCCGGTTTTCAAACAAGTCACCTGATGATTGCCAGTTAACAGACAAGTAGCTTCTTATTACTGGAAGTTAGATTATCCCGCAATAGATTCATGAACCTCCTTAAATGCAATTAGGCGTGGCCTATCATGGTACAGGCAAAGAAGACCCTCAGGTGATTGTTTCACCAATCTCCGCTTCGGCGAAGGCCATGGAGCCAATCCCGAGATAGGCGGACCGGTCTTATTCCCCCCGCAGAGAGCAACTCCTATTCTGATCAATCCTTATTTGCACTGAACACCGAGCTGGATTAAGGTCCTATGCCGAATCAACCGGATGACCGGCAATCCAACCATTATAAAGACTTATCTGTGAACACAATAAAAATCGCTGCATATAATGATCACAATCACAGCCGAGAGGGTTTTGCACGACGGTGGAATTCGTGTCACCCTCAGGTTCCCGTTAGACAGGGAATTAACCGAAAAAGTAAGAATGTTACCCGGAGCCAGGTGGAGCGACAGGTTAAACTGCTGGCATATACCTGATGCCCCGGATGTTGTCTCCTTGCTCTTTAAGAACTTCAGTCCGTATGCATACATTGATTACACTGCATTCAGGAAAACGAATTCAGTAAGCAGGTATCGCGGCGGCGGGAAGACAGAAAAGGTCATAAGGAAAGTTTCGGGTCAGCCCTTTTCGATCCCGCCGGAATTCACTGAAGTAGCATTGGGACAATCTTCGCAGGGGGCAGGGCATCATGACCTCAAAAATGAAGTAATGAGTTCAGAAAGCAGTGGCACTGGAACTGCATGCTCCTCCCCTCCTTCCCCCGGTACGAAGTCCGGTGTCCCTGCGAAAAAAACCTCTCTCAGGGAGGTTGTACTCAGTCAGGGTGCACGTGCTGACATTGACAGGTTTCGCAGCTGGCTGGAAGCGCGCAGGTTTCCTGAGACCACGGTCCGCACCTACACAATGATGATGGAAGCCTTTTTGAAGTTTGTTGCACCCCGGGAGGCAGCTGACTGTAATGCCGGTGACCTGGTCCGGATGGTTAATGATTACATTCTGCCGAATGGTCTGAGTTATTCATATCAGAATCAGCTTATCAGTGCGGTAAAGAAGTTTTACAGAGAGATATATAGTGATGTGATTGACCCGGGAGAATTCACCCGTCCGCGTGTTCGCCACAGGTTACCTAATGTCCTGAGCAAGGAAGAAGTAAGGAGGATTCTGTCAGCGCCCATGAATGAGAAGCACAGGGTATTATTGAGTGTGATTTACGGTTGTGGTCTCAGGCGCAGCGAAGCAATAATGCTTGAGCTTGGTGATATTGATCGTGACCG
>CAZVLJ010000065.1:0-15093 GCA_964627825.1 uncultured Rikenella sp. | reverse complement strand
GCGTGAGCAGTGCAGCCAGCTGTGATAACCGGACAGTCGGGAAGTTGGCGGGCCTGAGCCTGTGGAATTTCCAGAGCCACCCATCAACAGGCTGAAGCGAATATTTGATCCGCAGCACCCTGTACTCCCTGGTAAGGAGCAGGTAATAACTGTCCCTGACCGCCTCCCGGAAGAGAGCCTCGTCAAGGAGACCTGCCGTACCGAACAGAAGCGCTTCTACCTGCAGAAGGTTATCAGAGTGCTTCCTTATGATCTTCTGCGGAAGCCGGGAGGCCAGCATCTCAAAGGGATCAGTGTTGACCCGGAAACCAAAATACCGTGAGATGAGACGGTAGAGTGTCTCCTCCCAGTCGTTGCCAGTCTTTACGAGCACCTCCCTGATCTCTTCACTCTTCCTCTCAAGGCGTTCCACAGCAACCGTGCACAGCCAGCGCTTGACTATCAATCCGTCAGTCATCCCTATCAGTCCGCTGCAGGGCAGAGGGGAAGGATTATTGACAAATCCCAGGTAGTTTTCCCAGAGCGCCGGATCAAATTGCAGCTGAGCGGTGATAAGACGCCGACCGGAAGCAGTATAAACATCAGAGTCCTCATTGTGAACAAGATGCAGGATCACATTGTCATAGGCATGATCAGTGTGATGACCATGACGGTACCAGTCAGAGGCGTTTATATGTATCTCTGTGTTACCCGCCCACCCGGTACCGCCGATGATCAGCCTGGTATTGAAAAAATCAGGCCCTGAATCACGGTTGTAATCCCCCGGCGTTATAACCTCTATCGGCCCGGCTTCCCTGTCACACAGGCTCCCGCCTTCAAAAAACCGATTTTTCCACAGCCAGTGGAGAAACTCTTCTTTCATGGTCGGAAATTTTAGAAATGCAGCTTATCAAATTTAAGCACAAACTGACAAATCAGCAAAAGAATTGAGGAACAAAGTGACCGGGGAAGTAAACTTCCATACATATAAAGGCGTTTGTAAAGAGATTATATTTGCAATTCTGTTGTTACGGGGAAATGGATAATCTGAAACAGGATAAAACGGACTGGAAAAGGGTATTTACAATCATCTTTTCCGGTCAGTTCTTCTCTACGCTGAGCAGTTATGTGGTTGGCTATGCGGTCATTTTCTGGCTAAGCGTTGAAACCCGCTCGGCCGAGGTGCTGGCCTATGCCACCATTGCATCACTGATGCCGCAGATGGTACTGGGTCTCTTTACCGGGGTGTTTGTGGACCGCTGGAACCGTAAGCGGACAATGATCTTTTCAGACCTTTTCATTGCGCTGTGCACGCTGCTGCTTGCCTCGCTCTTTTTTATCACAGAGCCAAAGATCTTCTATGTCTATCTCCTGCTTGTGATGCGCTCTGCCGGCATGGCCTTTCATGTGCCGGCCATGCAGGCTTCTGTACCCCTGCTGGCGCCGCAGGACAAGCTGATGAAGATTGCCGGGATAAATAATATGATACACTCTGTGAGCACCATTGCAAGCCCTGCCCTGGCCGCACTCCTTATCAGCCTCTTCCGGCTTCACTGGATACTGCTCATTGATGTGGCGGGAGCCATCATAGCAGTAATAACTCTGCTGATGGTTCATATACCAGACCCCGAGAAGGGAGAGAAAGTTTCTCCTCATCTTGGCAGGGAACTGCTTGAAGGACTAAGGGAGATATACAGCAAACCCGGACTGCTGTGGCTGTTCATCCTTGCACTGACGGCAATGACATTCATAATGCCTGTGGCAGCACTCTTCCCGCTGATGACTCTCGAACACTTCAAGGGCGACACCTACATGATGAGTATAGTGGAGATAGCATGGGGAATAGGTATGCTCATCGGGGGAGCTGTAATCGGATACAAAAGATTAAACAATTATAAGGTTGTGCTCATCAACCTGACCTACCTGGTTCTGGGGCTGACTTTTCTCTTCTCCGGACTCCTGCCCCCGTCAGGCTTTGCAATATTTGCTGCAATAACTATGGTTGGCGGCATCACCATGACCATGTATTCAGGCTCCTTTACGGTAATTGTGCAGACAATGGTTGATCCGGTTGCACTGGGAAGGGTCTTCTCACTTTACTCCAGTATCACGCTTCTGCCATCCATGATAGGACTGCTGGCTACCGGATTCATTGCTGACGCCATCGGTATAGGTAATGCGTTTATAATCGCCGGCTGCGGCATCTCCTTACTGGGTATCACAGCTTCCCTCATTCCTCCCATCAGGACGATGGTGAAGGCGGAGATCAATCCTCAGTCCACAGTCCACAGTCAGCAGTGATCGTATATTAGTGCCGACTGCCGACTGGTACTGCCTACTGGTACTGCCAACTGGTCGTCAGACCTTAAACCTGCCCGCCAGGTAGAGGGCCATCTCCTCCTGCATCTCATGGGCCTTCTCCCCGGCGGTGGTATCAAAATTCTCGCTGCTGTCAGCATAGATAATTCCCCTGGATGAGTTCACCAGCAGCCCGCACTGACTGTTCATGCCATAACGGGCCACCTCCTCCAGGCTTCCGCCCTGGGCGCCTACGCCGGGAACGAGGAGGAAATGATCCGGGACGATCTTCCGGATATCGGCAAGCATTTCTGCCCTGGTGGCACCAACAACGTACATTATATTGTCTGTTGTGCCCCAGCGCTGTGACACTGTCAGCACTCTCTCAAACAGTCTCTGGCCTTTATCGGTATGGTACTGGAAATCATCAGCTCCCCTGTTTGATGTGAGTGCAAGAATTACTGCCCACCTTCCCGGATACGAAAGAAACGGCGTAACGGAATCCTCTCCCATGTAGGGTGCTACCGTAACGGCATCAAAAGGCATCTCGCCGAAGACTGCCCTGGCATACATCTTCGAGGTGTTGCCTATGTCTCCACGCTTGGCGTCTGCAATAATGAATATGTCGGTGTCAAGCTTGTTGATATACCTCACCGTTTTGTCAAGTGCAGCCATTCCTGCCGGGCCATACGACTCATAGAAGGCAAAATTGGGTTTGTAGGCTACAGCATACTCATGGGTGGCGTCAATTATCCGCCGGTTGAAGTCAAAGATCGGATCATCCGAACCTGCCAGGCAAACGGGTAACCGCGATATCTCCGGGTCAAGGCCTACACACAGGAAGGACCTCTTTTTCAGTATCTGCTGATAAATCTCCTTTGGTGTCATGATAGAGTGATTAGTAAGCGCTCTCCTTCAGCCGCTCAGCGTTCTCAGCCATCTGCAGCTTGTCAATCAGCTCCTGTATATTACCGTCAAGCACGGATGCCAGGTTGTATAGGGTCAGGTTAATACGGTGATCAGTCACTCTTCCCTGCGGGTAATTGTACGTTCGTATTTTCGCTGACCGGTCGCCGGTTGAAACCATTGTCTTACGCTTGTGTGATATCTCATCAAGGTACTTCTGATATTCAAGGTTGTAAAGTCTTGTACGCAACTCCCTCATGGCTTTCTCAAGGTTCTTGATCTGCGATTTCTCATCCTGGCATGTCACCACCAAGCCCGTGGGGACATGGGTCAGCCTGATGGCTGAGTATGTGGTGTTGACACTCTGACCGCCGGGGCCGGAAGAGCAGTAAGTGTCCTTGCGGATATCCTCGTTGCGTATCTCAATGTCGAACTCGCCTGCTTCAGGCAACACTGCCACGGTAGCAGCGGATGTATGAATGCGCCCCTGTGTTTCTGTCTGCGGTACACGCTGGACACGATGTACACCCGATTCATACTTGAGGATGCCGTAGACGCCGTCGCCTGATACCGCAAAGACAATCTCCTTATAGCCCCCTGCCGTTCCCTCAGTAAAGTAGTTGAGATCCATCTTCCATCCCATTGACTCTATATACTTTGAGTACATCCGGTACAGATCACCCGCAAAGATGCTGGCCTCATCGCCTCCGGTGCCGGCACGGATCTCCATTACTGCATTTTTTTCATCCTCGGGATCAGCAGGAAGAAGCAGGAACCTGATCTCCTCCTCCATCTCCGGTATGGCTTCCAGGAGGTTGTCTATCTCAGCCTTTGCCATATCACGCATCTCCTCATCCTTTTCGGTTCCCAGCAATGCCCTGGCACTATCCAGGTTGTCAAGGGCGCTTTTATACTTCTCGTATGCCTCCACCACCGGTTTCAGCTCCTTGTATTCCTTGTTCAGCTTGATATAGCGCTTCATATCAGTCATTACGTCAGAGGAGTTCAGGAGTTCCCCAACTTCCACAAAACGGCTCTTGACGCCAAGAAGCCTTTCAAGAATCATATTGTTTGCCATCAGATGCCAAATTTCAGGGTGCAAAGGTAATCATTATAAGGCAATAGGCAAGAGAGGGCCGAGCGTGAAAAAATGACCCGGTGGGTCATTTTAGCGAAGGAGCCAGATTGCAGGGAGACAGTAGTCCAGTAGGCAGTCGGCAGTCGGCAGTCGGCAGTCAGCAGTACCCACAGAGCATACAGCATTGCAGTCTGTCAGTACACAAATTCCCCGTGTGGTGTTCTGATAGTCAGCCGGCGCCATGCGGCGGCCTCGCACCGGCCCACAATGCGAGCTTCAAGGTTGAAGCTTGCGGCTATGTCAATGATAGCTGCAGCATCGGTCTCATCAACATACAGTTCCATGCGGTGACCCATGTTGAATACGCGGTACATCTCCTCCCTCGATGTGCCTGAGCTCTTCTGTATCAGCTCAAACAGAGGGGGCACCGGGAACAGGTTGTCCTTTATCACATGTAAGTTATCCATGAAATGCAATATCTTGGTCTGCCCCCCTCCGGAACAGTGCACCATGCCATGTATGACGGGCCTCATTGTCTCCAGCACCTTCCTGATGACGGGTGCATAGGTCCGGGTGGGTGAGAGCACCAGCTTCCCCGCATCCACTCCCGGGACAGGGGTGGAGTCAGTGAGCCGCATCGGTCCGCTGTAGACCAGTGATGATGGTATCTCACTGTCGTAGCTCTCGGGATATAGCCCCGAGAGATAGCTGCTGAACACGTCGTGCCGTGCGGAGGTCAGCCCGTTGCTGCCCATGCCGCCGTTATACTCATCCTCATATGTTGTCCGGCCAAAAGAGGCAAGACCAACAATCACATCGCCTGCACGGATATTTGCATTGTCAATCACAGCGGCCCTGGGCATTCGTGCCGTGACCGTAGAATCAACAATAACTGTTCTTACCAGGTCCCCCACATCGGCAGTCTCTCCTCCGGTTGACCAGATACCTATTCCGGCATCTCTCATGCGGGCCAGGAAGTCCTCCGTCCCTTCAATCAGAGCCCTTATCACCTCCCCCGGGATAAGGTTCCTGTTTCTCCCTATTGTTGACGAAAGAATAATATTGTCAGTGGCACCCACGCAGAGAAGGTCATCGAGGTTCATCACCACGGCATCCTGTGCTATCCCCTTCCAGACGGAGAGGTCGCCTGTCTCCTTCCAGTAGACATAGGCCAGTGATGATTTGGTGCCGGCTCCGTCAGCGTGCATTATGTTGCACCAGTCAGGATCTCCCCCCAGGATATCAGGTATGATCTTGCAGAATGCTTTTGGGAAAAGACCCCTGTCAATTTTACTTATTGCAGCATGTACCTCCTCCTTGCCGGAGGAGACTCCTCTACTTGCGTAGCGCGATCTGTCATTCATGATGCCTGGCAAATGTTCATTCTATTGTGCCGGCTCGTAATCGGTCCGTAAAACCCTGAACTCGGTGCGACGGTTTATCTGGTGAGCTATCTCCTTCTGCTCTTCGCTGGCCAGGGAATTGATATACTGCTCATTAAGCGTAGCTCCTGAGCGGAGGAACGGTGCGTTCTCCATTATCTCCTGATCCACCACCTTCGGATTGGTCTCGCCATAGCCGCGGGCAGTGAGCCGGTCGGCAGCTATACCCTTGGCAATAAGGTAATCAACCACAGACTGTGCCCTCTTCTGCGAGAGATCAAGGTTAAACTCTTCCGTGTCACGCGAGTCGGTGTGAGACATAAGCTCAATGGTTACATTCGGATTGTCATTGAGGGTCTCCACCAGCCTGTCAAGCGATACCATCGACTCGGGCCTGAGGTCCCATTTCCCGAAGTCATAAAAGATATTGGGGAGCTCTATCGGTCTGTCAATGGGTGTCAGCTGTATTGTTGCCATGAAATCGCGACTTTTGTCCTGCCCCCTGGTTGTCTCCTTTTCCTTGCCGTTAAGGTATCCCTTCTTAGATGCCAGGAAGATATAATCTACCTCCGGACGGAGAGTGAACTTGAAATCACCCGCAGCGCCGGTCTCTGTCTGCATGTTGGCACCGTCGCTGGCTATTAGCTGTACGGCGGCTCCTTCAACGGGCTGGCCTGTCTTCTCATCCCTGACGAGGCCGGTGATGCTGAAGAGCAGAGGCGGCATCTCAAATGTATAGAGATCATCAGCGGTCCTGCCTTTCCTGGAGGAGCTGAAGATGCCCTTCTCTGCCCCGCTCTCAAAGGTAATACCGAAATCGTCTGCCGGGCTGTTTATCGGGGCCCTCATATTCTGGACCAGCCACGCGTCGCCACCCTGCGGGACAGCCCTGAAGATATCCAGGCCGCCCATTCCTATATGGCCGTCAGAAGCGAAGTAAAGGGTTCCATCCTCATGAACAAAAGGAAACAGTTCGTTGCCCCGGGTATTGATATCAGTGCCCAGGTTCTCAGGGCGTGACCAGGGGCTGCCCGGCGAGGTGCGGGTAGTGCGGTACAGATCCTTTCCTCCCCGTCCGCCCGGCATGTCAGATACAAAGTAGAGAGTCTGGCCGTCAGGAGAGAGGGCCGGATGAGCAGCAACAAGCGTGTCAGCCAGCAGCTCTATCTTCTCCGGATCACTCCAGTTGACTCCCTCACGCCTTGAATACATTATCACACACCCCTTGCTCTCGCGTTTGCCGGCTTCACACCGGGTGAAGAACACCTCAGTGTAGTCCGGGGAAAAGGAGGGTGTGCCATCCTCAAACTCAGTATTGAGTAAATCAACCGGCACAGGAGTGCTCCATTTGCCTTTCTTGTCAAGCCTGGTCTCAAAGATATCGGTAAAACTCTGGCCGGTGGCTCCATGTTCCTTGTTGCCCCTGGCATCGTCACGTGAAGAGGTAAACCATACCAGCCCGTGGTCATCACGTGCATAGGCAGGACCGAAATCAGAATCCCTTGAATTGACATCCTTCAGCTCCTCCACATTATATGCCTCCGGTGAGGCCTGCCACTCCATTGCCAGCTCGCAGGCACGTATCTGCTGTTCGGTGCGCGGGTCCCCGGGAACCAGCTGGCGGTACGTCCTGAATTCCTCTATTGCCTCCGGGTAACGGCCCAGCTTCTTATAACTATCTGCCAGCCAATACTGTGCCTCAGGCTTCGGGAAAGGCGACCTGACCGCCCTCTTGTACCACAACTCAGCATTCTTAGGGTCATTTATCAGCCGGTAACACTCTGATACCATAAAGACCATCTCTGCCTTCAGCTGCTTGTCGCGTGTCTTGGAATAGACATCCTTGAAGTGGTCTATTGCATCGTAATAGCTGCCGGCTTCATAAGCGGCATAGGCACGCTCGGTCTTCTGCTTCTGTGCCTGAAGCAGGGAGGGAAACATCAGGGCAACTATTATTATAAGAGCAATTGTTCTGTTCATTCTGACCGCCATATTGGTTTATGCAAAAGTAATTATTTATGTTAACGTACCGATGATTCATTAAGTACCGTCACCCATGACCGGCAGCAAAAATAATGCCCTCCTTATGAAGGGCATTACCAACCAAAAACCTCATGGAAAAAAAACTGCTATCTGGTAAAAAGAAGCTCGCGGTACTTGGGCAAAGGCCACAGCTCATTGTCAACCACCAGCTCAAGCTTGTCAATGTGAGTCCTGATCTCCTGCAGGTAAGGTTTGACCTGTGATTCATAGGCAATTGACTTCTTACAGATATCATCAATAACATTTGCCTTCCTGCGCTGATCTATCATCTCGCTGACCAGCTTTTTTATAATGGAAATATGATCAGAGATTGTCACTATGAGTTCCTTGCGTGCGCCCGCCAGACGCAGGAAATCGTTGTCATCAAATATTTCCCGCAACCCCCTGACATTATCCACCAGCGAGGTCATGTAACTTACCGCAGTGGGAACTATATGGTTTATTGCCAGATCACCCAGGACACGCGATTCTATCTGCAGTTTCTTGGTGAATTTCTCCAGTTCCACCTCCACCCTGCTCTCCAGCTCGCGTTCGGTAAGCACGCCTGTGCCAATGAGTGTCTCGCGCGATGCCGGGGTGGTGTATGCCTTCAGCGTCCCGGGCACGCTGGATTCCGCGGAGAGACCCCTGCGAAGAGCCTCCTTATGCCATTCCGCGCTGTACCCGTCGCCTTCGAACCGTATCCTTTTGGAGTCTATAATGCACTTTTTAAGTACCTGGAAGATAGCTTCGTCACGCTTCCTTCCCCTGTCGGTAATGGCATTGACCTCATCGGCGAATGCCTTGAGCTGACGGGTAACGGCTGCATTGAGCACTATCATGGCGGAGCTGCAGTTAGCCGACGAGCCCACGGCCCGGAACTCGAACCTGTTGCCGGTGAAGGCAAAGGGCGAGGTCCGGTTGCGGTCAGTATTGTCAAGGAAGATACCGGGTATCTTGCCAATGCCAAGCTTTATCTCCGTCTTCTCCTGCGGTGTCATCTTCTTATCCTTCACCTTGCTGGCAATGCTGTCAAGAATGTCAGAAAGATAACTTCCCAGGAATACAGATATTATTGACGGCGGTGCCTCATGACCACCCAGCCTGTATGAGTTGTTCTCATTGGTCACGCTGGCGCGAAGCAGCTCCTGGTTATCATTGACAGCCTTGACCACGTTTACAAGAAAGGTGAGGAACTGCATGTTCGTCTTCGGATTCTTGCCGGGAGAGAGCAGATTCACGCCAGTATCAGTCATCATTGACCAGTTGCTGTGCTTACCCGATCCGTTGACCTCAGCAAAGGGTTTTTCATGGAACAGAACCCTGAACTTATGTTTCCGGGCCACCCGCCGCATCACATCCATTATCAGCTGGTTATGATCAACGGCGAGGTTGGCTTCCTCAAAGACCGGGGCACACTCAAACTGGTTGGGAGCAACCTCATTATGACGCGTCTTCACAGGAATACCCAGCTTGTAGGCCTCAAATTCGAACTCCTTCATGAATGCCTTTACCCTGTCAGGTATTGAGCCGAAATAATGATCGGAGAGCTGCTGATCCTTGGAAGAAGGATGCCCCATCAGGGTGCGGTCTGCCAGCATCAGGTCAGGCCTGGCATAATAAAGCGCCTCGTCAATAAGGAAATACTCCTGCTCCCATCCCAGCGTGGCAATAACCTTCTTTACATCCTTGTCAAAAAGGTGACACACCTCCACGGCAGCTTTATCCAGTACGGCCAGCGAACGGAGAAGCGGGGTCTTGTAGTCAAGCGCCTCCCCGGTGTATGACACGAAGACTGTAGGGATACAGAGCGTGTTGCCCACTATGAATGCCGGCGACGATACATCCCAGGCCGTGTAACCCCTTGCTTCAAAGGTATTCCTTATACCACCGCTGGGAAAACTCGATGCGTCAGGCTCCTGCTGCACCAACACCTCGCCTGAGAATATCTCAATGATGGAGCCCATCTCTCCCCGCCCGACAAATGAGTCATGCTTCTCGGCAGTGGCATCGGTCAGCGGATGGAACCAGTGAGTAAAATGAGTCACCCCATGCTCCATAGCCCAGGCCTGCATGCCGGTAGCCACCTGGTCAGCTATCTGCCTGTTAATGGGCGTACCCTCATCAATTGCCGTCATCACCGCCCTGTAAGCCTCACGGCTCAGGTAACGCTCCATCTTCTGCTTGTCAAATACATTCTCTGAAAAATAGTTGGAAACCGGCGCAGCCGGAACAGATACTTCAACAGGCTCCCTGCTGAAAAGCTCCTTTAATGCACTAAAACGTAATTCTGCCATGATCTGATTTTTTGTCAAAAATAGATCATTTCAGAATACACCCCCTATTTTTGGGGGTATTTTTTGATATTTTATGTGTTTTTTGTTGACAACCCCCTGTTTTTTAGGGGTAGTTTTGATTTTTTAATCAGTTTTTATGATTGTCCGGCATTCTGCGCGGGTAAAGATCCCGTAGTGTGATTTTTCAAAATCAACCGCCACCACCTTGTATTCAGGAGTAAGGGTAAATTCATCTCCTATCCCGCTGGTAAGGAAATTGATTGCAGCCTCCGGAAAATGGAAGGTGGTATAGATCACGCCCGGCTTGACAACATCTGTCACTTTTACCTTCATGGTGGTTAAGCCGCGGGCGGAGAAGATTCTTGCATAATCACCGCTCACCAGACCCTTGGTTTCTGCATCATGCGGGTGGACGAAAAGTATATCCTCCGTTACAAGCTCGCTGTTTGGTGTGCGCCGCGTCATGGTGCCGCTGTTGTAATGTTCAAGGAGACGCCCTGTAGTCAGGATATAGGGAAATCGTGCGGCATTCTCATTCAGTTCCGGGGAGATGTCATAGTCCCATGAATGGAACCTGCCCTTCCCACGTTTGAATGTCTCGGCATGCATGATTTTTGTGTCAGTGCCGTCTTCACTGACAGGCCACTGCTTACCGCTGGTGCCAAGCTCATCCCATCTCACACCTTTAAAAAATGGCACGATGCCGGCTATTTCCTTAAGTATAATATCGGCCGAATAACCCTTCTGCGGGTAACCCATCCTGTTCATCATGTCAACCACTATCTGCCCGTCGGGTTTGGTTCCTTCAAGCGGCTCCACAGCCTTCTGCACTTTCTGTATCCTTCTCTCGCCGTTGGTGAAGGTACCTTCTTTCTCCAGAAAGGATGATGCCGGGAAAATGACATCAGCAATGCGGGCCGTCTCGGTCATGAAGAGCTCCTGCACCACCAGCAGGTCAAGACCCTGAAGCGAGCTCTTCACATGACAGGTATTGGGATCAGTCTGCAGTATATCCTCTCCCATTATCCACAGCGCCTTCAGGTCACCCCTGGCGGCGGCAACGAACATCTCCGGGATGCGGTAGCCCGGAACAGTCGGGTGCTCTACACCGTAATAGGCATTATACAGCGCAATGCTGGCCGGATCGGTGACAGGGAGATAACCGGCGCCCTGGTGGGGCTGGATACCCATGTCAGCTGCACCCTGCACGTTGTTCTGGCCTCGCAGCGGATTGACCCCGGTACCCTCCCTGCCTATATTGCCTGTCATCATGGCAATGTTAGAGATGAGCGTGATTGCCTTGGTGGCCTGCCAGTGCTCGGTGACACCCAGACCGTGAAACTCCATGGCTGACGGCGCCGAACCGTACTCAATGGCGGCAGCCCTCACCTGCTGGCGGTCCACCCCGCAGATCCTCTCCATCTCCTCAATGTCAAGCGCATTAAGGTATCGCCTGAAATCTTCCCATTCCTCAGTTCTGCCCGCGATGAATTCCTCGTCAAGAAGTCCTTCAACAAGCAGATAATAGGCAAAGAGGTTCAGCACCGCCACATTTGAACCGGGATTGATTTGCAGATGGTGTTTTGCCAGCCTGGCTATCTCTATCTTCAGCGGATCAATGATAATCAGGGGTGTGCCTGATTCAACCACGGCTCTGATGCGTGCTCCGGTCACCGGGTGGGCCGACGATGGATTTGCACCAATAATTAGGATGCAACCCGTTTTGTACATTTCATCAATTGAGTTGGTTGCAGCGCCTGTGCCGTAAGCCCACTGCATACCCATGGCAGTGGGCGCATGACACACCCTGGCGCAACCGTCTATGTTGTTGGTGCCCATTACTATCCTGAAAAACTTCTGCATCAGGTAATTCTCTTCATTGGTGCACCTTGCCGAGGAGATGCCTGCCAGCGCATCCGGGCCAAACTTTTCCTTTATCTCACTGAACCTGCGGGCCGTATAGTCATATGCTTCATCCCACGATACCTCCGTCAACACCCCGTTCTTTCTCACCATGGGTGAACGCAGCCTGTCAGGGTGGTTATAGAACTCAAAGGCATACCGGCCCTTGACACATGTATGTCCCCTGTTGGTAGCACCGTCAAGCGGGGCCTGGATGCCCCTCACCACCCCGTCAATCACCTTCACGTCAAGGTTGCATCCAACGCCACAGTAGGTACAGGTAGTGCGTACTATGGTGTCAGCCTTAAGCGTCTTGGCAGAGTAACGGTCAGAGAGTGCATTGGTGGGGCAGGTCTGCACGCATGCACCGCATGACACGCATGGTGAATCATGGAAGGAGGCATCGAAGCCCTTGATTATCCGGCTGCCGTCACCCCTTCCGAATATGCCCAGCACGTGTTCAGCCTGCAGCTCATCACATGCCCTGACACACCGGTAGCATTTAATGCATTCAGTCAGGTCTGACCAGACATATGGTCTGCTCCTGTCCTTCTCATGAACGGTGACCTTCCGTTGGTAACGCACTTCATTCATGCCGGCTGCGGCCACCACCCTCTGAAATTCCGTCGGCAGCATCCCGGGCTCCGGCCTGAGTCTCTCCGGTGGATACTCTGAGAGCACCAGCTCCAGGATATTCCTGCGCAGCCTCTGTATCCTTTCAGTGGAAGGATAAATATAATATCCCGGAGCCACCGGCGTATGGCATGATGCCATCACCCTTCCGGGCCCGTCCTCCTTCAGGGTCACCTCCACTGAACAGATGCGGCATGAGCCGTAGTTCTCAAGGTTATCAGCATGGCAGAGGGTAGGGATAACCTCCCGGCCGGCGTTCCTTCTAACAAACTCAAGGATGGTCTCCCCCTCCTCAATCACATATGGTCTGTTATCTATAAATGCAATCTTCTCCATGGTCATGCCTCCTCAGTTGTGAAATAATCCTTCAGTTCAATACTGAAGTATTGAAGTGCATTCTTCACCGGCAGTGGCAATCCTCCTCCCAGGGCGCAGAGCGAACCAAGCTGCATCGTCTCCAGGAGATCATCAAACAGCTGACGGTCAATTTTCTCTCCCCTGACAGCGGCCCCGGAGAGCAGCTCGAGGCCACGGGCTGAACCCAGTCTGCAGGGAAAGCACTTGCCGCACGACTCCTTTCTGGTAAACTCAAAGAGATGCTCAAGGAACCTGATTATTGGAAAATCTTCAGGGACAGAGACTATGCCGGCATGGCCAAGAAGGAATCCCTCACGGGCGAACGACTCAAAGTCAAGTGTCAGATCATCAATTTTCGATGCCGGCACCAGGCCACCGAGTGGACCTCCCACCTGGAAAGCTTTGACGGGATATCTTGTTCCTCCGCCCATCACGTCTATGACTGTCCTTAGCGGTGTGCCCATCTTCACCTCCAGCAGTCCGGCCCTGTTGAAGGCGCCGTCAAGCGATACAAGCTTGGTGCCGGGCGACTTCTCCGTGCCCATGACAGCCCAGGCTCTGCCCCCTTCCTCCAGGATATAGTGGATATTGGCAAATGTCTCCACGTTGCTGAGCACCGTCGGCCTGCCGAAGAGACCATACACTGCCGGGAAGGGCGGGCGTGTACGCACCTCCGGCCGCAGTCCTTCTATAGAGTTGAGCAGCGAGGTCTCCTCACCGCAGATATATGCTCCTGAGCCCTCCACCACATGAAAGCGGAACCCGGTGACCGGATCATCACCTTCTCCGGTAGTTATGCCGGCAGCCTCAAGCTGACTGACAGCCTCCCGTACCCTTCTCACTGCCACCGGGTACTCACCCCTTATATATACCACTCCCGTATCAGCGCCAGTGATGATGCCGGTCATCAGCATCCCGAACAGTACAGAGTGAGGCCTCTCCTCAAGCAACCATTTGTCTGAGAAGGCTCCCGGATCACCCTCATCACCGTTGCATACCACATATTTCCTGTCAGCCCCGGTATCACGTGAGGAGCGAACCTTGACATGAAACGGGAAGCCTGCGCCACCGCGCCCCCGCAACCCTGACACCTCCAGCTCCTTCAGGGCATCCTCACCCCTGCCAACCCACAATTTTGCAAGTTTATAGTACTCCCCGATATCACCCGCAGGTGTTAGCAGAGCCGGCATTTCGGCATTGGAGCTTACTCTCACGGCACCGGGATGATCACCGCTTTCGCAGAGACGTATCTCCCCGTTAACCATGAAAGCATTATTGGAATGACAGTGACCCAGGCAGGTCATGACGCCAATCTCATTCTCATTGTATCTTTTCAGAAGGCTTCGTTTTACCTCATCACTCTTCCCAGATGTCAGGCAGGCTGTGCCGTCACACATGAAGACCTTCTTTCCATGAAAGGCAGGCTGCATAAAATCATAAAAGGAGCTGGCGCTCAGGACGGCCGCATCGCCTGTCATATACTCACCGGCGGTCGCTGTCAACATCTCCTCAGTATGATTTTCACCCTCCTGACATGCTCCGGCAATACTCTCGTATAAGCTGTCAACAAGGCTTTTTCTGGATGATAGGCCTCTCAGATTCCTGGACATGGCTATTCATTTTTTATTCTTCCAATATATTAACTTCCCCTGTGCCGTACCTTAAAAATGAGAATTATCATGTTTACCGGAAGTTAAATTTAATGAGAAGAGAGCGCATCCTTTTGTTTAACTGATTTTTGTTATATTTGTCGCCTGTATTTTTCAAGAGCTAAATTCATTATTTAAATAGTATTCAGATGGCAATACTTCAGGATTTGAGAGAGAAGGCGGGTCCGCTTGTTGCAATAGTGATTGGTGTTTCCCTGCTTCTTTTTGTAGTAAGTGATTTCTTTGGGAACAATACCTCCCAGCGCCGTAAGGCAGACAAATATTATCAGCTGGCACTTATTGACGGGGAGACAGTATCATACCAGGATTATGAAGCCCGTGTGCAGGACCTTGTTGATATCTATAAGATGTCAGGCACCTCAGAGGTGAATGATGAGATGATGCAGAGCCTGAGGGAACAGGTATGGCAGCAGATGCTTTCCGAGAAGCTGATGGACAAGACTTACCGCAAGACAGGCCTCGGGGTCAGTCCTGACGAGGTGGAGATGCTTGTCTTTGGCGAAAATCCCCACCCCATTGTCAGGCAGCTTTTTACTGACCCCAATACCGGCATGTTCAACTCGTCATTC
>CAZVLJ010000064.1:0-15854 GCA_964627825.1 uncultured Rikenella sp. | reverse complement strand
TACTGACCATACTGCTGGGCGCCATCGCAGGAATATCACTTCTGGTCGGCGGAATAGGCATTATGAATATAATGTATGTTTCCGTTACCGAACGGACAAGAGAGATAGGCCTGAGGATGTCAATAGGAGGAAGGAGTGTTGACATACTGCTTCAGTTTCTCATTGAATCAATACTGCTCAGCGTCTTTGGCGGGCTGATAGGCATCGTGATTGGCTTTACTGCTTCTGCGGTGGTTGAGGCTTTCACCTCGTGGCCCATAAGTGTGATGTGGAGCTCAGTCATACTGGCGTTTGTTGTATGTACTGTGATAGGCGTCTTCTTCGGCTGGTATCCTGCCCGCAGGGCTTCAGAGCTTGACCCGATTGATGCCCTGAGATTTGAATGATTATTCGTCGGGATTGATTAGCTTTGAAGAGCATATATGACAGAAGAGATTGCAATAAGAAAACGAAGGTACCTGCCCGTGCTGCTCCATCTGACGGGGTGGATCATACTGTTTATTCTTCCACAGTTCCTCATTTCGGGAGGTCTATTCAATGACGGACGCACAACGAAGATTGTGCTCTTCAATACGCTGGTGTTTCTGGTTCTGTTTTACACGAACTATTTCTGGCTTGTGCCCCGACTGGCGCAGAAGAAAAAATGGTTGCTCTTCCTTCTCCTGGCAGCGGCGCTGATAGTGGTACTGGGATATGCCTCGGGCAAGTTTTACCAGAATCTCTTTGCCCCGCCCCCGGAGGTCAGGGAGCGGATCAGTCAGATGGAACAGAAGCTTCCCCATGATGAACGTAACAGACACCGCGGAGGAGGCATGGCTCTTTATAATTTCTTCATCACATCATTCCTTGTCTCAGGTTTTGCAGTTGGAATACGGTATGCCGAAAGCGCCGTCAGGAAAGAGGAGGAGATAAAGGAGCTGGAGCGTGAGAAGCTTAATTCTGAACTGGCCCTGCTCAAGAACCAGGTCAGCCCACACTTCTTCTTTAACACTCTCAACAATATCTATTCACTGATAGCCATCAACCAGGATGACGCCAGGGAGGCGGTGCTCAGCCTGTCGAAGATGATGAGGTATATGCTCTATGAATCGGAACAGGGCAATACCAGGCTCAGTCATGAGATTGAGTTCATGAAGGGATATATTGACCTGATGAAATTAAGGATGAGTGACCGTGTCAGGCTCACTGTCGATTTCCCGGAGGAGTATGAGGATCAGGATCTGCCGCCGCTGCTCTTCATCCCGTTCATTGAGAATGCTTTCAAGCACGGTGTGAGCAATGCCGGCAACTCATTTATTGACATCTCTCTTATGGCTGTCGGCAGGGAGATATTCTTTCGTGCTTCCAACAGCATCACCAGGCTCAGCCCTGACGCCCCCAGGGCAGCATCAGGCATAGGACTTGAAAATGTAAGGAAGCGACTTGCACTGCTCTACCCGGGAAGGCATGAACTGAAGATCGATGAGCAGGAGCAGGTCTTTACCGTGGAACTGAGGATAGGGAGCTAAACCGCTAAGCTAATGATAAGGGTTGTTGCAATTGATGATGAGCCGCTGGCGTTACAGCTGGTGAAGGAGTATGTTGAGAAGACCCCTTTCCTGGAGCTGGCAGGAGTGTTTGACAATCCAGTGGAGGCGGTAGCCTTCATCAAGTCGTCTGATGTTGACCTTGTTCTTCTTGACATCCAGATGCCTGATTTGACCGGCACCGAGCTGGCCGGGGTCATCAGTGGGGGACCGAAGGTCATCTTTACCACGGCATATGAGAAGTATGCCCTTGAAGGCTTCCGCCTTGATGCCGTTGACTACCTTCTGAAACCGTTCAGTTATGCCGAGTTCCTCAAGGCTGTTCAGAAGGCGGAGAAGCTGATTGATCTTGGGAGAAAGGAGCTGCCTTCACTGGAGGTCAGGAATGAGTTTCTCTTTATCAAGAGTGATTACAAGATCAGGCGGATCGATTTTTCAGAGATACATTACATTGAGGGTCTCAAGGATTATGTAAAGATTTTTCTCAGGGGAGAGAAGAAGCCTGTCCTGTCGCTGTCGACCCTGAAGGCGCTGGAGGCCAGGCTGCCGGAGGACCGGTTCATGCGCATTCACCGTTCATATATAGTCAGCCTGGAGACCGTGAAGGTCATTGAGCGTGGCCGCATAGTCTATGGCGAGGTGCGCATACCAGTCACCGATCAGTACCGCGAAAAATTCCAGGAATTTCTTGACAGGAACTTTATCTGAGCACAAATATCACCGGGACGGAAAACCAGGCCGGAATTCTATCTGAGCACAAATACCACCGGGACGGAAAACCAGACAGGGACCGGGTTGCCGTCCTGCCTGCCGGGCTTCCATCGGGGCAGGCTACCTATAACCCTCAGTGCCTCACTGTCAAGCAGCGGGTCAACACTGCGGGTGACCTCAACACGGGTCACCTCACCCGTGCTGCTCACCACGAACCTGAGCATTACCGTGCCCTGTATCCTGTTCTCAATGGCATCCTGCGGATATACAACATTCTGGCCGATGAACTGCAGCAACGCCTCCTTGCCTCCCGGGAATGACGGCATCTCCTGGACAATCACATATGGTTCAGGCTCAACGGGAGCAACAGGATCTGCTTGTGTCAGGTCAACAGGGACCTCCCCTTCAGCCACGCCGTCAGTGATGTCACGGTAAAGAATGTCAGCAGGCAGTACCCCCTCGCCGGAGGCCTGTTCATCCACCACCACTTCCGGGGGGACAAACCGTAAGTTGTTCATTGATTCTGCCGGAGCCTTCGGGGCTGCAGGAGCCTCCGGCGGCACCGGCGGCGTCAGCAGTGAAGCGTCAGGAAGAGCGATAACGTTTATCACCTCTCCCGGCTTAACCTCCTGGTGATCAGAGGCGAAATACGGCACCAGGAAAAATGAGGCGCCAAGCAGTAGTCCTGCAACAAGGGAGATACTCATTGTAGAAGCATAACGCCGGCGGAGATCATAGGCACCATACTCCTTGTTGCGGTCCCGGAAGATAATATCATCAAAACCGGGAACATTTTCTCTATTCCTCTTCATATCTCAAAGTTTAGGTTAACAACTTAAATAAAGAGGCGCCTTCTGACTTACAAACATCAAAAATTGTACCAGCATCGTTTAACAAATGATGAAAATATGATATGAATCATTTATTTGTGAGAAGCACCTGTTATCTTTGCCGTCGATATGAAAAAAAATACATAACGAATAAAAGGAAAAGATTATCATGAGAAGAAGATTTGTCATTTTAATTCTGCTTCCCTTAATGGCTGCAGTGATTACAGGATGTGAAAAGGAGCCGGAAGACCGTTCCATTATGCTTGGTGCGCAGTCGAATCCTACGGTTCCCGGTTTTTATTCAGTAGGGCAGAACAAAACCTATACGATGAGCCAGGCAGCTGATAATCCCGGAGTTATTGACATTTTGTGCTTCTATGAGGCAGAGACGGGCAACAACATGGCTCTTGCCTCACCGGGTTCAGGCATCAGGGATATTTTCACCGGCGATGATATGCCTGACAACTGGACCGTCAAGAACACCACATACTTCTTTCAGACAACCCTGACAGCGGATCAGTTTGAGGCTGTGCAGGACGGTGACGCACTCATTGAGACCTCCTTTGACAGCGATAATGCACGCAAAAAGGCAAAAGATGTGCAGGTTGGGCAGGTATGGGCATTCAGGACAGAGGATGGCACATATGGCCTTCTTCTTGCCACCGCTGTTGAGCAGGGAATAAACGGAACAGTTACATTCCTGATCAGGACGAAATAATCATGTCATGCTGAAAAGGGTACAGACCATTGCACTGCTTTTCGTCCTGGCTGCTGCCGGCTGTGTGCCGGAAGAGCCTGAGACCACTCCCCTGGTGCTGCTTAAGTCAGGCAGTGAGTTCATAGCTGACGGCTCGGCAGTGGCACCGGGAGGAGTCCTCAGGTTTGGCCTTTCTGTATCTGGTGGCGGTGGCGCCATTACCAACCTGGTTGTTAAGAGGATCTCTGACGGTGTAGCTGTGACGGAGGTTGATAAGGGCATGTATATCAGCTATGGCGGGTTGGATACAACTCTCACCTATACAAGGGGTTACGGTCAGGTTGAACAGTGGGTGTTCTCTGTAATGAACTCGTACCGTGATACGGCATCGGTATCCCTCACGGTACTGAAGGGAGCAGGATCAGCCTGGAGCGAGATACACTACCATCCGTCCATACGGATCGGCTTGCAAGACAACACTACCCTTCCGCACTTCGCAGATCTGCATTCGGGGATGGCTTGGGATGCTGCAGGCGTGTCCGGACATGAGGCAGAGGTTGACATGGCTGCCTTCTGGTATCTTACCTCAGGAAACTCGTCACCCACACTTACCTGTCCTGCCTACTCCTCAGCGTTGACATACTACCCGTTGTTTGGCTCATGGAGCGTGCGGAACCAGACGATGTATGATTATTACACCTCTGACAATGACCTGATCACACCCGTGCAGTTTGATCTTGCGGCCAATGACAGCCTGCTGGTGAATGCCTACAGGCCCGGCAGTGTAAGCGGACAATCGAAATACGCCTATACCGGCAAGGTGGTGCCCTTCCGCACCGCTGACGGGAGGTATGGCCTTATAAAGGTCATCCGTTCTGACGAAACACCGACAGGCGAGATGGAGATTGCCGTGAAGATCCAGAAATAAAGCCATGTAATACAACAAAAGTGAAGTTTCAAGAATTAATATTTTCTGCAATACTCTTTCTGGCTTTTGCTGCCGGTGTCTCTGCCCAGGGCACTATTACGGGCAGGGTCACCGGCGGCCCGGATGGCCGCCCTCTTCAGAACGTTGCAGTCATACTTGACGGGATAAGGGGAGTGACCACCGGCATTGATGGCGTTTTCCGGATTGAAAAGGTACCGGCCGGCACCCACATTGTGGAGGCAAGGATTCTTGGTTACTCCACTCTTATGGAGAGCATTGAAGTCACTGACGGAGGAACCATCACCGTTGATTTTGCACTTGAAGAGGAGTATATCAATGCCGGAGAGGTGGTTGTGACCGCAAACCGTGGTGCAAGCTGTATTGCAGACGTGCCGGCACGCGTTACCCTGATTAGCTCTGCCGCCATCGAGTCACGGCCCGTCACAAGCGTGGATGAGATACTGGCAACGGTTCCGGGCCTGAACATCAGTCGTTCTTTCGGGATCTTCTCCCATAAGTCGACCGTAACCATGCGAGGCCTCAGCGGCAATGAGCAGGCCAGGGTGCTGGTGATGATTGACGGGGTGCCGGTTAACAAGTCAGACGGCGGATCGGTTAACTGGAACCTTCTTGATCCGGCAATGGTTGACAGGATAGAGGTGGTCAAGGGACCGGCTTCATCAATGTACGGCAGCAACGCCATGGGAGGGGCTGTCAATATTATTACCCGCAGACCGGAAGGAGCGCTCACCGGCAGGGCTACGGCAGGATACGGCACTTACAACACCTTCTCGGGACGTTTAAGCCTCGGTCAGAAACTAAACCCCGGCACGGAGAGGGGATTTTATTACCTCATAAACGGATTCTACCGTCAGAGTGACGGATACATAACCCAGTCAGAGTACGACAGGGCAGCAAATCCCTATATTGTGGCATCAGACATGCAGGAATACTCCGGCAGTCTCAAAGCCGGTTACAACATCAGGAAGGGAGAGTTCATGGAGGCCGATTTCATAGCTTACAATGACAGGCGCGGTGCCGGTGAGGTGGTGTGGCAGGAACATGGAAACACCACTGACCATGATACCTACCAGTTCAGGACCAGGTACAGCCTTGAACGTGACCGTTTATCGGCTGATGTGAGCCTTTACTGGCTGAGGGAGGACTACAAAAAGGTCAATGAATACATGAAGGATGATTACACATGGTACAAGGTGCTGTCAGAAAGGGTTGATGCAGGTTTGCTTTCATCTGTTACCATGGAGGCGGGAATCCGTCACAGGATCTCGGCCGGAATTGACCTCAAGGCTGGAAGCGTTGATGCTGCCGATGTTTATTATACATCAACCGATATAGTTAATAACCGGGGCAGGATGCTCAACACAGGCTTTTATGCCCAGGATGCCATCACTTTAGTGCCTGAGCGTCTGACAGTTACTGCCGGACTCAGGTATGATCTCTCAATGTTTCGTGACGGGGCTTTCTTTATAGATACCCCTTCAGCCGAGACTGTTTTTATGAGGAATATTGAAGACCGTGAGATGGATAATGTTACCTGGGGTGCTGTCAGCCCGAAGCTGGCCGTCAACTATACCCCTTCTCCCGGCATGCGCTTTTATGTTTCGGCCGGACGTGGATTCCGTCCGTCAGTGCTTGATGACCTGTGCCGGTCAGGGCGTATCAGGGGCGGGTTCAAACTTGCGAACCCGGAGGCCACCCCGGAATACCTTGCAAACTTCGAGGCTGGTGGCGACTTTACGGTCGCCGGCAGGCTCAAAGCCTCCGTCTCGGCATGGTACTCGACCGGCAAAGACTTCCTCTATTATGTGAATACGGGTGATTCAATAGATATGGGTTACGGTTTAAGGCCCATACTGGTCAGGACAAATATCCCGCTGGTTGAGATCACCGGAGCAGAGGCTGAATTAAGCTATCCCGTAACTCCCTCGTTGATGCTGGGTGCTACATATGGATACAGTTATTCGGTGATATCTGATTACAGGCCGCTTGATGCCGCTGATCCCATTGACCTGACTGGCAACCATCTCACTGATGTGCCATCGTCTACGCTGTCGCTCACTGCGCGCTGGAGGAACCGCTTCGTCAATACCGGAGTGGTGGCACGCTACCAGGGTGCCATGTGGGCCAATGACCAGAACATCTTTGACGAGGTTATCGGCAGTGATCGCTACCCGGCATATGTAACCGTAGACCTGAGGCTATCACGCGTCTTCCTTGAAAAAATATCTGTTGATCTGGGAATTCAGAACATACTTGATACAAAGTTCTATGACAGCAAGGGAGCTGTCTGCCCGGGCAGATTTATGATCCTTGAACTGGGTTACAGGTTTTGAGAGCAGGAGCTGTTGTTTGCTGCCTTTCCCCGGGTAGCCTGCTCTTCCCGGCAGGTTCTGAGAGCAGGAGATGATGTTTGCAACCTTTCTCCGGCCCCAACATTCTTGTGCCGGGCCTGTCTCTCCTGACCGGTTCTTCCGGCCTGCCTCTACCAGGCCTGCCTCTCCTGACGCATCAGTGAAGTCCGAAACGGTAGGAAAACTTGATAAGGAAGATATTGTATGGTTTGGCCTTACGGAACAGGTCTTGTGACTGTCGGCTCACATTGAACATACCTGAACCGGTGTAGTAATCCCTGTTCTGTGACCAGACCAGGAAAGCCGTTGACCCTGGAAGGAACTCCCAGCGAATCACGAAGTTATGCAGAAACTCACTCACGGTGAAGTTGGGGTTGCCGAAGGTATAGTCAACTGAGGAGTCAAGATTCTCGTCAATGCTGTAAAGCCTGTCCCTTATGGCATAGGCTATCTGTCCTGATCCGAGTATTTCATACCTGTCATCCATGCTGGCAGCCCGTGGGTCAGTGATTCTCTTGAATTCCCTGTAACTGCCTGATCCGAAGAATGGCTGGCCCCAGTACTGGATGGTCAGGTCAGGCGTGATATTATAATCTGCCCTGATTGAGATACTGTAGATTTTCTGATTGATAGTACCAAAGATATACCTGTTTTCCTGTGGGTCTCCTGCAAGAGTTCTCCGGGTCACGTACTGCATCCTGTTCATGGTGGTGCTCCATGAGGGTTCAAGGTTAAGCGTCAGCGTGTTGAATGGTTTGTATTCAAGCTCGAAACTAAGGTTATAGTTACTCTTTATATCATTGAATGTCCCGTAATAGGTGAAATTCAGGTCGCCTGAGAGCTTCTTCCGCCAGTCGGAATCAATGCTTGCACTCAGATAGAGCTGACCGGGGGTCTTCATTGAAGGTCCGCCCCGCAGTATAGTATTGTCAGTCTTGGGGCTCGTAAGCTGGCCACTCAGGAATGTTCTCCACTGGTTACGGTAGACGGCAGTCCATGACTGTGAAACCGCCAGGGCATTGATTGTGCCACCAAAATCCAGCATATGGATCAGATTCGTGCCGAAGCTCATGTTGTTAAAGACACTGAAGGGCTTGTAAATATTATAGTTGATCACACCCACTCCCATATACTGGTCAGCTACCTGCATGTAACCGATATCATTTACTTCGAACCCGGGAGACTTCCATGCAGAGAGGTAGAGCAACTGCCAGTTGCCGCCAATCTTGCCGGCCATCAGATTGCCGCCGAAGCCGCTGAGGGATGTTCGTGTTTCATCATATTCCACATAGTCAGCATCAGGGCGTGTGAAGTTATGTATCACTGATCTCTGTGTGCCGGCAATCATCTCCTCCGTGCCTGTCACATTACTGAAAGCAGTTCTCAGACGGATAATGTAGTTTGTGTTACCGAAGTACCTGGTAAGATCAATACCGCCGGTTGTTGCTGATTTATGGAAGTAATCCTCTGTTTCCGCATCAAGAGCCCTGATGGTGCTTGTCACCATGCCGCCTATTATTGTCTTTCCTCCGTTGAAATCCTTCTGCACTCTGCCAACCGTATAATTAGAAAGTGGTTCTGCGGTTTTCAATATTTTCGTGTCAGAATGCGGATCATAGATTTTTGTGTTGACCTGTGCCGTTACAGCTTCAATGACCCCCACGGAGATGCCGCCGGATGATTTGCCTGTCAGTTTAGCTGATCCGATTATAGGCGTGAATGCCGGGGTATAGGCATATTCATCAGCGCCGGGTGAATGAGAAAGTCCCGGGCTTCTCCCTATCCTCCTGGAATAGAATAGGTTGTCATTCCCAACGTCACCGCTTCCGACACCCAGATTATAGCTGGTGATATTTTTGCCCTCAATGAAGAATGGCCGTTTCTCGTTGAAATAAGTCTCGAAAGCTGTCAGGTTAACCTCGGAGGGGTCTGCTTCAACCTGTCCGAAATCAGGGTTCAGAGAGAGGCTGAGAATCATATTGTTAGTAACGCCTATCTTTGCGTCGAGACCTATATTACCTTTTATGTCTGATCCGTCATGCCAGGGGTTACCTGCCTCACCCTCATAGGACTCAAGCCTGGCAACTCCGTACGGTGTGATATCAAACAGCTTACGCGGTTTGATATTCTTCAGGCCTGTCAGGAGCCCGGCGTTATGAACGAGTCCTGAGGCGTTCCTTGCGATGGGCTGCCACATGACAGTCTCATCATGCCGGTAGATATGTCTAATCACCTCCAGTCCCCATACCTGGTCATCTTTTTCCGCAAAGCGAAGCTGGGTCAGGGGTATCCTCATCTCGGTGGCCCAGCCCCAGTCATATATTCCTGTTTTTACATACCATATCGGATCAAAGGATTCATCTTCATTCAGGCCGTCTTCAGTCCACACGAGATCACCCTTTACCCCGGCAGCACTCACCCCGAATCCGAATGCGGTCTGCTGGTCAAAATAAGAGTCGAATGCCACGGTCACATTATCACCGTCAGTGTCATCTCTTCGCGTCATGCGCGAAACGATACTGTCGGGATTTGTGTCCAGGCATTTTATGGCGACGTACAGATTGTTGTTGTCATACAGTAGCTTGAACTCTGTATTCTGACTTACGGGAGCGCCTTCGGAAGGCTCGTACTGCCAGAAGTCACCTTCCCAATTTCCCTCATTCCAGGCATCGTCATCAAGCTCTCCGTTTATAACCGGTGGATTCTCCGTCCGGATTGCAAAGTATTCTCTCTTCGGAAACTCCTGTCCGAAGGCAGCGGCAGGAATCAAAAAGATTAGAATTAGTAAAGCTTTTTTCATTGCAAGAGACTTCAGGGACAGTAAGGGACAACAAATTTAAATAAAAAAAACAATCCGGCATACCGATATACCGGATTGAAACAAATGAAATAGCGGCGGAATAAATCCGCCGCCATCCGGGACCCGCAATTTACGGCGATTACCGCAAACCGAACCTGTAGGTGAATTTTATCAGGAAAACATCATAAGGCTTTTTTGATGTATACAGGTTATCAAGATTGTGTTCCAGTGAAAATGAACCTGTAGAGTCACTATAGCTGCGGGTCTGTGACCAGACCAGGAAAAGCGTAGACCCGGGCATGAACTCCCATCTGACAACAAGGTTCGAGAGGAACTTGTCATAGTTGTTGTCAGGGTTGCCGAAGCTGTAGTCAGTTGTGCCGTCCCTGTTCTCATCAACAAGGTACCTGTTGTCATCTGCATCATACTCAATCTCATTATCAGCAATCAGATGGTATCTGTCCTGAAGCTTTTCAGCCCTGGGATCAGTTACAGCCTTGAACTTGCTGTAGTCCATTGCGGCAAGGAAAGGCTGTCCCCAGTACTGGATTGTAAGATCAGGAGTGATGTTGTAGTTCATCCTCAGTGACATGCTGACAATCTGCTGGTTTATCTGTGACAGTATGTACCGGCCTCCTTCATCTGTCCTCGTTACATACTGGATATCATTACGATTTCTTGACAATGACGGGGTGACTGTAGCTGTGAACGACTGTCCTGGCTTTACAGTGAAGTCCATCCCTGCCGAGTATCTTTCGGAGACATCTTCTGCTCCGCGTGCTGCGTTTGCCCATAATGTGGCATATACTTTCCTGGAACTGTTTGTTCCAAGATTGAACCAGCCGTTGAGTGAAGAAGGGTAAAGCATTGAAGGGCCGCCACGGAGGAGGCTGTTTGAGATTGAATTTCCCTCATAATTGCCTCCGATATTTGTCCACCAGAGGTTCTTGAACTGAACATAGAGGCTGAGGTTACCTCCGGTGAACAGGTGTGCCCCGCCGAAATCCCAGCCGGTCCAGAAATTGGCGTTAGGTCTTATCTGTCTGAAGATGCTGAAGGGTTTGTCAAAATTGTAAGCGGTCCAAAACCCTGTTATCAGAGCGTCAGCATTCTGCAGGTATCCCACATCATTCAGGTTAAATCCCGGAGATTTCCAGTAGCCGAAGGTCGTAAAGTTCCAGTGCCCACCTATCTTTCCTGCCTGAACATTTCCTCCGAAGCCGTTAAGTGAGGTGCGATCCGGGTCAACTTCCACATAGTCAGCATCCGGTCTTTGAAAATAATGGACTGATGATCGCTGCAGCTTTTCTATAGCTGCTGCGCTACCGGTCAGGTTGCTGGCTGCAGCAGTTGATGAGACAAACCAGTTACGTTCTTCGCCGAAATAGTGTGTGAAATCTATTCCTGCGGTGTTCGCATTGCGAACGAGTTCGTCGACGATGGTACCATCGAGGAAGCGGTGCGTATTTGTAAAGACTCCTCCTATGATTGTCTTCCCCCCGTTGAAATCTTTCATTACCCGCGATACCAGATAATTTGTCAGAGGCTCAACAGTCTGCCATGATCTTTCACCCATGTTATCAATCTCTGCCTTTCCTTCTGCTGTTACAGCCTCCACTATGCCTACGGATAAGCCGCCAGGTGTCTTACCCGTCACTTTTGCTGCGCCGATGATGGGGGTAACCCTGGGTATCCTTGCATATTCGTTATCATCCGTTTCTACTCCCAGGTGCGGGCTGCGCCCGATCCTCCTGGAATAGAACAGGTTGTCAAAGCCCAGGTCTCCGTCACCCAGACCGGTACGGAAGCTGGTTATATTGTTTCCCTCGATAAAGAAGGGTCTCTTCTCTTCGAAGAAGGTTTCGTAGGCTGTAAGGTTCACCTCGGAGGGGTCTGCCTCCACCTGCCCGAAGTCAGGATTGACAGTAAGGTCAAGGGTCATGTTGTTTGTGATACCGAATTTGGCATCGAGCCCCCCGTTATATTTCCAGGCTCTTCCGGTGGAGAAGGGGTTTCCCTCTTCGCGCTCAAAAGTCTCGAGGCTGCCGACAACGAAGGGGGTTATGTCAGCCTGCTTCCTCGGTTTGATGCCTGTCAGGCCTGTCAGGTTACCGAAGTTGTGAACGAGCCCGGAGGCGTTACGGTCAACATGCTGCCATAAGGACATTTCCTGGCTTCTGAATATCCGGCGGAAGACCTCCATGCCCCATATCCCGTCATCGGTGATCCGGAACCGCAACTGGGTTAGCGGTATCCGCATTTCAGCCGCCCATCCCCAGTCGTACATCTTTGCCCCGGTGAACCAGATAGGGTCCCAGGTGTCATCTTCCACCTGGCCGTCACGTGCCCAGATGAAATCATTCTTTACACCCGCTACATTGGTCGTGAAAGCGAAGCCGGTCTGCCTGTCATGGAAGCTGTCAAATCCTATCCCGACAAAATCGCCGTCCCCGTAATCTCTTCGGGAAATACGCCTGACAATGCTGTCAGGACATGAGTCCATGGCTTTGATGGCGACATAGATATTATTGTCATCAAAAAGCACCATAAACTCAGTTTTCTGAGATGGTGCCGCCCCGTTTCTGGGTTCATACTGTGTGAAGTCACCCTGCCAGGTTCCCCTGAGCCAGGCATCATCTTCCACAGAACCATCAATTATTGGAGGTGAGGTTGTATAAGTTGCGCTGTAACTTCGTTTCTGAATCGTGTCCTGGGCGCTGGCCAGAGTGCATAACATGAGCACTGCAGTCACTGATGCAATTCTTTTCATGGCGAAACGGGTTTAATTAAAAGTGCAAGTCCGGATCAAAGACTGACATCGGTTGCATTATGCTGCATGAGACTGCTCAGAAATATTCATAAGTGTTGCCCGTATGCTCCAGAAACCTGAATAATCCTTCACGGGGAATAATCAGAGACGCAGTGTTTGTATTGGGATGGAATGATAGCCGTTCATAACCCTGAAGGGTTTTATCAATGAAGAGATGAACGTGGTGAGTGTGGTCATTTATAAGACCGAAAGGGGAGACTGATCCGGGAGTGAGACCAAGATACTGCATCAGCCTTCTGTCAGAGGCAAAGGAGAGCTTTCCCTGGCGCAGCTTCTGCTCCAGCTCTCGGATATTAAGTTTTGAGTCCCAGTAGAGAATTACAAGGTAATGCCTGTTGCCTTTGTGATTGCGGAAGAAAATGTTCTTGCAGTGGCCGGAGTCAATGTCCTTCCAGTATTTCATTGCCTCCTCCACCGTTGGCACGGGAGGATGTTCAATGTACTCGTATTGTATCTTCAGTGACTCAAGCAGCTGATATAGTTCTGCCGGTCCTCTCAGCTCGTCCATCAGATTTTGGGACAATAGCTGAATTGCATTTCGCAGAGTAGCGAGAGGTCCTCTCCGGCCTCGCGGAGGTCTGTGTCCTCCTCATCATAATGCCATTCCACATTAACAGGAACGCCGTCATTCTGCAGCTCCTTAAGCTGGGCGAAGATGTCAAACAGAAATTTGGCCGATGATGAGTTGAAATACTCAAGATCAAGCTTCAGCAGTAAAGGGTTCTGTTCAGTAAAGTTGTTGCCTTTCCTGACCTCGGCAGCGAACTCATCCATCCATTCTATCACCGGGTAATAAAGCCCTCTCACATCTTCAGGTGCTGATTTGCCTGCAATGATGAACCTGTTTTCTTCAGGCGAAAGGATTATTTCCGGAGTCAGATCAGTAGCTCTGTGTATGAAACTTTTCATGTCTCCCCAATTTATGCAAAAATTACACTTTTTTTATTAATGTCAAAAAAACTCAGCTTTCTCACACAAGCTCTGCAGTGTCACCGTTGGGCTGATAGCCCTCATCTTCAAGCAGCAGGGGCCCTTTTGAGGCAGCGACGGCAAGAGTGTCACATCGTTCATTTTCGGGATCATTGTTATGGCCCCTGACCCATATGAGGGTCACGCGGTGGCGACGGTAGACCTCCAGGAATCTTATCCAGAGATCCTGGTTTTTCTTCTTAGCAAACCTTTTCATCTCCCAGGTGAAGAGCCAGCCGTTGTTGACTGCATTTACCAGGTACTGTGAGTCGGTATGAAGCTTTACCCTCAGTCCGTCATATTTAAGCTCTTCCAGCCCTTTTATTGCTGCCAGCAGCTCCATGCGGTTGTTGGTTGTCAGGCGGAATCCTTCCGAGAGTTCCTTGCGATGGCTTCCATAGATGAGTACCACGCCGTAGCCTCCCGGACCAGGATTACCGCTGCAGGCGCCATCGGTATAGATTATTACCTCCCGGGTCATTGTGGGAGGGTGATGCCGGTGTTATTGACAAAGAGCCTGATGGCAATGGCAAGAAGGATTATCCCGAAAAACTTCTTCAGGATATGCAGTCCGGTTGGCCCCAGGAGCTTCTCAATCCTTGAAGTGAGCCTGAGCACGATATAAACGACGACCATGTTCAGGATCAGGGCGACAAGGATATTAATCAATTCATATTCAGCCCTCAGCGAAAGAATGGTGGTAATGGAACCGGCCCCTGCGATGAGTGGGAAGGCTATGGGCACAATGGTTCCTCCTCCGGGTGAGTCATGTTTGAAGAACTCCACTCCCAGGACCATCTCCATGCCTATAAGGAAGATGATAAACGAGCCCGCAATTGCAAAGGAGCCGACGTCAATGCTAAAGATGCGGAGAAGCCTCTCGCCGAATATAAGGAATGCAAGAAAGATAGCCAGTGAGACCAAGGTGGCTTTCCATGGATGTATGCTGCCGCTCTTTGACTTGATATCCAGTATAATCGGGATTGATCCGGGAATATCAATGATGGCAAACAACACCATGAAACAGGCTGTTATTTCAAGTAGATGAAGCTGCATCTGAGATTTTTTGCAAAACTACTATTTATTAAGGCACCAGGCAATAGGCAGGAGGCAGTAGTGTTGGCACTGACATTCAGTTTGTGGACCTATATGTCATTAAAAATGTTTATGAAAGCAAAAAGAGGCTGCCCTGTTTGAGCCAGCCCCTTTTTACTATTGCCTTCTGCCTCTTGCCTAATCCCTGATATCCATCTCCTCCAGGAGGTATCCTGCCCCTGAATAGATATCCATCACCCAGAGCACGTAACGTATGTCAACGTTGATGCATCTCTGCAGGTCAGGTTCAAATGCAATATCTCCGGTCATTGCTTCCCAGTTGCCGTCAAAAGCAAGGCCGATGAGCTCACCGTTCCCATTGATGACCGGGCTTCCGGAGTTGCCGCCGGTGATGTCATTGTCAGTGATGAAGCAGACGGGAAGATAACCATCGGCAGATGCATACCTTCCATACTCCTTCTTCTTATGAAGGTCCATCAGCCTCTGGGGCAGATCGAATTCATAATCCCCCGGCTTGTATTTTTCCATGACGCCATCAAGGGTGGTATACCAGTTGTAATGAACGGCATCATAGGGGTCATAGTCGAGCACTTTTCCGTAAGTAACCCTCATGGTGAAGTTGGCATCGGGGTACTGCGTTTTGTCAGGCTGGTATTCCATCACTCCGGCCATATAGAGGCGCTGTCCCTTAGCGAGATCGGCACTGTAGCCTTCGAGATCCTTCTGAAGTGCTGACCTGACTTCGTTGACAGAGGTGGCAGCAATGTATGCAGGGTCCTTCTTAAGCACTTTGAGGCTCGGTGCGTCGAGGAATGCTGCCAGCTTATCCTGGGAGGAGAAGATTGACTTTGTAAAAATATTGTCAACGAAAGCATCGGTATTGCCCTTGAATTTGGTATCAATCAGCTTGTAGAAAGAGGGCCAGTACCTGGCATCAATATCTTCCCTGTACAGTTTGATCATTGCCTTGGTTGTGGCGCGGTCAGTGGGGTAGTTGTAGTTGCCGTAGAAGCTTTCCATAAATCTCCTGAGCCTGCCAGTTATATCGTCAATTTTCTTCTGGTCCTTACCGGCGAGAGCTTCCTCAAGGTCTGTCATCTGGCCGGCGAAGTTGATCAGTTCGGTTGAGCTCCTG
>CAZVLJ010000063.1:0-16551 GCA_964627825.1 uncultured Rikenella sp. | reverse complement strand
ATGACCGCAGGACTGCAAGACTTCCCCCCCTCCGACCTTCAAACCTTCAGATTGAGACCCGGAAGGTCGAAACCCCGCACACGAAGTGTCGGGGCTTTCAGATTGAGGCCCGGCATTCACCGGAGCCGAAACCCCGATGTCCGTAGGATGCAGGGTCCCTATCAACTGAATATTCCCCGAGAGGTTCAGCACCTTCATCCCGGGATTAACCTGCATGAAGCGGTCTAACCATGCTTGTTCAAAGGTAAGCTGTCCGTTCATGATGAAGGCTTCAGAGCCGGAGAGTTTACTTATCTGTGCCGGCAGTGGCTCCCAGATATGATGATCTGCTCCGGGAGGCAGAAGCACATTAACATTGAAATCGTCACCTCCTATCTGCTCCACAAACCACGCAAAGGGAGGGATTGTCACAGTAATGACTCTTCCGTCACTCTTCACTGATGAGTGCGGCCCGCATGAAACAGAAACAAGGGCAATGAATAGTAGCCAGAATGATATTTTTTTCATATCAGCCTCATTAGTTATGCAAAAGTAACAATATGGCATCATGGGGCAAACAGGCATCACCCAATAATGTTC
Organism: uncultured Rikenella sp.; assembly: GCA_964627825.1. Lineage (GTDB taxonomy): Bacteria > Bacteroidota > Bacteroidia > Bacteroidales > VadinHA17 > SR-FBR-E99. The sequence continues at coordinate 15,972 of CAZVLJ010000063.1, read as the reverse complement.
ACACGCGTATTTAAAGGTTTACGAACCCACACATACCTGCGTAACAGAGACAAGACATTGATAAACAGACAGAGACAGACCGTATGTCTGTCTCTGCGCAGGATCCGGGAGGAATATCCTGACTCCTCCCGGACCGGTGATCTGAACCAATAAAAGCAGAAAACCCGTAATCAGTAAGAGCTCATTGCAATACGCAGGTTTCCGGTTGCATTTTTTGCCTTTATCCTGAATGTCCACTTGCCATTTTTCCAGCCGCTGTCCTCACCGGCTTCATAACTCTTCCTCCAGTTCAGGCTGCCGTTCTCGTCAAGAATAACTTCAGACAGCTGTTTCCCGTCAGGCATAATTATAGCCACTGCAATCGTCCCCTCTGCACAATCGCCAGAAACCGTAAGGTTGACAGTCTGCCCCTCATCGGCGCTTATTGCCAGCTCATTGGTGAAGGTTGCCTCCATTACCTGGCGGGAGTAATTCCATGATGTTCCCGGTTTGCTTCCATAACCGGGACCGCCATAGAGGTAAAGATTATTGCCTGACCCGGATCTGAAAATTGGTATATCAGGAAGGTCCGCGACATCAGGAACAACCACCATTGGCATGTTTCTGGTCAGGCCACGGACTTGCCTGTCAAGGTCATCAAAATCACGATAAACCCATTCATACTCTCTCTTCCTTTCAGCCAACTTCTCCTGCTGGTCGGCCACCTTTTCCTGTATCTCCTTCCTCTTGGCCTCAAACTCAGCCTGCTTCTGTTTCAGCTCCTCCTGAAGGGCCTGTTGCTTCTTATACTCTGCCTGTTTCTGTTTTTCTTCTGCACTCTTGGGTGGCGGTGTCTCCTGAGCGGATAATCCGGCAGAAACCAGCATCAAGGCCATAATTGCTACTGTAAGTGTAAAAAATCTTCTTTTCATGACTGCCCTTTTAGAATGTTTGACAGTGTAAAAATACACCAACAACCACTGCCGTAAGGTTAATGAAGGGTTAATGTAAAGTTAATCATCACCGTCATCAGAACTCATTGCTTAAATTTGAACAAAAATCGAAGCCATGAAGCGAAAGCTCCTTCTTGCGGTTTCGCTGGCTGCCCTGCTGCTCTTTATGGCAGTTCAGCTCATCATGATAAGGAGCACCTGGAGGCAGGAGGAAGAGATTCTCCTTATGAGATATAAAAGTCTCTCCCGTGAGGGACTGTCACTGCTGGTGAGCAAAAAGAAAAGCTACGGCTTTGAGAAAGCCATGGATGTGACTGATAAGTTTGCTGATTACCTCATCACCGAGGAACTATGCCAGCTCTCAACTGCCACTGACAGTGCCCACCTCAGGCAGCTGGCACTGAGAGAGACATATAGCATAATGGAAGATAATGAGATGCTCACCTCATTCTTTAAATCCTACTTTGGCAATCTCGGTTATGAAACCAACTTTGTGCCCGTTATTGCTATCGCGAAACTGGAGCTGCTGACACCAACGGTCAATATGGTGCTTGTTGATACCGTCTATACCCAACCCGGGGAAAATATGGTAGCTGTAAATACCTTCAGAGAGGAACGTAACAACTTCATTCTTGAGTTCCATTACCTCCTGGACCTGACACACAAGAACGAGATGGTCTTCAGGGAAGCACTGCTCTCTTTCGTGCTTATTACGGGCAGTATCCTGATCGTCTTCCTGGTATTCGGCCTGACGTGGAGAAACCTGATGGAGGAGCGCCGGCTCTCGGAACTGAAGAGCGACTTCATCAACAATATGACCCACGAGCTCAAGACTCCTCTTTCCACAATCACCGTTGCCGGCAGGACACTGGAGAAGGAGCAGATTTATACTGACAGGAATAAAGTGCTGGAGACAGCCAGACTGATAGGTAAACAGAGCATCCACCTGAACCAGCTCATAAACACCATACTGGAGGTCAGCTTCCTGGAAAGGGAGGAGTATGAACTTGACAGGCATAAAGTGATAATTGACGAGTTGCTCCACCAGGTGGTCACCTCTTTCCTCACTTCGTGTGACGGGTGCGCGGAGATCAAGGAAGAATACAGCTTAGAAGGCATGGAAGCCTCTGTGGATATTGTCTATTTCACCACAATGATCAGCAACCTGCTATCCAATGCTGTCAAATACTGTGACGGGGAACCGGTGATCACCGTGAAGGCTGCTGCGGCAGGCAACGACATCGAGATAACAGTGGCTGACAACGGTGTGGGCATACCAGCAGAACATCTCGGCCACATCTTTGAGAAGTTTTACAGGGTGCCCCATGGCAACATTCATAAGACCAAGGGGCTGGGGCTGGGACTTTATTATGTCAGGCGCATAGCGATGGCACACGGGGGCGATGTGACTGTCAATAGCAAACAGGGGCGCGGAACAACATTCAGAATCAGGATACCAATTGAGAAAACATCATGAAACTTCTGCTTGCCGAAGACGATATTGATTTCGGGAACATACTGTCGCAGTACCTCTCCATGAGCGGCTTTGAGGTGACACTGGCTCGTAACGGCCGCGAAGCATGGGATCTCTATCACAGTGCCAATCCTGACATCTGCGTGCTTGACATTATGATGCCGGAGATGGATGGCTTCACCCTGGCAGAGAAGCTGAGGGCGAAGGATCCGGGGATACCTTTTATCTTCCTTACTGCCAAAAGCATGAGGGAGGATATTGTCAGAGGGCTCAGGCTGGGAGCCGATGACTACATCACAAAGCCATTTGACCCGGAGATGCTGCTGCTGCGGATAAACAATATTATGAGGAGAGTCTATTCAGTAGCCGAGAATGAATATACAATCTCCGGCACCACTCTCCGGTTCAATGCGCTGGAGCTCCTGACCCCGTCAGGAAAGGAAAAAGTCACTCTCCGCGAGGCGCAGTTACTCAGGCACCTGATGATGAACAGGAACAAGCCGCTTACGCGCGAACAGATACTAACTGAGATCTGGGGCGAGGATGATTATTTTCTGGGCCGCAGCATGGATGTCTTCATCAGCCGTCTGCGCAAGTACCTGGCATCAGACCCGGGCATCAGTCTGCGTACCCTCAGGGGAATGGGATTTGTGCTGGAAGAAATAAAGTAATAACGCCCCGTCATCAGTAGTTCAGTCATAAAACACTCTGGTGTTGCCATGATCAGGACTCATCGTCCTCTGCCTCCTGAATAAGGAATTCTGTAAGGTTCACATCATGACTGAGGTTGAGCTTTGTCCTCAGCCTGTACCGTGCTATCTCAACACTTCTGGTAGATATGTTTGAGAGATTGGCTATCTCCTTGGTGGTAAAATTCATCCGCAGATAAGAACAGAGTCTCAGATCATTGGGGGTCAGTGCCGGGTATTTCTTCTTGAGCTTACTGAAAAAACCCTCCTGTGACAATTTGAGGTTCTTCATCACATTCTGCCATTCTTCCGTCTGGGTGTCAAGCCCGTGATCAATGATCTGCTCCATCTCCCTGATAAACCGCGCGGGCATTTTTACAGAGCTCTCCTTAGCCGACTCAAGCCTGTCACGCAGCTCCCTGAGGGTATCCGTTTTCCTTATCAGGTAACGCATTGTTAGCATCAGTTCATAGCTCTTGTAGTCAAGCTCGCTCTCCAGCCTGTTCTTACCCACCTCGTATTCAATCATACGGCGGTGGCTCTCGAGCTTCGAACGGAAAAACATTATCCCTGCCGTAGTGAGTCCTGCAGCAGCCAGAATATAAAGCACCAGGGCCCATCCGCTGAGCAGGAACGGCCTGCGGATGGTGAAGGCAGATTTCGCCTCGCCGCTTCCCGCCACCTCCCTGATCTGCAGATGATAATTGCCATGCCGCAGATTCAGAAGAGAAAAGTTGTCAGTTGCCGTGTGGTACCATTCGTCACCCAGCTCAGTTATCCTGTACAGGTACTCCCTCACTTCCCTGTTAAATCCTGACGGGTTGGCTATATAGACAGTGAGATTGTTCTCCCTGCTGGGGACAGCATGAAAATCGGGTGATCCCGGAGACAGGGTGGTGCTTCTGTTACCTCCGCTGAAAACGAGACGACTGACAGCCAGCGCAGATGTCTCCGCCCTGCTGACCAGCCTGTCAAGATCATAGATACTGAAGGCCTGGCGTGTAGGTATGAGGAGCTTACCTGTATCGAGCAACATAACCTGCTGTTCACGCCAGGGCAGGTCAGCATATTCATGCACAAACTCCATAACCTTCTCTGCCTGCAGGTCTCGGGTTATATTGAATAGTGCGATCCTGTTGTCAAGAACAAACCAATAGCTTCCCTTTTGAAACGGGAGTATCTGCGTTGCCCTGACAAACTCACCCAACCCTGCTTCGAGTGATGTCACCGGGAAAAAATCCTTCTGTTCATAGTCAAAACCATAGATATGGTCTGAGGCGATGAAGATCATCTGGTTGTTGAGCACTGACATTGAGACCATCCTGGCGTTATCTTCCTCCGGGCTGAAATAGAGAGAGCTGATGACTGCATCGGCCTCCTCATTCAGTTCCAGCCGGTACACACCTTTCTGGGGATGAAGCGCCCAGACATATCCGAGGTAATCAATCTCCACGAACCTGGTAGGCTCGGCATAGCCGTCAATCCTGGCACTGAACTCCCAATTACCGGTGCTGCCCTTCCTGAAGGAGACAATTCCTGTATAGGTACCCTGGATCAGGTACTCCCCGAACGGCCTGACGGACCAGCCCCCGGTGACATCTGAGATCCTGACGGCCTTAAGACCGTCAACGAGAAATGTACCGTCATTATGGCCACAGAGTATCTGCCCGTCATACTTTGACAACTTCCAGACCTGGCCCTGAGTGCCCGGAATGATTCGGAGGCCGGTAAAACGATATGAACCGTCACTGTAGTCTATGTCAGTTGCAAAAAGCCCGTGGTTTGTCCCCAGGAAAAGATGATCACGGTCACGTATAACAGTATAGATCGTTCCCAGGTCACCACCGGAGTTCTCATAATAGGCCACGGGTGACAATGTCTCCAGGTAATTTGCACCGTCGTCAAGACCGGCCCATAGTCCTTTACCGGCATCCAGGTAGAGCGACAGCACGGTATTATTGTTCAGTCCGTTGGAGTAGTCATATGATTCCAGTATCCTGCCTTCGCGGTCACACAGTGCCAGCCCCCGTAGAATAGTTCCGAAGACCAGAAGCGAATCATTGACCTCCAGTCCTGCGTTGCATGTGGCCTCCTTCAGGTATCCTGAAATCTCACTCTCCAGAGGTCTGAACTTGCTGCCGTCAAAGAGAAAGATACCGTCGTTGGCGGTACATATCCATTTTTCATGCGGACCGAAGTCAAGAAGTGCATGTATCTTGTGAGCTGCAAAGATCTCGCTTCCTTCAATGAAGCTGAATACCTCCCCGTCAAACCAGTAGAGACCCTCATCTATTGACTGCGCAATAAACCGGTCACCCACCCTGAAGAAGAAAAGCATTGATGAAGGTGCAGCAATCCTCTTTACACCATTGTAATCAAAGACATATACAGAGGTGAATGATTGGAAATAGAGAGTGTGGTTTATCTCGCTGATGTTCCATATCTCATCATTCCCGACAACATCGGCCCCTGCAGCCAGCGATGTATAAGAGAGCTCCCCCGGGCGGTCCTTTCTCCAGAAACCGAAATCCTCAAAGGAACCCGTGAAAATTACTCCGTCACTGTTGATGTAAACCGACCTCACCCCCTGGCCGTATGGAACGGGGTAAGTCCTTGCAGTAATACCATTGTATTCAATCAGACCCGCAGAGTTGGCAAAATAAACGTAATTGGTTACCGGATCCCTGCTTATATCCCAGTTCTGGCTCTTGACAGGTATTGTTCCGGGGATGAAACGGCGTATATCACTCCTGTTTCCACCAGCCTGGCCGGAAGCCTCCGGTGAAATAAATATTAAAAAAATGACCAGGAACGGCAGCCTGAGGGTTCCCCCTGGTGAAATTACTGACATAAAACCCGGTTGTTATGTAACTTCCCGTTACCAGACGTAAATATAGGAAAAAGTTTACAGCTCAAAGGTATACTTCAACCCTGTTTTCACCCTCTGGCGGCATCTCCGTGAATATGGCCTCATCCACCGCCACACCCCCTGCCCGGTACTGGCTTTCGACAGGTGCAAGGGCAATGTCGGTTCCGTTCACACTAATCCTTTTCGGACCGCAACACTCATCCCCGATATGGAAGACGAATGTGACGCACCGGTCCATGATTTTCATCTCTGCTTCCAGACCGTCAAGCGAAGCCGGCATCACCGGGTCAATTACAATGCTGCCCCATTCCCTTCTTATGCCCAGGAGACAGGTCATGAAAATACCGGTAAATATCCCCGGCCCGCTTGAATAAACCCTCCAGCCGCCTCTCAGTGTGATTCTGCCCTCAATTATCTCATGATAGTTCCTGTCAGCCTGGTAACGGGTTTCGAAAATAGCATCGGAGCTGCTGTAATAGCAGTTTGCCTGCCTGATGTCAGCGCAGGGTACTATGTCTGAATAACCTGCCGGTATTGCCTGCCGCAGCGCCTTAAGGAGCTCTCCGGCCCTGCCGGTGCGCGCCAGTGACTCGGCATACCGGATGTGCTCATGAACGTACATCAGCCCTATCTCCCTGCCAAAGAAGGTGCTGCTCTCTGCCCTTCTGAACATCTTCTCCAGACCACCGGTGTACGGCATCGGCCTGTCCATCAGCCTCGCACCGTCAGGACCCGTGAGGTGCTTCTCTATCAGACCCAGGTGCTGTGCTGCCTGTTCAGGGGTGAAGATGCCGCTGACAATTCCGCGTTCCATTGGCAACAGACTGTAACTGATGCCTGTCATGGTGTCCGTGGGATGAAGCAGCAGGGTGATGCTGCCGTCATCACCGGCAAGCCCGTAACCCGCCACAACACCTTCGCGTATCAGATAACTATTGAAATCAGACCTGATCATCTCACTGTAACGGTTTATCTCCTCCGCCCGGCCCTGATCACCGGCCATGGTACAGACCTCTGCATACTGCCTGAAGGCCTGGTAATTCATCTCTACTGTCCATGATGATACCAGCCTTTCTGCCAGATCCCTGCTCACAGGCTGCAGTGAGTCATTCCAGTCACCTCCCCCGTAACGGACAAGCGACTTTCCCGGAATAAATGATGCTGTTACCTTTTTAACCAGACGGTCAATATGTTCTCTGAGTGGATATATGAGCTTCTGCGGGGCTTCACCCTTTTGAAAATATGGCAGTTTATCATTCAGGAACCCAAAATCTCCGGTTGCCCTTATATAACCGGCCAGAGCTATCAGGCACCAATAGATAATGTCTCCGTGTGCGCTGTCGGCTCTTATGTCGTTGTACCTGTCAAACATCCACCACTGTGGCCATCCGCCGTCAGGCTCCTGGTTGGAAAAAATGATGCTCAGCACCTTACGGGCTTCCGTGTATCTGCCCATTGCAATCAGCAGTTCTAAAGGTCCCTGTGAAACATCACGGGTGCCCCATGCTGCACCGCTGAATTGCTCCAGACCGTAAGGGGTAAGGAAGTGGGTGACGGCATTCATTCCGTACCACGGAAGGATCTCCGAGATGGCTTTTATGTCATCATTATTGATCTTCAGTGAAAGTGAGCGACTCATCTCCTTCCACTCCTCAAGGGCATCTCCGGCATCAGATCTATACTCTGTGTCGGCATTGTCAAAGAGGGCAGGGGTGCAATGAACCGGGACACAACCCGTGATGCTTATGCAAAAACGTCCGAGCGGCTCTGTTTCAATCACAAGAAGAGAACTTTCACGCATTTCTCTTTCCTTCCCGGTAAGTCCGCCGCCTACGGCATGGTACCTGTTGCCGGAATACTGGACCGTTATCGTGAACCTGGCATCCGGGAATCTGCGGCTTATCATGCTTCCGCCGGCAGGCACTGCGATATACTCTCCTGCATTGTTACCCGGCTTAATGCTCCAGCCGTTCATTTCATCAAAATCATGCGTCACCACCACAGCCACAGGTTCACCCTCCAGGACCCGGAAATCCATGTTGACCTGAGGCACCCTCCCGGATGTCCAGGTGCGTACCTGGTAAAGAGTGCTGCCATGCCTGTACAGCCACCTGCAGTGATTGAGCCCCATCTCAAAGGCAGACGGCACACCGAGAAGCATCCGCTTTCCACCTGTCACTATGAAGATCCTCTGCCCGGAGACCGGATTGATGTTGAACTGACTGTTGCATACTGACAGAAGCGTGTTGAAGTTGGTGTTGCCCTGCGTCAGGTGAGAGTTAAAAACTCCGAAGGCAAATGCGGTGGTTGACATCAGGGTTTCTGCCGGAACCAGGGTCGTTGCGGTATGCATGATATGTCCGTGGGGGCGGTCAGCCAGAAGCTCCTTCTCCCTTAGCATCACATGACGGTTCACCCCGTAAAAGAATGAGAGCAGCCTTCCCTTCAGGTATTCTTCATGCCGCCGCGGGCCGGGGAAATGAGACTCAAGCTCCCTCTCTGAAAAATCCTCTGCCTGCATCATGGCCGGAGTGCTGAACAGGTTAAGCTCCGGCTTCTTAAATCCTTCAAGCCTGCCTGTAAGAGCAACAGGCTCACTCAATAGCTTATTAAGCTCCTCATCGGGAGCATCCCCGTCAGTAACGGCATGATTATGACTGAATTCCATTGCCAGGCTCTGCAGTCTGTCAAGGTCTGCCGCCGAGGTGGCAGGGGGATGATCATGGAGAAAGGTCAATGCAAACCTGACCGTTTTCGTTCCTCCTGCCGGAAGAGCAAAGGGCTCCTCCTGCAGTGCAATCACAGATGACTCGCCAGCATACTCACCACCCAGGCTCTTCGCCAGTAATCCTTCAGGAATACCCCTGGCCCGGTAACTTCTTCCGTAAAACTGCATCCCGTCAGCAGATGCCGAGGCGGCACGGCCCAGTGAGGCCATCATCAGCCACGGATAACCGTCCGACTCCTTCATGTTTTGCCGGCAACAGACCACCTTCCCTGTCTTTGGATCATCAAGTATCCGTCTCTCAGTATACTGGCTTACATAGTATTCATTCACAATCCCCTGAGAGACAGACTTCAGGCCGACATCCTGCAGGCAGACAAGATCCAGGGTGACTTCACTGCCGCTATTGTTCTGCAGCGTAATCATCCATTCCCAGCTCAGGCTCTTTTCTGACAGCTGAAGAGTGCATATGTATCCGATACCCTTCCAATTGCCGCCAGCAGTATACCTGCCATTATCAACCCGGAACAGGCTGTCACTTCCCGGACCGGTAAGAGGTTGGTGTTCAATTACGGCACCATGCTTTCTCAGCCATATGCCGGCATAGGCACCCGTATAAACACCAGCCCGCCGCAGACTGATCATAATGGTATCAGTCTGTATGCATGACACCGCACCGTTCTCAAGGAACTCAACCGTCACTCCTGCACTGTTGCTGATCTTCATATCCTGTTTCTGTTTATCGTGTTGTTTAACACCGCTCATCCGAAGGTGATTTTCATTGGGGGTCTCCGTCTGACCCGTTTCTGAATTTCGCTTAACCCAGGGTGATCCTGAGTTCCATTTCCTTTCCGGACCCATGGCTGTAGGTAATCACCCTTCGCCCCTGAATCACGGTAATCTCAACCGGTACACCACTGATCGCTGCACTGCTTATCCTGCTTGTTTCTGTTCCCTCGAGGACAGCCTCCCCGGTAAGGTCACGGTCACCGCTGAGGATCAGAACAATCTCATTACCCTCATTCCTGAGTCCGAGCAGATCAGAAGTAGAATGGAGCAGTGTCAATCCCTCTGCCAGTTGCAGGCAGACGGGGGTCAGTATTGCCCGCAGCGGCGGCCACGGGATCTCTTCTCCGATAAAAGGCAGAGTGACCGGCTCACCTGTGACAGGATGAGAATATGTGACGTTGCCATTAAGCTCTTCATTGTAGTAGTTTGCCGCAAAAAGCAATGCCCTGCCGTCACCTGTGAACCTCTGCCTTGCTATAATGAATCCGTTATCCGATGTTGCATTACGGAGCTTGGCACCGGATCTCTCCAGCAACTTCTCATAAAACATTCTGTGTGCTTCAGTATCAAATCCTGCCCATGTGCCAATAAATGTAACCGTTCCTTTTCCAACCCTCTTTTCAAAGCCGCACGGGATACCGCTGATGGTGCGGGCAATGACTTCAGCGCCGGTGATTGCTTCCGTTGTGAATATTATAATTGGGTTACTGCATTTTATATCACGAAGGTCAAACAGGTCTATCAGCGGGGAGTCTATCACTTCTGTTCCGGAGGGAGTCACCCCGATAGTGTCACGGAGTATGGTACATGGCAACTGTGACGACTCCCGATCAGGAAGATAAGGATAGATAACTGCATTGCCTCCGCCAGTGATATAACCGGCGACGGTCATCTGGGCCAGGGCATCCATCTCGTCGGTTGCAAAGACCCACACCTGCCTGTACCGGGAAAGTGATTCAGGTGAGGCACTGCTGAGGTCAGCCATGTCATAATCAATATTGAGTACCTGCAGCGCTTTCAGCAGGCCGTCAAAATAAGCCGGTCTCCTGACAGCCGAGGGCACGTAGGTCAATCCTGCAGTCTCTCCCGCCGGCCTCTCTATCTCTGTAGCATACCAGTGAGAGTAAAAGAGAACACATACTTCAGACCTGCGGCAGGCATTGACAATAATATCTCCGGACACCACGGTCAGGCGGCTCATCTTCTCCACCGGAGTCCGGGCGCTGCTGCGCCTGCCTTCGGCATCAAGCGGAGTGAACCAGTAGAAGGTGTCTCCGGAGTAACCCCGGCGTCTAACGTTATGGCCCTGGGAAAACATGTAGAAGCTCCAGCCCTTCAGCCCGTTGGCGATGCTTGCCTTGTAGAACAGCTCCATTTCACGCGGATTTGTCACAACATGGTACTCGCGTGAGCCACTCTGGAACTCAGCCGCAAAGAGCGGTCCTTTTCCCTGCATCGCCAGGGTAATATCGTTGATTATCCTGTCGTCATGGAGGTTCCTGTAAGAGGCAAACTCAGGTATATGGTCAACGCCGAAGATGATCTCACTCCTGTCCCTGAAAAGATCTTCATACATCGTTATATTCACCGGGAATTCGTAGCCGTTGCCGTAGATCCATCCCGGGAGGTTATGATACAGCGGCACAGTGACTCCGTGCGCTCTTATCATTGAGCTCAGTAACCTGAGATAATCAGCGTAATAGCTTCTCCAGAAGCTGTGCCATGCATTGTCACGGCTACGGTCAGCCGGTGAGGTATAAGGCTCATGTCCGTCAGGAGGCAGTTCGATCTCATCAAAGCTCCTGTATGTCGTACCCCATTGATTGTTCACCTCATTGACAGTCCCATACTTTTCTGAAACCCATGAGATGAACCTGTTCCTGACCTCATTGCCGTAGTCGGCCTGCCTGGCCAGCCATGAAAAGACTCCTATCTCATTGCACACCTGCATCATTATCACCGGGCCTCCCCGTTGCAGCTCATGGTTCCTGATAATGGGCATGACCCGGTCATACCAGAGTCTGACCTTATCGAGGTAATCCTTGTTGAAGAGACTGACGCCGTCACTGATCACCCTCACTCCCCGGCGTGTGTGCATACGCACATCATCACCGTACCTCTCAAGGAACCAGTCGGGCAGCCCCGCACCCCTGAACTCTGCAAGGATGAAGGGACCGGGCTTGACAATTGCATGCAATCCATGCTCTTTGCACTTGCGGAGCCAGCCGTTCAGATCCTTTTCAGGGCAGGAGGTGCCGTCGAAATCATAAATACCCTCTTCCTCTTCATGCCACGCCCATGGGACATAGGTACTTACGGCTATTAATCCGGCGCTGACAGCTTCATCCAGATGCCTGTCCCACAGCTCATGCCTGATCCTGAAATAATGTATCTCCCCGGAATTAAGGAAGACTTTCTTGTCGTCAAGGCAGAAGTTATTATCCTTTATGGTGAATTTCATATGCACCTCTGTTATTCAACTATTTGTCCTGCAGCCCGCCTGGCTGACCCGTCATCCTGGTATTAGCCCTTTTCTGTTGCAGCAGCTCTTTTATCTCCAGTGTCCTCTTCTCCGTCAGTGCATAACGGAAGGCAAAGACAAGTGCCAGCAGGCACAGAAGTACCGGCAACCCTATCTCAACCACCCGCATCATCAGGAGGGTGTAGGGCGACTGTTTCTTTAGCGGTTCAATGTCTTTGCCGACTACCTCCAGTCCGGAGTCAAGAACATCAAGCTGTGATCCGGGCTCAAGGGCATAAATCATGCTGTTCATGTCTGCCATTCGGCTGATAAGATCCTCTGTGTGGTCACGGCTTTTCTTCTGCTCATTTGATCTGGTGCGTAGGTGAACCAGCAGGTCAAATGAGCTTATCCTTGCCTTTGTCATCTTCGATTGCATTATGAGTGGCACGGCGGCCCTGACAAGGCTGTCACTGACAGCTGCAGGGACATCGGGCAAAGCAGAGGCAAGAGCTGCAAGGTGCTTTTCAAGCGCCTCGATGTTCTGCCTGGTAACAAGCGCTGCATTCATCAGCACATTCTTTCTCTGTGATTCAATCTCCGGCGAGATGATTTTTTTCCTGTTCGGTTTTTTAACTGCCTCACTCTCAAGATAGACCAAATAGTCCTTCGATTCCTTCAGCGCATCGGCGGACTGTGACTGTGCATTCTTTATCCACACATCGGTTGTAGTGCCATCACCCGGATAATCTTTCCAGTATGTCACTTTTGCCTGCATATCACGCACGCTTCCCTGTAGGCTGTCAACCTTTGTGACCTGTGTCTCGTCAAAGAGAGTGAGGGTGATCAGTATCCCGGCAACGAAACTGGCCAGCGCTGTTCCAAGCTTGATGAACCACCAGTAGATTGAATAATAGCTGCCTTCGGTGCGGTGACCGGTACGGAGCTCATCTTCGTCGCAGATATCACCCACCATCGAAGAGCCAAGAGTAAAGAAGAAGAGCATGCCGGCAGAAAGCATTATTGTAGGAATGATTACCAGATATGGATGCTCAGGGTTATAGCATACTATCTTGGAGAGCTGAGCCGCAGTCATGAGAACCATGGAGATGATCAGGGTGTTCCTCTTCCCCAGCTTCGGACTTATCCAGTTGAGGGGGAAGACAGCAAGGACTCCCGTGATAGCCCAGATGGTTCCGTTTATTCCAAGCAGCCTGGCTCCGGCCACCTTGTCTCCGCCAAATACGTAGAATATAGGAATATAAGAACCGAGCAGGTTGACGAAATTGAATCCCATCGCCAGGGTGAAGATTGTAAGAACAAGATAAATGAAGTTCTTATTGGTTCCGACAATCTTCATATCCTGCCAGAAATGTGTCTTCTCCTGTTTTGAGACCCTGACGAAGCCCGGCTCGCGCAGTTTGGCCGTCCACCAGAAGGAGAGCGGTATCAGGATAGCCGCCACCATTAGTGAAACGTACCTCATGCCGTCAGCTTCATTACCTCCCGGACCGCGGAACACCTCCATATTGGCAAGGGCGAAGAGCCACGGGGTGCTCATTGCAAACAGGTTGCCGATAAAACTCTTGCCGCTGAAGAGGCGTGTGCGCTCGTGCGGGTCTGAGGTCATCTCCATCCCCAGCGCACCGTGAGGTATCTCGAAGACTGTGGTGGCTGTAAAGAAAAGCAGCAGCGCAAACAGTATGTAGAAGAGTTGGAAGCTTTTAAATCCGGATTCACTGGGGAACCATGCATGAACAATCTCACCTTTGGGTATCCACCACATGACAACAAAAAAGACTGCCACAGCTATACCGCCAATAAGAAGGAATGGTCTCCGCCGTCCCATCCTGCTGCGCGTATTGTCAGAAAGATGGCCTACAATAGGATCAGAGAAGGCATCCCAGAGCCTGGGTATTATCAAAATCAGGCCCAGCCAGAATGCGCTGAGTCCAAGGCTTATATTGCCCATCAATCCAACCAGTTGGCCCGCTATGTTGAAGAGTGCAACGGGGATGATTCCTCCCGCAGAATAGGCTGCCAGCTGACCGAATGTTATGCGGTCATTGCCCTTAATCGACTTTACATGACTGGTTTTGCTGTTTTCCATCAGATTAAACCTGTTTTAAGCTCTCAATAACGTATTATCACCTTTGCCGGGACATCTGTTACTCTTATATCTTTCCCGCTGCACCCTGTTACTTCCCTGCCGTTTACGGTCACCCCTGCCGGCAGGGCCCCTCCGTTGAAGTTGCGGATCATGATGCCTCCCTCAGGCAGGTTGAGATCCCCGCTGATGCTGAAATGGTATGCGTTCCCCTCCTTCCTGACAGAATAGGAGATGTCTCCGTAATATGTGGGCAGATTGCTGACCGACATGCCTCCGGGATAATCAATCCAATCGCGGTACAGGGCTGCGGCAATAACCAGGGTATTGTCATACTCGTTCTCATACACGAACATTGATCTTACCGCATTTATAAAATCACTGCCGCACCATGTATGTGGCATATCCCCAATAAAACCGGGGTAACGCGGGTCCTTCCATACAACCTCTGCCCAGTGGTTCCAGGCGTGCGGACGTTGATCATTCAACATAAATTCAATCAGTTCATGTGCCCTCTCAGGTTGGTCAAGCATTATGAATGACCCTATAAGCCTGTTTTCATAGGGAGTATAGTTGACCCAATCCCTGAATCCGTCACGCCTCTTTAAAAAGAATTCATAATACTGCTCGAATGTGTTGTTAACCTGGGGCACGGGGAGATTACCCAGCTCATTGCACGGAGTCAGAGCAACGGTTGTTGATGTAGGATCAAAATCTCCGAGCTCAACGCAGCCGGGAATGTAGTCTATCCCCCTTACCTTCATCGCAAGATCAATAGAGTTGTAAAGGTTCTCCCGGAACTCGTCACGCATCAGGGCAATCTTCTTCCGGTGCTCATTCTCACCAAGGATAGCCTGTATCTCAACAGCATCCTTCAGGCCTTTCATAATGAAGAAATTATCCCAGTATGAGTGCATCGGCTTTGCCGAATAGCCCTCATGGCTGATAGATTCGGGTACAAGCCCGTAATAGGCCCTGATGCTGTCATTCCCGTTCCTGAAGTGGTCAGTTGATCTCTCCGCCACAAGTGACCCTATATAATCAACCGCTTTGATCACATGAGGGTTCATTGCTCTCAGGAATGCTGTGTCTCCGGTGAAATTGAAATACTCCCTGATAAGATATATGAGCTGGCCGTGGCTGTCATTCTCCGGCACCGGGTCAGGCCCCCTGAAATCTACCACACATGGCACCTTGCCGTTCTCATACTGGTGTGCGGCATACCATTCAATGAACTCCTTCACCTCTGTGACAATGCCCGATTTGAGCAGGGCTGAAGATGTCAGGGAACCGTCGCGGATCCAGCTCCTGTCATATGAACGCGAGCCGGGCTGAATGCCTGCATTATCCTTGTTGATCAGTATGTATGCCAGGTTAGAACGCCAAGTATTAATCAGCCTGTCAGCTGATGGCGGAAGATCAAACCGGATATGACCGCTCCTTTTGTTCAAGTAATCAGCCGAGGTGAAAAATTTCTCACGGGCCGAATCTCCGGTTACAGCTTCCGTGACCGATTCAGGCAATATCCCGTGGTAAGGGATCACTGCAAAGAGCTCCTTTGACTCACCCGCCTCCAGCCTTATCCTGTACTTGATTATCCCGCCCGCCAATCCAGACGGGTCAGTCGCGCTCACAGAAGAGGGCATCTCTCCTCTCCGGATCATCTCAACCGGATTACCCTCATCAAACTTCGATGCGCCAAAAGATTCATACTCCCCGGTCAGGCGGACGGGTTTGCCGTCAACAGAAATAAGGCCTTTGTCAACCTCTCTGATTGTCATTATCCTGCCAACACCCCCTACTGTATTAAGGAACTGATAATAAGGATTGACCTGGAACGGGCGCAGCAACAGGTAAAACTCAAAATCCAACGGCCCGGCAGTTATATTTTCAAACCGGTAACCGATGCAGAGATGCGAATCGTCA
>CAZVLJ010000062.1:0-16676 GCA_964627825.1 uncultured Rikenella sp. | reverse complement strand
GTGGCGTTCTTTAAACCCGGCAGCTACTCGTTTACACAAAAATCTACACAGGCTCATTTAAAAATTCAGGAATATGAAAACTATATTCTCGCTAACGAACTTATAACGGGAATCTGGTTGTTAAAATTAAAGCCATATCATTAATCTCACTCATAATATCACACTTATCTTTTTCACATTACTTTGAATTTCCATTTTAATTGCCATGTTTTATTTCTTCCCATTATGGTCGGAAGCATTAACTTATCCAAGAGCAGATAATATTGTCAGGCTCATGGTTAATTTCTTGTCCCACTGCGATTAAAGCGTTTAATCAGGTTATCTGTAGCAGAATTTTCTTTCAAGTTTTGAATCTTCAAGTTGTCATCTTTGGCAATTAGTTTTTTTCGTATCATGTCCACATGCGACAGCAGTAACTGGTCGTTGAACGTTCCGTAGGCATCCAAAGTGATGCTCACACTTGCAGATATTGCGAAAGGCGAAGCCTTGTGTTGGTATATTTCACGATGGTTTGCGTGGCATACTCCTTGCCTTTCATCTTGTTCATCATTTTAAGGTGAAGGTCGAAGACTTTCATCAAAGTCATCGTACTCTCGTCTCCACCATCAAGTATCCGTTTCTTGTACCTTTTTGATAGTTCCAAAATGATGGTACAAGAAAGTGCTACTTTTTTAAAGCCCTTTTTGACCGCCAGTAATGTATGGATGAAAAAAAACTGCTGGCGGGGGCGATTGAATAAGTTGTTGTGAACGTAATATTTACGTGGCGTGAGAAGCAAAAAACCACCCTTAGCGTTGGGTGGTTTTTTGTGCTATACGTGGAGCATTGTGGAGATAAGGGGAATCGAACCCCTGACCTTGTGACTGCCAGTCACACGCTCTAGCCAACTGAGCTATATCCCCATGCTTAAATGAACAACCCCGGTGCCGGCTGATACTTCCAAACTCCCGGAGCGGTGCAAATATAGAAATTTTTTCCAAATCAATTTATACCCGGCCGTCGGAGTTGACAAACAATTTTGTAACTTTGAAGTGCCTATAACAGCATTATCATGGAACCGAAGAAAACAGAAAAGGCAAACCTCGAGAACAAAAAGTCACTGTTCCTCCAGATAGGACTGATTGTCGCTTTGATAATCTGTATCGTTGCACTGGAATGGACCAGCGGCCAGAAAAGAGACACGGCCTTTGACGGAATGTCCGAAGAAGCTATCGAGGAAGAACAGATACCTGTGACGGAAGAGACACCCCCGGAAGAGATACCTCCCCCGGAGGTAACAGTCACTGACCTCTTTGAGATTGTGGAAGACGATGTGGTGATAGAAAACGAGGTGAAATTCGAGGATGATGAGACATCCGAGGATAAAGTGGTTGAGATCTATGCTCCTGTTCTGCAGGCCGAAGAGGAAGAGGTGGAAGATGAAATCTTCGTCATAGTGGAGGATATGCCCAAATTCAGAGGCGGTGACATCAACAAATTCCGCGAGTGGGTGCAGAAACGCGTACGCTACCCGGAACTGGCCTCCGAAAACGGCATTCAGGGAAGAGTATTCATCACCTTCGTCGTTGAAACTAATGGCAACGTCAGCAACGTGACCGTCACCCGCAGCGTTGACGCGCTACTTGATGATGCAGCCAGGGAAGCAGTGGCAGCCTCACCCAAATGGGAACCGGGAATGCAGCGAGGCAGACCCGTGAGAGTGAGATACTCCATCCCGATTATCTTCCAGCTGCAATAAATTAAGACATATAAGCGTTAATTAAGAACCCCGCCCCCTCAAAACAAGCGGGGTTTTTCAAAATACTGCATCATGAAACGGACCTTGGGAATCTTATTTATTGCAGCCATGCTTATGTCCGGCTGCGGATCATCAAAAAAACAACTCGAGATCGGCAACTATGACGCGGCCATCAACAAGGCTGTTGCCGAACTGCGCAAAAAGCCCGACAATGAAAAGGAGATAGAAATCCTTGAAAGGGCAATGAACATAGCACTTGACCAGGACAACGAGCGGATTCGTTTCCTGAAGATCGAAGGCAGAGCCAACGCCTGGGACGAAATATACCTCATCTACAAGAAGATGAGCGACCGCCAGTCAGCCGTCCGCACGGTAACCCCCATACGTTACCAGGGAAGGACAATCGAATGGCCTTATGTTGATTATATGCAGGAGATGGTTGTTGCGAAAAAGAATGCAGCCGACTTCTACTATGATCACGGCCAGGAGCTGATGAAAAACGGGACCAAAGAGTCGTATCGCCAGGCTTACGCCGAATTCGTCCGCGCCAGGGAGTATGTGGGCGATTACCCGGGTATTGACCAGCTAATGCAGGAAGCAAGATACCTCGGCATCAGTCGTGCGTACGTGACCGTCAAGAACCACTCAACCACCAGGTTCCCCGAGGATTTTGAAAAGGAACTGCTTGCCCTTGACCTTCCGAGGCTGAACAGCGAATGGGTGGAATATCATACCACCCTTCCCGGTGAGGACACACAGATAGACTACCTTGTCAGCATCAACCTTCGTACGGTGGCCGTTAGTCCTGATAAACAGTTCCAGCGAGACTCACTGGTAAAGGCTACTGTGGAGGATGGTTTCGAGTATGTTAAGGATGCAAGGGGCAATGTCTTGAAAGACTCACTGGGCAACGACGTAAAGGTCAAGAAATACAAAAACCTCCAGTGTGCCCTCATTCAGACCTTCCAGGTGAAGGAGTGCATTATTGAGGGAGATGTGGAGATGCAGGCACTCTACCCGGAGCGTACCATCAAAAAGGAACCTATAGGCGCCACCTCCAATTTTGAACATATCTCCGCCAGAGCCATTGGTGATGTAAATGCTCTCTCTCCTGAGCAGAAAAATATGCTGCAGGGGAGCATAGTAGAGTTCCCCATGGATTTTGAGATGATCATGATGTGCAGTGAGAACCTGAAGACTGCCATCAGGGGATTCATGGAGGCCAACAGGAGGTATATTAATTAGTTTGTATTATTTTTGACCCCCTGTCCGTCACATTGTGCGGGGGCATTGTACATACTGATTAATACCTGATCCGATAGAACGAGCAATACTTATTGGGGTCATCACCCCTGAGATAAATGAGGGCACTGCCCGCGATTACCTTGATGAGCTCGCATTTCTTGCTGAGACAGCCGGAGCTGTACCCGTAAGATCATTTCTTCAACGCGTTGAGCATACCAATCCCAGGACCTTTGTCAACAAGGGAAAGATCAATGAGATAGCAGCTTTTATTTCTGCCAATGCCATCACCCTCGCTATCTTCGATGATGAGCTGAAGCCCAGCCAGATGCGCAACATCGAGAAGGAGCTCAACTGCCGCATTATTGACCGCACCAACCTTATCCTTGATATCTTTGCCGGCCGTGCCCGCACCTCGCATGCACGCACCCAGGTGGAGCTGGCTCAGTACCAGTATCTCCTGCCCAGGCTTACAGGCATGTGGACACACCTGGAGAGGCAGCGCGGTGGCATAGGCCTTCGCGGTCCCGGTGAGACGGAGATAGAGACTGACCGCCGTATCATCCGTGACAAGATCACCCGGCTGAAGGAGCAGCTGAAGAAGATAGACACGCAGATGAACACCCGCCGCAAGGGGAGGGAGAAGATGGTCAGGGTGGCTCTTGTCGGCTATACCAACGTTGGCAAATCGACCCTCATGAACCAGATCAGCAAGAGCGATCTCTTTGCTGAGGACAAGCTCTTTGCCACTCTTGATACCACCGTAAGAAAGGTGGTGCTTGGCAACCTGCCTTTCCTGCTCTCTGACACTGTGGGTTTCATCCGCAAGTTACCACATGACCTGGTGGAGTCATTCAAATCAACCCTTGATGAGGTCAGGGAGGCTGACCTGCTCCTGCATGTCATTGACATCTCCCACCCGGGTTTTGAGGAACAGATGGCGGTAGTGAACGACACCCTCCGGGAGCTGGATTCAATAAACAAGCCTACAATACTTGTATTCAACAAGACCGATCTCTTCTCCTTCATATGCAAGGATGAAGATGACCTGACACCCTTCAGGCGCGAGAATCTCTCACTGGATGATCTGCGAAGGACGTGGATGGCCCGGTCAGGGGATCAGCGCACTGTTTTCATCTCGGCAAAGAAGCGCGATAACCTTGAGGAGTTGAGAAGGATGCTCTATGAAGAGGTCAGGAAGATACACATCACGCGTTATCCCTTCAACGATTTCCTGTATGAGTCTGACGGTCCTGTTATTTAAGCAGCCCGGCAGATAGCATATACTCAGCTATCTGTATGGCATTGGTAGCGGCTCCCTTGCGTATGTTGTCAGCCACAACCCACATGTTAAGGCTCTTCTCCTGCGAGAAATCACGCCTCAGCCTCCCAACGAACACCTCATCCCTGTCATGGGCTATAAGGGGCATCGGGTATTTCGTCTCAGCAGGATCATCATATAAAATCAATCCGGGAGTAGCTGAGAGGATGGTCCTGACACGGTCCAGGTCGAACTCGCGAAAGAACTCGATATTCACTGATTCGGAGTGACCTCCCTTTACCGGTACCCTTACCGCGGTGGCTGAAACATTTATCGTCTCATCACCCAGGATCTTGTGTGTCTCATTTACCAGCTTCATCTCCTCCTTCGTGTAACCGTTGTCGAGGAAGACATCGCACTGCGGGATACAGTTGAGGTCGATAGGGTAGGGGTATGCCATTTCGCCGCTAAGGCCGCGCCGTTCATTGTCAAGCTGTGTCACCGCCTTAACGCCGGTACCGGTTACGGACTGATAGGTGGATACCACCAGTCGCTTTATGCCGTACTCCCGGTGCAGGGGAGCGATAGCCATCAGCATCTGTATTGTTGAACAGTTGGGATTGGCAATAACCGGTGTGTCTGTTGTGATGGCCGAAGCATTTATCTCCGGCACCACCAGCGGTATTCCTTTTTCCATCCTCCATGCCGAGGAGTTGTCTATAACAACAGTACCATTCTCGGCGAAGACCGGGGCCCACTCCTTTGAGACAGCCGCCCCGGCGGAGAAGAGCGCCACGTCAGGAACAGCCTCAACAGCTTCCATTACGCTTACCACCCTGACCGGCTTGCCCCTGAAGATCACCTCCCTGCCCGCGGAACGCTCCGAAGCAGCCGGGAAAAGCCTGTCAACGGGGAACTGTCTCTCCTCAAGAACCTTCAGCATCATTCTCCCAACCATTCCCGTGGCTCCGACTACTGCTACTTTCATTTTTTTGTGTTTAAAAAAATTGTGCGAACTTTATAAAGAGAAAAGTGCGACAAATTTAATCCTTTTTTAGTCCCGCTGCATGAAAAAGATAGTATTATTGCCGTTACTCTCTTTGTATGTGTCTGTTACGGCGCAGACCAATGGCCATATCACCGTATACCCGGCCGCAGGTGATGTTGTCATATCCGAGATCATGGCCGATCCAACACCTTCACGAGGGCTGCCCGAGCGTGAGTACCTCGAGATAACGAACCGTACCGGCGACAGCCTGTTGACCGGAGGCATCATGCTCATTGCCGGCAGTGACACGGCCTTCCTTGCTGAAGGATGGATTGTACCCGGAGAGAGAATCATCCTCTGCTCCTCGGGGAGCAGGAGCTATCTGCTGCCTTACGGGCGTGTGATGGCTGTGAAGTCGTTCCCCTCACTGAATGACGCCGGTGAGCTTCTCGCCCTGCGTGATCCCGGCGGCAGTCTCATTCATGCCGTCAGCTACGGTCCGGAGTTCCTCGGTGACGGTCCCCGTTCTGGTGGCGGATGGTCAGCCGAGCTGGCAGACATGGATAATCCTTTCAATGAACCATATGCCTGGGGCCCTTCCGTTGATCCCACGGGTGGCACTCCGGGAAGGGTCAATTCAACCGTGATGGCTGTTCCTGATACCCGTTGCCCCCGCATCCTTGCCATCTGGCCCGTGACAACTGACACAATAGCGGTGCTTTTTGATGAGACGGTCATGCTTGCCGGCGGAGAGCCATGGCTGGCCGATGGCAGACCAACGCTGCCCTCGTTGTCCGGTGATCATGCTGACCGGACGGTGCTGGTGCCCCTGACAGAACCGCTCAGCCCGGCAACTATTCTAACCATACACATCCCTCCGCAGGTTACTGATTTTGCCGGAAACGGTCCCTGTATCAATGAGCTGATGACCGGCATTCCATCAGATCCTCTTTCAGGTGAGCTGCTCTTCAATGAACTGATGCCTGACCCTCCGGAGGGTTACAGCGAGTATCTGGAGGTATATAATAACTCGGGAAAGGTTATTGACCTCTCACGACTCTTTCTGGCCGGTGGCAGCAGCGCGGCGGCCATCTCCATTACAGGCATACCGCGCCAGATCCTTCCCCATGGATATCTTGCCCTGACCACCGGCAGGGAGGAGTTCGGAAAGCAATATCCATGCGCCGATGAAAATGCAATATACAGGGCTGACCGCCTGCCGGCGCTGCCAGACGACAGGGGTACACTTATACTCTATGACAAAAACATGAACATAATTGACAGGGTGGATTATTATTCAGGGATGCATCTGATGTACCTCTCCGGTACGGATGGAGTAGCCCTGGAAAAGGTTTCTTGCTCAATGGCGTCGGATGTGCCGGGCTACTGGCGTTCGGCCACGGAGACCTGTAACTGGGGCACTCCCGGTGCCCCAAACCCGTTAGCCATTGAAGATCCCGGTGAAGGTGCTGGCCTGACTCTCTCATCAAAGAGGGTCTCGCCTGACGGAGACGGGTACGAGGATGTGATATCTGTTGACATCTTCCCCGGAGGGGAGGATAATATTATCTCAGTGACTGTCTTCAATGACCGCGGATACCCGGTCAGGCGCCTGGCGGAGAGATTTTACGCCGGCACCGGTACTCGTTTCATCTGGGACGGACTGGATGATAACGGTGTGCGTCTGCCCGCGGGATTATACCTTATCACAGCCGAGTCATACAACAACACAGGCACTTCCCACCGATGGAAGGAAGTGTGTGCTCTGCTTTACAGGTAAGTATTCCCTGGGGAGTGGAGCCTCATATGGAGGCGATGAGCTCCTTCATGATACGTGTCATCTTCTCTTCGCTGTGCTCGGCAGCTTGCTGGACCGACTCATGGGTAGTATATTCAATCTTACCCTCCACACCCAGGTCAGTGATTATGCTGACGGCAAAAACCGGCAGGTTCATATGCCTGGCTGTTATCACCTCCGGAACCGTTGACATACCCACAGCATCAGCCCCGATGATGCGGAAAAACCTGTATTCAGCAGGCGTCTCAAAAGTGGGTCCGGTGGTGGAGAGATAAACCCCCCTGGTAACCGGTATGCCCAGACCGTCAGCAATGCCTTCAGCCTTTTCTATCAGCTTTTTGTCATATGGTTCACTCATATCCGGGAAGCGGGGCCCTATGCGGTCATCATTAGGACCGATAAGCGGATTGTCTACCAGGCAGATATGATCTTCAATGATCATGATGTCACCTATCCTGAACTCAGGGTTAACGCCCCCGGCTGCATTGGAAAGGAAAAGAGCCCTGATGCCCAGTTCCTTCATTACTCTTATAGGGAAGGTGACCTGCTCTGATCCGTATCCCTCGTAGTAATGAAAACGGCCTTTCATGGCAACCACTTTCCTGCCCCCGAAATCGCCATAGATAAGTTTTCCGGCATGACCCTGTACTGTTGACAGGGGAAAATCGGGAATGTCCTTGTAGGCGATCTCAACCTGTATATCTATCTCCGCGGTGAGGCCTCCCAGTCCGGTTCCGAGAACAATACCTGCTTCCGGATCCCTGATCCCGAGTGAGTTGAGAAAATCAGCGGTCTTGGTGATCTTTTCCAGCATATGAATATACTTTACTTAAGAAATCATCTTCATTTTCAATAAACTGTACGCTGACAGGAAGGTAAAACAGCGCCTCCCTGACGCGAATTGCAATATTAGTGATTTCTTTTAACCTGACGGCATCCTTGGCTGTGGTTACTATCAATTTGTCATTTCCGTCAAGTGCATCATAGGCCCCGGTAATCCTGCCAAGGTCATCACCTGTGTACTTATAGTGGTCAGGAAAGGAGAGACGGGTGATGTTGCCGGTAAGTGTACCCAGATAATCAGCCATCGGCTGGGGGGAGCCTATCCCGGTCACCAGCAGCAGTGAGGTTACCGGGGTGATCTCACGCTCTGTCTCATTGAAGATTTGCTTCAGCCTGCCGTAGATAAACGTGGTGAAATAAATTGCCCCGGCAAACCCGGCAGCCCTGAGTTCTTCCCTTACCTCCGCAATCTGAACAGGGGTGGTTTGCGGAGGCACTTTTGTGACGATGATGATCTCGGCTCTTTTCACTGCTCTCTTCTGTTCGCGCAGCATGCCCAAAGGCAGCAGGCGGTCCCTGGTAATCAGCCGCTGCCAGTCGGTAAGGAGGATATTCATGCCGGCCTTCACCGCCCTGTGCTGGAAGCCGTCATCAAGGATCACGGCACCGGCACGGGGTTCAGCGCGCATGATCTCCCTGATGCCGCTGACCCTGTCGCGGTCAACGTAAACAGCTGACTGCTCGAGACACTGCGCCATCAGCAGTGGCTCATCGCCGGCTTCAGACGTGGTGCTTTCATGCGTCACATGACGGAAGCCCCTGCTTTTCCTGAGGTAGCCACGGCTCAGGACAGCCACGCGGGTGTGTGCTGTGAGCTTTTCTGCCAGGTAGATCACATGCGGTGTTTTACCGGTGCCTCCGGCTGTGATATTGCCTACGCATATCACAGGCAGGGCGAATGAGTGGCTACGGAATATACCGAGGTCATAGAGGCCGTTCCTGGCAGCCACAGCGAGTCCGTAGAGCTGTGAGGCAGACCACAACAGGAGCTTCGCCGGCCTTATCATCCTATCGGATCTCCAGGTGGTAGGGCATAATGGCCATTATGCCTCCGGATGACATGATCTCTTTCAACCGTAGGTAATAGCCGGAGGCATCTCCCAGTTCCCTGATCACGGCTCTCTCCGTCAGGTCACCCATCAGCTGCTTCATAAGCTTTGTATAAAAGTCATATGCTTCGGGCTTTTCTATTGTCCTGTACTCCTCCAGTCCTGCCAGGGCAGCTGCCTCCCTGATGGCATCATTGAGTCCACCGAACTGATCCACCAGTCCTATCTCAAGAGCGTCGGCGCCACTCCATACGTGTCCCTGTCCTATGCTGTCAACAGTCTCCTGTCTCATGCCTCTGCCTTCGGCGACAATGCCTGTAAAGGTACTGTAGGTGCGCTCAACATTTTCCTGAAGTGCTTCCTTTTCATATGTGTTCAGTGGTCTTGTAAGTGAAGGGCTGTCAGAGTGGGCATTGGTGCGCACCACGTCGGAGGTGATGCCCAGCTTCTTGTTTAGCAGGTTCTGGGCGTTGGGGATAAGCCCGAAGACGCCTATTGACCCTGTGATGGTAACCGGTGACGCCATGATCTTCCTCGCGGCTGCGGAAATATAGTATCCGCCGCTGGCAGCATAATTGCCCATGGAGACCACCACCGGCTTGACCCGGTCAGTAAGCTCCACCTCACGCCATATCTGGTCAGAGGCAATGGCATTGCCGCCCCTCGAGTTAACCCTGAAGACAACAGCCCTGACGTTGCTGTCAAGCCTCAGCTTGCGCAACTCTTCGGCATACATTGTGCCACCTATGTTGGAGCCATCACCCTCGCCCATGTCTATACTGCCTTCGGCGAAGAGGACGGCAATCTTATCCTTGCTCCCGGAGGAGGCATTCTTCACCTGCACCTTGGTGTACTTTGACATGGAGACATAATTGATCTTTTTGCCCTCATCGATCCCTGCTGCGGCCCTTATGCTATCTTCAAGCTGGTCGCGGTAAAGGGTGCCGTCAATCAATCCTGCATCAGTCATCAGTACAGGGTCATATCCTGCCAGCGAATCGGCCAGGCTCATCACCCTTTCCACCGGTACGCCGCGCGATTCGGAGATCACCTTTACCACATGTTCCCATATTGATCCGATGTATCCGGTAATCTGCATGCGGTTCTCTTCACTCAATTTGTCAAGCATATATGGTTCAACAGCTCCCTTGAACCTGCCGTGCCTTATCACCTGCATCTCCACTCCCAGCTTCTCCAGGGCCTCCTTGTAAAAGGTGACCTCGGCTGCCAGTCCCTTGAAGTCAAACATTGACGTCGGGTTGATCCATATGGCATCAGCAGCGGTAGAGATGAAATAGCTCTCCTGCATCAGCATATAGTCTGAATAGGAATAGACAAATTTGCCGCTCTTCCTGAACTCATTCAGCGCTGCGCGAAGCTCGTCTGCCGTAGCCCATCCTGATGGCATGATGCCGTTTTCTATCAGGATACCGCTAACCTTTTCGTCTTCAGCAGCTTTCTTCAGGTTCTTTAGCAGCTCATTCAGCCCTGGTGTCTGGGTGAAAGACATGGTTAAAGGATCAATGGTACTGAACGGATTGCCCGTGCTGCGATCAGGGATCATTGCACCTGTCTTTATTACAAGTACTGATTTTTCAGATATGGCGGCTGGTTTTTTGCCCGCGGCTGCCATCCCTGAGAAGACAGAAAGCATGATAACGAAGAAGAGGATACTTGTGACTATGATTCCCGCAATGACGGCGAGAAGCATCTTGAGAAAGGTTTTCATTTGTATGCAGGTTATAATTATGTGACCAAATTATAAAAAAAACAGGCATCTTTAAAGCTCTGAACCTATTGTTATGAAAACGCTGGCAACATCAGACGTCATTGCAGGTCTCGGGAGCAACCTGGGAGACCGGTTTGCATCCCTGTGCCGGGCCATGGAACTGATCAGGAAGGAGGCTGGAGAGATCACCGTGGCATCCTCGGTGTGGGAGACGGAGCCGTGGGGGTTTGATGCCGACGAGCAGTTCCTGAACATGGTGGTGGTCATACGTACATCCCTGCGGCCGGTGAGACTGATGCAGCTCTTCCGGTCAATCGAGGGGCGGATGGGCCGCCGCCGCAGTGGTGGCGGCAGGTATGAGTCGCGTATCATTGACCTTGATATTCTGTTGTGGGAGAACCATGTCATCACATTGCCCGGCCTTGAGGTACCCCATCCAAGGCTCGCCTCCAGACGGTTCGTGCTGGAGCCGCTGGTGGAGGTAGCGCCCGGCGCCGTCCACCCGGTGACAGGACTGACAGCCCTGGAGATGCTTCAGCAGTGTGACGACAGGTCTGATGTAAGGCTTGCTGCCAGGCAGCTGTAATGCATGTTATCAGGTTCAGGAGGTACCCGGAATGTGCGGGGCCGGCCGGTCCCAGGTATCACAGCGCCCCGTTGTCAGCGAAGCTGTAGTAATCCTTTCCCGCAACAATCAGGTGATCAAGTAGTTGTATATCCATCAGTGCGCCGGCCTCCTTGATCTTCTGAGTGATACGTATGTCAGAGTCGCTCGGGCTGGTGTTCCCCGAAGGGTGGTTATGGCATATTACAAGCCCTGATGCCAGCGTCTCAATTGCCTTTTTCATGACTATACGTACATCGGTTACTGTTCCGCTCACTCCTCCCTGGCTGATTTTCATCCTGCCGGTGACTCTGTTGGCCCTGTTGAGGAAGAGGATCCAGAATTCCTCGTGGGGAAGGTCTTCCATCAGCGGGCTGATGATGCTGAATACATCAGCTGATGAGCGTATCTGCAGGTTTTCGCTGGCCTCTGCCATCTTACGCCGCCGGCCGAGCTCAAGGGCGGCGGCAATGGTGACAGCCTTGGCTTCACCCATCCCTTTGATCTTACGTATCTCACCCGCGCTGAGCCGGCCCAGCTGACCGAGTGAGTTGCCGGCCAGTGCCAGCAGTTCGCGTGCCAGGTCCAGGGCTGAGTTGTTCCTGGTGCCTGATCCTATGAGAATGGCTAACAGCTCAGCGTCGCTGAGGCTTGCGGGGCCCTTGTTCCAGAGCCGTTCACGGGGCCTGTCCTCGACAGCCCAGTCTGTGATCTTCATTGACATACAGCAAAACATTTTATCCCACTGCAAGATAAAAAAAACAGCCGTTACAATGAAGCAACGGCTGTGAAAATATCTGGAATAGAACCCTATTTCAGGTTCTGAGCATGTTTGGTAATGGATGATTTGAGGTTGGCAGCCTTGTTCTTGTGGATGACATTTTTCTTTGCCAGCTTGTCAATCACTGCACTGAGCTCGGGCAGCATCTTATCAGCTTCTGCCTTTTCTGTGGTCTTGCGCATCTTCTTCAGCGCGTTGCGCATTGTGCGGGCGTAGTACTTGTTGTCTTCCCTTCTTGCCTCTGCCTGTCTTGCGGCTTTGAGTGCCGACTTATGGTTAGCCATACTGTTTGTTTATTGTGTAATTTGTAGTCCATAGGGGAATCGAACCCCTGTTACCAGGATGAAAACCTGACGTCCTAACCACTAGACGAATGGACCTTAAAGAACTTAAAAAAGCGGATGCAAAGATGGCATCTTTTTTTATATCTGCAAAATATTATGTAAAAAAATATGCCTTCCCTTCATCCGCCTGCGGGTAACGGATTGGCGGCGTCTAGAAGACGTACCTTACCGTGAAACCGCCGTTCCAATAGATGAAGCCTGGTCCGCTGGTGAGCTGCAGAGCAGGGCCGATACCCAGTCCGATGTTGATGGGGACCTCATCAAAGGTATATTCCAGTCCGATTATACCATCAACACCCACAAGAATCCCTGTCTCATATTCGTCCTTGTAATAGTCGTTCCAGAATCCTACATGAGCTCCGGGCCCGACAAACCAGTCGAGGTTGGGAGTCCACTCAGTGGGATTCTGCCACTGGTAGAAACCGGTGATGACGAAGTTATGTCCCCAGTACCCGGTTCCGGCAATCAGTTCAAGGGCATTGGTGCTTGATATGAAAGTCTTGAAAGTGATTCCTGAAGGATCACCGCCTCTGAGACCAATGGCTGATTTGTAGCTCTGAGCCTGGACGCCGAATGTCAGGGCAATCAGTACCAGAATGACAGTCAGTGTTCTTTTCATTATTTTTCAGATTTAAGTTTTGTATGACTAACAAAGATATTATTTACTAACCGAAAAATGCAGTTTTTGTTTATTTAAAGAGTAACAGACTTAGGGCCATTACGCCCATTCCTGACACCAGCCCGTAAATTGAGAGGTGATGCTCACCATATTTTTCTGCTGCCGGAAGCAACTCGTCAAGTGATATGAAAACCATGATCCCGGCAACGAAACAGAAGAGCAGCCCCATGACGTTTTCGGTCATTATCGGCATCAGCAGCAGGTAGCCGACGATTGCGCCCACAGGCTCCGAGATGCCACTGAGAAAGGATAGTCTGAATGCTTTCTTTTTGCTTCCGGTGGCGTAAAAGACCGGGACAGATACTGCAATCCCTTCGGGGATGTTGTGAATGGCCACAGCCACGGCTATGGCTATACCTATCTGCGGATCAGAGAGTGCTGCAGTGAAGGTTGCCAGTCCCTCCGGGAAGTTGTGTATTCCAATAGCCAGGGCTGTCATGGCTCCCATGCGCAGCAGCCTTCCGCTGCGTGCCTCCTCCTCTCCTCCTTCGATCTTTTTGAATTCATGTGGGTTCTCCTGAGAGGGGATAAGCCTGTCTATGATACCGATAAGGGCTATGCCTGCAAAAAAAGCTATCACCGCTGCCCACCAGCCCTGACGCATACCCATTGCCTCGGAGAGAACCGCCTGTCCCTTAACGAATATCTCTACGAAAGAGACATAGATCATCACCCCGGCTGAGAAGCCCAGGCTGATTGTGAGGAACCTGGTATTGGTCTTTTTGGCGAAGAAGGCAATTGTACTGCCGACACCGGTGGAGAGGCCGGCGAAGAGTGTCAGCAGGAACGCGAAAAGTATTGTATTGAAATCAGGATTCATTCGCTCTCTTACAGTTCAGCTTCACCTGCCAAAAATACCAAATTTGGTTATCTTGCAGCCTTTATGAGAAGATAAAATGAAGATATCTCTTTTCAATATATCAAATTTCAGGGTTGACGGCGGAGCGATGTTCGGTGTCATTCCCAAAGCTCTCTGGAGCAGACAGGCGGAAGCTGATGAGAAGAACACCATTGATCTCTCCCTTACATCCCTGGTAGTGGAGACAGAAGGGAGGATCATTCTCGTTGATGCAGGGTGGGGTGATAAGCAGGATGAGAAATTTTTCCGTCATGTTTATCTTCATGGAGGCTCAGGCCTTGTTGGCGGTCTGGCCGGATGCGGCTACAGCCCGGATAATATCACTGACGTGATCATCACTCACCTGCATGCCGATCATTGCGGGGGTTGTTTTGTGAATGCCCCCTGCGGAGGAGTGGAAGCTCTCTTTCCCAACGCTGTTTACCATATCAGCCGTGCACAGTGGGAATGGGCCAATGAATCAAACCTCCGTGAGGAGGATGCCTTCCTGCCGGAGAACATCAAACCCTTCGGTGAGAGCGGCAAGCTGAACCTGGTTGAGGAGAACGGTGAGCTCTGCCCCGGCGTGAGATTAAGGATCTTTTACGGTCATACACCCGGCCTGATGCTGCCGGAGATAAGTTACCGGGGAAGGACGCTCTTTTATGCCGGTGACCTGATACCGACGGCCGCGCATATTCCGTTACTATGGAACATGGCCTATGACCTGTTGCCGCTGGTTACAATAGCCGAAAAGCAGGAGATCCTTGATGAGGCACTGCGGAATGATCACCTGCTGTTGTTTCAGCATGATCCCCTTACAGAATGCTGTGAGTTAACGGAAACGCCTAAAGGCATCCGTGGCGGCAGAAAGGGAAAGCTTTCAGATTTTGTCTGAAGAAGCAGAGGATTATTTTGCCGATGAAGATCCCCTCACTACCAGGTCTGAGGTAATAACCCTGTTCTGAACCGGTCCGCGGGGTTTTTCTATTCTTTCAATCAGTATTCTGGCGGCTTCCTGGCCCATTTCAAAGCCTTTCTGATCAACAGATGTAAGGCCCGGGTCAGTCAGCTTGGCTATCTGGCTGTTTGTAAAACCTACTACGGCAATATCCTCGGGGATCCGCAGTCCGTGCCGCTTGATGATCATCAGTGTCTGGGCCGCGGTAAGGTCATTGACGGCAAAGAAAGCTTCAGGCCTGGGTGTCCGGCGCAGTATTCCGGGAATCATTCTCTCGGCACTCTCTATGTCATCGCATTTAACTATATCTTCTTCAGAAGGGGTGAGCCTGTACTCTCTCATTGCCCTCAGATAGCCTTTGCGCCTGTTGCTGGCAATCGCCAGCTGAGGCGGTCCGGACAGGTGAACGATTCGCTTCTTCCCGGAACGGAGAAGATGGTTGACAGCCTTGTACGCACCTTCTTCATCGTCAATGACAACACTGTCAGTTCTGATCTCCTCCACAGCCCTGTCAAAAAAGACGAGTGGAATATCCTTGTCCAGGATACTGCGGTAATGCCTGTAATCAGTGGTTGTCTTTGCCACCGATGCAAGGATGCCGTCAACCCGGCTTGCAAGGAGTGTCCTGATATTTTTCACCTCATGCTCCCACATCTCGTTGCTCTGGCAGAGTATCATGTTGTAGTCACGCTGGTAAACCACATCCTCTATGCCGCTGATCACCGTGGAGAAGAAATAGTGCACAACATCCGGGATTATTACTCCGATGGTTTTGGAGGAGCCGCTCTTCAGGCTCAGTGCAATAGGGTTGGGCCTGTAGTTCCAGCGTTCGGCGAGCTCATTGACCGCATCACGGGTGGTCTGGCTGATGTCAGGATGATCCTTCAGAGCCCTTGAAACGGTTGAGGGTGATATCCCCAGCTCCCTGGCAATATCTTTTATTGTTACGTTTTCTTTACCCATATTAGGAATCAGGTACATGTAAAGATAAATAAAAATTTAACTTTTATGTGATCTGAAAATCTACCTTAGGCCCAATTCAAACGTTTGCGGTATCGATTGCGTAAAAAACCTGAAAAAGAGTTGGTTAACTCTGAAAAAAGGCCGAATTTTATCATCCCAAAACCTGAACAAATATCTTTAGCAATAATAGTAATTCTGAAAACTGCAATTAAACTGATCTATTTATGGAGAAACTAACTGGAAAACGGCTCTTCATGCTGACCTTCGGCATAATGATGAGTCTTGTTGTCTTCGGGCAACAGGTAAGAGTGTCAGGTACAGTTACCGATGCGGCCGACAGGCAGACGTTACCCGGAGTGAACGTCGTTGTCAAGGGCACGCTTACGGGAACTATTACCGGCGTTAACGGAGAATACTCCCTGATGGCAAAGCCAGGGGATGTTCTTGTGTTCACCTTTATTGGTTACCTGCCGCAGGAGGTAACCGTTGGTGAAGCAACAATCATCAACGTGGCTATGCGTACTGATGTCCAGGCCCTCGAGGAGGTGGTGGTCATCGGCTACGGAACAGTCAAGAAGAGTGATGCCACGGGTTCAGTGGCAGCTGTAAGCTCAAAGGACTTTAACAAGGGCGCCATCACCTCACCGCAGGATCTGCTGGTGGGCAAGAGTGCCGGTGTGGTCATCACCACCGCCGGCGGTGCACCCGGAAGCGGAGCCACCATCCGCGTGCGCGGAGGCTCCTCGCTGAACGCCTCCAATGACCCGCTCATAATCATTGACGGTGTTCCCATTGACAACAACAATGTTTCAGGAAGCTCAAACATACTGTCATTTGTAAACCCGAATGACATTGAGA
>CAZVLJ010000061.1:0-17023 GCA_964627825.1 uncultured Rikenella sp. | reverse complement strand
GCGACGGCCGGCGTGTGCGCGTCTCGGCGGTCGACCTGGTGCCGGGCGATGTGGCCGGGGTGATGGATACAGTACCCTACCAGGGCAGTCTTACGGTGACGGTTGATCATGGCGGTAATGCCAGGAATGAATATAACGCCACGGCAGGGGAGGATGGAGTCTTCATTGCAGGGAACGTCCCCCTGAAGAAGGGTGACCGGGTGAGCGTCAAGCTTCCGGGAGTGCCCAATGCCAGTCCTGCCGTTGATGTCACTATTCCCTTCAGTGAGGTGAAGCTTTATTCGGCAGATTATTTCACCGGTGTGGCCGGCGGCTCCGTAGCGGGCTCACGCAGCCGGTGGGCAAAGCTGGCATTGGCGGGGCAGGGTGCCTCAGTGGCAGTAACGCAGGCTCTGGCGGCAGGTGAGCCCGCGGGCCGCTTCAGTGGTGCCATTCCACAGCAGGAGGCTGTCAGAAGACTGAATGAGTTCAGGAGCAACCTCACCGTCTATCGCGGCCCCATAGAGTTCATAACCTATACGGAGCCGCCGGCCACGCTCACAGGCGCACCCGCACGGACAGCAACCGGTGCACCCGCACAAGCAACAACCGCCTTGGGTGCCGGAGCCCGGACAGCAGCAGCGCAGGGCGCAACGGCCCGCGGAGCAGTGACACAGGGAACGAGGGCTGCCACAGCAGCGAAGACGGCAGCAGTGCCTGCTGAGAAGATCATACCACAGAGGGGAACGGTCAGCTCGCCTCTTGGTATGTTCGCCGTCAGCGGACTTGCCTTCGAGCCCGGGCAGAAGGTAAAAGCACGCATAGAGGTGGAGGGCTTCACCGTGGAGTCAGACTGGGTTGAGACAGAGGGTCTGATGGTCTCCGCCATTGAGAACGATGGATTTGATGCCTCCGTCAGGGCAGGGAGTGAGACCCTCTCGGCAGAGAACAGCTTTGTGGTTGTAAGCGTCCTCCATGGCGAGACGGCTCCGGAAGGTACCGTCACCCTTCTCAGGGGTGCAGGCACTCCCCATGCATCTCTGACAATGCCCCAACAGGTGCCTGAATTTCCTGATGCCACCAGAGCGAAGGTGTGGTTCAGAAAAGAGGTGCCGCTGGCACCCCTGGACGGTCACCCGGGAGCAGCTGTCGCCTCCACCGGACCTTGGAGCGTCACCTATGCGTATTCATCACCTGGCGATGCACTGAATCCACTCAAAAACAGGCACCATCCGTTCGAAATGGTGACATACGTATTTAAGGGCAAGGATCTGGGGTATTCAGACCATACAACCGAATGTGCCTCATGCACCGCACCGGCAAATATCATTGAGAAACTGGGCATGGAAACCATGCCTGACATAAATGAACAGTCCTCCGGCAGGCCATCAATGCAGGGTGATAAAAACATACCCCGGGCAAAGCCGCAGCAGGTCATTAAACGGCCGGCAGTAATACGTTAGATCAGGGCCGGTTGGTGAAATAGACCTTTATCTTTTGAGACTTGAGCCTGGTGGAGAGCCATCTCTCCGCCTGCTCTTTCTCTTTTGCAGAGAGATCTTTTCCCGTGGTGGTCACCATCACCAGCGCCATGGTGTCAGGAGCTTCCCTTCCTTTGACATAGTTCAGGGTCTGCGAATAGGATACCTCTGATATCTGGGTGTAGAGGACCTCCATCTCCGTGAGCAGCTCCTTTCCCTTCTCCTGTGTGGCGATGATTCCCTGAAGAGCAGTATTACGCTCCCTGATCAACAGGTTCAGACGGTTGATCTCAGCCTTGAGGGTCTCCACCTCGCTGTTCTTAAGAGCTATGTCAGCATAGGAGAATCCCTGCCTGAAATCAATAGTCACATCCCTGAGAGAGAAATCATCTGCCCGGGAAGTGATCTCTTCCTTCTGCGTATCGGTGAGCGAGGTGCCGCCATAGACAAGCTGAATAGTGCGTGTTTTGGGATCTATCTCATGCTTGAGAAGATAGTTGCCCTCAACCACGCTTATGTTTTCAATATATCTTTTTGCATGCTCTGTGAAGTTCTCCTTCTGCACCAGCTTATATCCGAAATAGATGCTGGGGATAAGCACCAGTGTCATGACCAGTGAGATCATATGATTGATCCTTTTCTTCTGGACTTCATCTATGGTCCCTCTTATAGGGAGTTTAAGGATCTGTGATATCAGAAGCGCAGAGATGGCTATAAAGACACTGTTGATTGTGAAAAGATAGAGTGCGCCGAAGAAGTAGGGGAACTGCCCAGTGGCAAGCCCGTAACCGGCAGTGCACAACGGCGGCATTAGGGCAGTGGCTATGGCCACCCCGGGGATCACATTGCCTTTCTTCTTGCTGGTGATGGCTACTATGCCTGCCATGCCGCCGAAGAAGGCTATCAGCACGTCATAGATGGTAGGACTTGTCCTGGCCAACAGCTCTGAGTGCGCCGTGGAAATGGGGGTGATGGCAAAATAGGTTGTGGAGGCTACCAGGCCGGCGCCAACGGCAAAGCTGAAGTTCTTGGCCGCCTGCCTGAAGAGAGCAAAGTCATATGTAGCTATGCTGTAGCCGATCCCGTTGATGGGTCCCATCAGCGGCGAGATGAGCATCGCACCAATGATCACGGCGGTGGAATTCATGTTCAATCCCACCGAGGCCACAAGGATGGCAAAGACAAGGATCCACAAGTTAGTGCCCTTGAAAACGAGTTCCTTCTCAATGGTCTCATGAATGTTTTCATATTCATCAAGATCGCTTTCGAGATTTATCAGTCTGAGTAATCTCCTGAGGGGTTTGTTGACTTTCATACCTTAATTATAACTGCTGCAAATATATGCTAAAAATATTGACGTAACTTATTTAGCTGCCTGCATGAATCCAGGGCGTATTCCCCAAATCATATCGCAAAAATCGACAATCGACAAATGACAATCGCAAATCTCCGCGGGGTTTGCCAGCGTTATGCAAAAAATGTAAATTTGCCGGACATCAAAAAAATCAGGAGATGATACAGGTAAATGAGTATTTTGACGGAAACGTCAAGTCGATGGCACTGGAGAACGAGGATGGAAAGATTACCGTAGGTGTAATGGATGCCGGTGAGTATGAGTTCGGCACCACCACAATAGAATATATGACGGTGGTATCAGGGTCTATGACTGTCCTTCTTCCCGGTGAGACCACCTGGAAGAGCTATGAATCCTTTCAGACATTCGTTGTGCCCGCCAATCAAAGTTTCAGGGTAAACCTGGCGAAGCCGGCAGCCTACAGGTGTATTTACAAATAAAAGGGCAGGTTGATGGCCGGACATAAGGGACAACCCTACTATGATATCTTTCTCAGGTACGAGATGTGGCTTGAGACTATCGGGAAAGAGCGCATCCTTGACGGAGAGGGCTTCGATCTGCTGCTTGATCTTGATCAGACCGGATCGCTGACAGCCTCGGCGCGTAATCTTGGGATGAGCTACCGCAAGGCATGGGGTATGCTTAATGAGGTGGAGAGACACCTGGGCTTCATGCTGACGGAAAAGAGACGCGGCGGTGCTGCCGGCGGAAGGACCGTACTGTCTGACAAGGGGATGCAACTGGTGAGGGCTTATAACAACCTCCGCCATGAGACTGACATAGCTATGAAGACCATTGCCAGGGTCTTCTTTAACCGCATCAACGAAATTAATGGCATGAAATGAGAAACACGCTGGCATTGCTGATGATCCTTTTCATTACCCTGTCAGGTTGTGGAGGAGGGGAAAGCGAAAAGAAACTAGTCATCTTCCACGCCGGCAGCCTGTCAGTACCTGTCAGGGAGCTGGCTGCTGCTTTCATGGATGAAAATCCGGGCGTCAGGGTGCTCACCGAGGCTGCGGGAAGTCTTCATACAGCCCGCAAGATCACCGACCTGGGGAAGGAGTGTGACATAATGCTTTCAGCAGATCATTTCGTGGTCAGCAGTATGCTTGTTCCCGACTATGCTTCATGGAATATCCGGTATGCTACAAACGAGATCGTCATCGCCTACCGGCGTGAATCGGCATACTCTTCAATCTTCCGTGATGATAACTGGGCTGACATACTCCTTAAGGATGACGTCATCATCGGTCGTGCTGACCCGGATGCTGATCCCTGCGGTTACCGCACTGTCTTTGTGGCTAACCTGGCTGAAGAGCTGTATGACAGACCCGGGCTGGCCGATTCACTGCTGGGCAAGGACAAGGAGTACATCAGGCCCAAGGAGGTTGATCTGGTGGCTCTTGTTTCATCAGGAGTGATAGACTACATGTTCCAGTACAGATCGGTGGCGGTTCAGCACGGGTTCAGTTACCTGGAGCTTCCAGACGAGATCAATCTGTCATCTCCGGCCCTGACAGAGCATTATGCTTCCGTCTCATGCATGATCCCCGGTGATGCTCCGGGATTGCGCACCGAGGTGCGGGGTGATTATATCAGCTACTCGGGTACTGTTCTTGACCGTGCACCTCAGAAAGAGCTGGCAATCAGTTTTTTTGAGTTCATGCTCAGTGAGGAGGGAAAGCAGATCTTCAGGGACTGCGGTCAGGAGCCTCTTACCCCTGCTGTAGCCGATGATGTTGAAACCGTGCCAGCCTCCTTGCGCAGATACCTGTTATCCGGCTCTGAATAATGGCTGTATCATGAGAGAACATTCGCTCTTCAACTGGATCTTCGCCATCCTGGCATCGCTGGTGCTGCTCTTTATCATTGCACCTCTGGCAGGCATGTTCATTGACACCTCTGTGGGTGAGATGAGGAGCACTGCCGCTGATCCCGCTGTAAGACGCAGTGTCTGGTATACCCTTGCCATCGCCTTTACTGCAACCTTTCTTTTCGCCATCGGCGCTGTGCCTCTGGCATGGATCATGGCACGCAGAAAATTCCCGTTGAAGAATGTGGTTCAGGGAATAATTGACCTGCCTGTAGTGCTGCCACACACGGCTGCCGGAATTGCCCTGCTCGGGTTCCTGTCGCGCGACGGCCTGCTGGGCGGCGCTGCCCAGAAAGCGGGGATTCTGCTTGTTAATAATGGCGCAGGGATTGCCATGGCGATGGCCTTTGTCAGCCTTCCCTTCCTCATCAACGCTGCACGTGACGGCTTTGCTGCCGTCCCCGAGCGCACTGAGAAAGCAGCGCTGATGCTCGGCGCCTCACCATCAAGAATCTTTTTTACCATCTCATTGCCGCAGGCATGGCGTTCAGTGGTCTCGGGATTCATCATGATGTTTGCCCGCGGCATGAGCGAGTTCGGGGCAGTGGTTATTATCGCCTACCACCCGATGATAGCCCCGGTACTTATCTATGACCGCTTTAATACCTATGGTCTCAGCGCTGCCAGACCGGCATCGATAATATTTATTCTCGTCGCACTCTTCTTCTTCGTACTCTTCAGGGTACTGGCAACAGAACGACGGGAGTTATTCAGGAGGGAGGATGATGTTACGGACTGAAAAGCTCTGCAAGAGATTTGATTCCTTCTGCCTCAGGGAGATATCCCTGGAGGTGGCGCAGGGCGAATACTATGTTCTGCTGGGCCGCTCCGGGGCAGGCAAGACTCAGCTCCTGGAGCTTATCTGCGGTCTGACTTCTCCGGATAAAGGCAGGATATTCCTCGAAGGCGAAGACATAACCCGCAAGAGAGTGCAGGATCGTGGTATAGGTCTTGTATTCCAGGACCTTGCGCTCTTTCCCCATTATACTGTGAAGGACAACATAATGTATCCCCTCAAGCTCAGGGATATGTCACTCAGGGAGAGGGTTGACAGGGTCCGGCGCGCAGCGGAGGAGATGAATATCACCGACCTCCTTCTGCGCAGGCCGGGCAACCTTTCCGGAGGGGAGAAACAGAGAGTGGCACTGGCCCGTACGCTGGTGACTGACCCGAAGATATTGCTTCTTGATGAGCCCATGGCTTCTGTTGATGCCAGCCTCAAGGACAGCATAAGGCGCATGCTTCGCCGCCTCAACCGTAACGGCCTGACAATAGTGCATGTAACCCATGATTTTGGCGAAGCGGTAAGCCTGGCCAGCCGCGTTGGGGTGATGCACAACGGCCGTATAATACAGGACGGAACACCGGCGGAGGTTTTTAATCACCCTGTAAACAGGTTCGTGGCACGCTACGCAGGCATAAAGAATTTCTTCAGGGTAACCTTCGTCAAATCATATAACAGTTGGTCATGCATCACTGATAACAGGACCAGGTTCAGGCTGGCGAAGGGCGACTATCCCTCCTCCGGGCTGATGATACTGGCTGCCGGGGAGGTGCTGGTAACCAGGCAGGGGGCAGCAGGTGTGCAGATAAACAATATCCACGGTGTTATTGAAGATATTGTGCCGTCACCATCAGGGTATGAAATTACCGTCAACGGAGGTGACCGGTTCTATGCTGACATCACGCACCGTGAGATGGAGATGCATAAGTTTGTTACAGGTGAGCCGGTGATTGTATCATTCCGCCCTGAGTCGCTCAGGCTTGTGGGGAACGGAGAAGAAAAAATTGAATTCTGAGAGATGATGATAACATTTGAAGAAGCATTCAGGATTGTTACGGAAAACTATTTCCGTATCGGGAAAGAGAAGGTGGCAATGGCTGATGCGGCAGGGCGTGCCCTGGCCGAGCCCGTGCGGAGCGATATGGACATGCCGCCGTGGAACAAGAGCGCTGTTGACGGTTATGCATGCCGTCATGAGGAGCTGGGGCATGAGCTCACAGTGATTGAGACGGTAGCTGCCGGCACCATGCCCGTGAAAGAAGTTACGCCGGGCACCTGCTCACGCATAATGACTGGCGCAGCGGTGCCGGCAGGAGCCGATTATGTCTTCATGCTCGAAGACAGCGAGAAGCTTCCTGACGGACAGGTAAGGTTCACCGGCAGAGCGGGTAATGACAATATAGCCCGGGCGGGTGAGGATATCATGAATGGTCAGACGGTACTGCGCCCCGGCCATTACATCAGACCACAGGATATAGCTGTCATGGCTTCAGTGGGCGTTACGGAGGTGACTGTAAGCGTCAGACCGAGGGTGGGAATCATCAGCACCGGCAATGAGCTGGTAGAGCCTGACCGTGTGCCGGCCGGGGCGCAGATACGCAACAGTAACGCCCTGCAGCTCATGGCACAGGTGGCACATGCAGGTGCCATTGGTAAATATTACGGTATAGCCCGCGATGAGGAGGAGGCTATCTGCTCCCTGATGAAAAAGGCACTTGAAGAGAATGATGTGGTGCTTATCTCCGGTGGAGTATCATTCGGCGATTTCGACCTTGTGCCCGCGGTGATGCGATCACTCGGACTGACAATCCATTTTGACCAGGTGGCCATGCAGCCCGGCAAGCCCCTGACCTTCTGCACCGCTGAACACAAAGCCGTCTTCGGGCTGCCGGGAAATCCCGTGTCCACGCTGGTGCAGTTCGAGGTGATGGTGAGAGCGTTCATCAACAGGATGGCCGGAGTGACCGAACCAGCCACAGTACTGCAGCTGCCACTGGCAACAGATTACTCACGCAAGAGAGCGGAGAGGCTGTCATGGGTGCCCTGCACAATCACGTCTTCCGGGGAAGTGATGCCGGTAGAGTACCATGGCTCGGCACATATCTCTGCTCTTACAGGCGCATGGGGAGTGATAACAATACCGAGAGGGCAGAGCTGGATACAGAAAGGAGAGATGGTAAGTGTTAGACAGATTTAACAGACATATAACATATCTGCGGATCTCGGTCACTGACAGGTGCAACCTGCGGTGCCGCTACTGTATGCCCGAAGAGGGGGTGCAGCTAATCAGACATGAGGATATACTCACCTATGATGAGATAACCGCTTTTACAAAAGTGGCAGTTGCTGCTGGCATAAACAAGGTGCGTATCACCGGCGGTGAGCCTCTGGTACGAAAGGGTGTGACTGCACTGGTACGAATGCTCTCGGAGATAGAGGGGATCACTGATCTGTCGATGACCACCAACGGTATCTTTCTGGCAGACTATGCTGATGAGCTGGCGGAGGCCGGACTGATGAGGGTCAACGTGAGTCTTGACACCCTTGATCCGGAGAAGTACAGGTATG
The DNA here is from genome assembly GCA_964627825.1 of uncultured Rikenella sp. Taxonomy (GTDB): domain Bacteria; phylum Bacteroidota; class Bacteroidia; order Bacteroidales; family VadinHA17; genus SR-FBR-E99. The sequence goes on along the minus strand of CAZVLJ010000061.1, from coordinate 8,981 downwards.
TCACCCGTGGTGGCGATGTGCATGCCGTGCTTAGAGGCATAGAAGCGGCACAGCGAGCGGGATTACGACCTGTGAAGATCAATTGTGTCATCAAGAATTCTCCCGGCGAGGAGGAGGCCAGGCCTGTGGCTGAATACTGCGTGAAGGAGGGACTTGAGGTGAGGTTCATCCGGCAGATGGACCTTGAGGCGGGGACTTTCTCCGTGGTCCATGGCGGAAGCGGCGGCCACTGCGCCAAATGCAACAGACTGCGGCTGACACCTGAAGGGATGCTCCGTCCCTGCCTCTTCAGCGACATCGGATTCAGCCTACGGGAGATGGGAGCGGAGGAGGCTCTGCGCAGGGCAGTGGCTGCCAAACCGGAGAAGGGAAGCGTAAATCACATAAATGGCTTTTATAATATCGGAGGATAAGAGATGGATAAGCTGACACACACTGACGAGAGCGGCAGAGCCCATATGGTTTATACTGGTTCCAAACCGGAACAGCACCGCACAGCCACCGCCTCGGGGAGGATAGAGATGAAGCCTGAGACACTCAGGCTGGTGGAGGATAATATGATGAAGAAGGGCGACGTCATCACCGTGGCTGAGATAGCCGGTATTCAGGCAGCCAAGCAGTGCGGCACCCTGATTCCTCTCTGTCATAATATTACACTTGACCAGGTGAGGGTGTCACTGGAGGCTGACGAAAAGGGGATAAGCGCCAAAGCCACCGTCAGGTGCACCGGCAGAACGGGTGTGGAGATGGAGGCGCTGACGGCCGTGACTGTGGCCCTGCTGACTGTCTATGATATGTGCAAGGCGGTGGACAAGACAATGACCATTACTGATGTAAAACTGATAAAAAAAGAGAAAAATGACATTGCCTGAAAAATTTAAGGTGCGGGTGATAACCCTGAGCGACAGGGCTCACAGCGGCAGCTACGCTGACCTCAGCGGTCCGGCTGTGGTCAAGTATGTGAGGTACACCATGACTGCAGCAGGATGGCAGTGCGAGATAAAAAAGAGCATCCTCCCCGATGATGCCGTGGCACTGCGGGCAGCCCTGACAGAGGCAACGGAGGTTGATCTGATAATAACAACGGGTGGCACGGGCATCGGTCCGCGCGATTTCACACCTGAGGTAGTCAGGCCTATGCTCACCAAAGAGATACCCGGCATCATGGAACAGATAAGGGTAAAGTATGGCACAAAGAACCCGAAGGCACTGCTCAGCAGGGGCGTTGCGGGCACTATCGGCAATACTCTCGTCTACACCCTGCCTGGGTCAGTGAAAGCCGTACATGAGTACATGGCGGAGATAGTCAAGACCATGGAGCATACTTTCTATATGCTGCACGGAATTGATAACCACAAGTAGGCAATCTGCAGTCTGCAATTGGCAGCTGGCAGACATTAAGTCATTGATTTACTCCTGACTGCTGACTGCTGACTGCCGACTGCCGACTCTCACTGAGCCCTGGTATTTGCCACGACAATACCCGTCAGCCGGTCATAGCGCGTGGAAGGATCACGGAAATAGGTCAGGATCACATAATCATTCTCGGTCTCCCAGTGACTCCCTTCAAAGGCAAAACCCTCCGGTTCAGTGCCTTCTGACGGGATAAAGAGATACTCATAGTTGTACCATCCCTGCTTAAGCAGGAGTGAAGCCTCATAGCATCCCCTGGCGGTGTTCCATGTCATCCTGTTGGCAGCATTATGCTGCCATCCGCAGAAGTCGCCTGCCACATAAACAGATCCCCCTCTGAGTTCACTGTATGCAGGCAGGGTAAACCAGACCCAAACATAATCGGCCTCCCTGTCCGGCTCATTGCTCTCCTCCATTGCCACAACGTACCTGCCGTTGAAGTCCTCATTAAAAAAATACGGTTTGAACTCCCTGTCTTCGGAAGGAAGAAGGAGGGCATGGTAGATCCCGTTGACGAAGTCTATCACCCTGACATTCTGCCTTGTCTGCCTGATGGTCTTGATGTCAAAGTACCTGAACTCGTTCCCTCCGGGCATCAGTGTCTTGTCTGAAAGGGTGTTGTATTCCAGCCTCCCGCTTCCCACAAAGTCGGGTGTGATGCCTGCCTTAATCTTGTCGCTGCGCCCGTTCTGCATTATGGTGAGAGTGATCTGACGGTAAGGATCAGTGACGGCAAGGCTTCCGGTGCTTACAGTTATCTCTGCCTGCTGGTGCGTCTCGGTGGTGCCGGGCTTCATCGGGCGACGGAAGACCACTGCTGCTGAGGAGCTGCCCTCACTGATAAAGAAGTGCCTGACAAGCAGCGGGGTATCAGTGTCGCCTGGCTCCCATACTGTGATCACATAGTTGCCGGAGATCAGAAAACGGATGTCATCATTGGGCAGTGAAAGACGATAGTGTGTAAAACTTACCCGGGTGTTGAACGAGGGAAGAAAATCAGTTATCTGGTTCTCCTCGTATCCTTCAAGATAGTCGCTGGTGAAAAGATCACTCCGGTTCCAGTCGCGGTCACAGTGAACAATGTTGTACCAAAGCGTTCCCCCTTCACCCTCAATGACATCGAAACTGAGGGTCAGAGCATCGTCCGGGCCCGGCTGAATGAAAGGGTATGCAAGCATCCGGTCCTCTTTTTCAAACACAATGGTCTTGACATTCTCAGCTGCATATTCAACCGGGGAAAATTCCGGTGACGGATGAGAAAAGAGTTGAACAGGTAGCAGGAATATCGATAAACTTAATAATTTTATCCGCGAGAATTTTTTGCACATCTCAGATATTTTAGGACTAAAATACAAATATCCTGCCGCACTCTGAGTACCGCATAGTAAAAAGAGTTATGTGATAAATGTGATCTTTTCTGTGAATATATTAACAAACGATTATACTAGCATCTAAAAGGAATTAAGTTCCAGTAAAATATGTCAACACTGATCAAATTACGCAAAGGATTGAATATCAAGCTTGCCGGCAAGGCGGAGAAGATACTCCTCCCGGAGGTGGAGGTGACCAGTTTCGGGATCAGGTTTGCCGACTTTCCAGGTCTTGTTGCACGTCTTGAGGTCCAGGAAGGTGACAGGGTCATGGCCGGCAGTGCGCTGTTTCATGACAAAGCCTGTCCGGAGATTAAGTATGTCTCGCCGGTGAGCGGCGTGGTCAGGGAGATCATCCGTGGTGAGAAGAGGGTACTCAGGGAGGTTGTCATTGACCAGCAGGGCACAGAGAAGGTTGATTTCGGCGTTGCCGATCCTCTTTCTCTCAGTCGCGAACAGGTGACAGAAAAATTGTTGAAGTCCGGCATCTGGCCGGTACTGCGGCAGCGTCCTTATCACATCGTCGCGAGGCCCGCCACGATACCCAGGGATATATTCATCACAGCCTTTGACACCGCACCGCTGGCACCCGACATCGACTTCGTGATGTCAAACACGCATGGCGGCCATCTGCAGACAGGCATCAATGCTCTTTCAAGGCTCACCGATGGCAAGATACACATATCACAGGAGGCCGAAGGCTCGAGGGCTGCCGAGATGAAGAGCCTTCAGAACGTGGAATTCCATCGTTTTTCCGGGCCCCATCCTGCCGGCAACGTGGGGGTGCAGATACACCATATAGCGCCCGTATCAAAGGGTGAGTTGGTATGGACCCTTGACCTGCAGGATGTGGTAGCCATTGGCAGGCTCTTTAACACGGGTCTGCATGACCGTGAACGCATCATCGCGCTGGCCGGCCCGGGAGTACAGCACCGCAAATATCACCGTATCAGGCCCGGCGCCTCGGTGAGCGGCATTCTCAAGGGTAACCTGATGGAGGGTAACTACAGGGTTATCAGCGGCAACGTGCTGACGGGCAAGACTATATCTCCTGATGGCTCCTTCGGCTTCTATGACAATATGGTGACAGTCATTCCCGAGGGCAACTACCATGAGTTATTCGGCTGGGCTTCGCCGGGGCTGAAGAAGTTCAGTTACTGGAGAACATTCCTTTCAAAACTGGTCCCCGCCAGAGAGTATAAGATGGATACCAACCTGCATGGCGGAAACAGGGCCTTCGTTATCACAGGCCACTATGAGAATGTGCTACCAATGGATATCTATCCCATCCATCTGATAAAGGCCATCATGGCCGGCGATATAGAGGTGATGGAGAACCTGGGAATATATGAGGTGGCAGAGGAGGACTTCGCCCTGTGCGAATACATTGATCCTTCCAAGACAGAGATACAGGAGATCATCCGCAGCGGGATCAACCTGATGATTAAAGAGATGAACTAATAAAGGAATGAGCTTGCTATGAATTTCCTGCTGAAACAAATGAAGAATATTGAGCCTCACTTCAAGAAGGGAGGCCGGTTTGAGAAGCTGCATTCCGTCTATGACGGCTTTGCCACCTTCCTCTTTGTGCCCGACAAGGTCACATCGCGTGGCACGCATATCAGGGATTACATGGATATGAAACGCACCATGATTATCGTTGTCATGGCGCTGATGCCTGCCCTGCTGTTCGGCTGCTACAACATTGGCCTCCAGCATACCAGGGCTTTCGGCCTCAATGACTGGACGCTGATGCACATGTTCTGGTTCGGTTTCCTGAAGCTGCTCCCCATGATCATCGTCAGTTACCTGGTAGGTCTGGGTATTGAGTTCGTGGCAGCGCAGATACGCGGTCATGAGATCAATGAGGGTTACCTCGTCACAGGGATGCTCATCCCTCTTATCATGCCTATAGATGTGCCTCTCTGGATGGTTGCCGTCTCGGTGGCTTTTGCCGTGATAATCGGCAAGGAGATATTCGGTGGCACCGGGATGAACATACTGAACCCGGCACTGACGGCCAGGGCCTTTCTCTTCTTCAGCTATCCCGGCTGGATGACTGGCGATGCCGTCTGGATCGAAGGGCTGGTCAGGGGGGGAGGTCTTGACGGCTTCTCCGGTGCCACGCCGCTGGCGGTGGCCAAGCTGGAAGGAATGGCCAATATGCCTTCGGCGATGGAGATGTTTATCGGCACAATCCCGGGGTCAGTGGGCGAGACCTCCGTGGTGGCAATACTGATAGGAGCCTTTATCCTGCTGGTGACGGGGGTGGGCAGCTGGCGCATAATGCTCAGCATGACCCTCGGAGCAATGGGGATGGGGCTGCTGCTCAACGCCACCGGAGGTAACGAATACACGCAGATACCAGCATACTATCACCTTATCATGGGCGGCTTCGCGTTCGGAACAGTCTTCATGGCTACCGACCCGGTGACCGCGGCACAGACCAATACAGGCAAGTATATCTATGGTGCACTGACGGGTATACTGGTGGTGATCATCAGGGTCTTTAACCCGGCCTACCCCGAGGGAACCATGCTGGCTATACTGCTGATGAACGTGATGGCTCCGCTGATAGACCATTACGTGGTGAATGCAAACATCAGGAGAAGGTTAAAAAGAGTAACCACAGCTTAACTGTACACGAGATGAAAGATTTCAGCAACAGATATATAATGATATTCTCGGTGGTGATGGTTGTCTCCGTCGCCATCCTCCTGTCGCTCACCGCGCTGCTGCTGCAGCCAAGACAGGAGAAAAACGTTGAGGTGGAAAAGAAGATGCAGATCCTCTCATCCATTAACGTTGAATCAAATAAGTCGGACGCCGTCCGGCTATACGATAAGTACATCAGGGAAAGCTTCGTGATAAACACGGAAGGGAACCGCACAGAAGGTGTTGACGCCTTCACCGTCACCCTTCGTTCAGAGCAGAAGAAGCCGCTGGGTGACCAGAGCCTGCCTGTCTTTATTGCTGTGGCCGATAACGGAGACACACTGCATATACTGCCTCTTGAGGGCAAGGGTCTGTGGGGGCCGATATGGGGATACGTCTCACTGAAGGAGGATCTGTCAACCATTGCAGGAGTAACCTTTGACCATAAAAGTGAGACCCCGGGACTGGGGGCGGAGATCAATACTACTCCCTTTGAGAGCCAGTTTCACGATAAGAGCCTGTTTGAGAATGGCCGCTTCGTCTCGGTGAAGGTGGTCAAGGGCGGCGCCAGACCGGGCAATCCTAATGAGGTGGATGGCATCTCCGGCGGAACCATCACCAGCAATGGACTGGAGGCAATGGTGCATGACGGGCTTGTTAAATATGAAAAATACCTCAGCCAAAACAGGAAGTAGATATGGAAAAAGTTGAAAAGGAGCCGCTGTGGTCGGCCAAGAACAAGAAACTGTTAACAAATCCGCTGGGGCAGGATAACCCGATAACCGTACAGGTACTGGGCATATGCTCGGCACTGGCAGTGACAGTGAAGATGCAGCCTGCCATTGTCATGGCTATATCCGTTATGGTGGTGCTGGCTGTATCAAACGTGGTTATTGCCGCGCTGAGGAAGATGATTCCCGGACGAATAAGAATAATAGTCCAGCTGGTGGTGATAGCCACAATGGTCATCCTGGTTGACCAGTTCCTGAAAGCCTTCGCTTTTGACGTGAGCAAGCAGCTCTCAGTCTTCGTGGGACTGATAATAACCAACTGCATCATCATGGGCCGCCTTGAGGCTTTCGCCATGGCCAACAAACCCTGGCCCGCCTTCCTTGACGGACTGGGCAACTCATGGGGCTACGGCCTGATACTGGTCATAGTCTCCTTCTTCCGCGAGTTCCTGGGCAGCGGCACAATCATGGGCTTCCCGCTGATGGAGAAGCTGGGGGTATACAACTTCGGGTATGAGGACAATGGTATGATGATCCTTCCTCCGATGGCACTTATCACCGTGGGCCTGATAATATGGGTCCAGCGGAGCCGGAACAAGTCACTTGTAGAAACAAATTAACGTCAGGGTCATGGAAAATCTACTCAACATATTCGTTAAGTCGATCTTTATCGACAACATGATCTTCGCATACTTCCTGGGTATGTGCTCATACCTGGCAGTTTCGAAGACAGTGAAGACATCCATGGGTCTGGGGCTGGCCGTCATCTTCGTATTGGTGATCACCGTGCCTGTTAACTTCCTGCTTGAGCAGTATATACTGAAGAAAGGCGCGCTGGTGTGGCTCAGTGACAGCTTTGCCACGGTAGACCTCAGTTTCCTCTCGTTCATCATGTTCATTGCAGTAATTGCCTCTATTGTCCAGCTGGTGGAGATGGTGATAGAGAAGTCGAGCCCCGCTCTCTATAACTCACTCGGCATCTTTCTTCCACTGATAGCTGTTAACTGCGCTATCCTTGGGGCCTCGCTCTTCATGCAGGAGAGAGAGTATGCCAATATTGGCGAGGCAGCTGTCTTCGGTCTTGGTTCAGGCGTTGGATGGCTGCTGGCCATAGTGGCACTGGCAGCCATCAGGGAGAAGATGCGTTATTCAAACGTGCCAGCTCCCCTGCGCGGACTGGGGATCACCTTCATCCTGACGGGACTGATGGGGATAGCCTTTATGAGCTTCCTTGGTATCACATTATAATGAAATCTTTACTGAAATGATATTAGGTTTATCAATTGCAGGCACCGTTCTTATCAGCATAGCAGTATTTGTTCTTGTGATGACGCTGCTTGTTGTGGTGCTGCTCTATGCCAGGCAGAAGCTGACTCCGCAGGGCGATGTCACGCTGAAGATCAATGACCGTGAGATGGTGGTCGCGCCCGGCACCAATCTGCTTTCCACGCTGTCAAACAACGGCGTCTTCCTGCCGTCAGCATGCGGCGGGGGAGGCACATGCGGCATGTGCCGCTGCCAGATCACCGAGGGCGGAGGCTCCATCCTGCCCACAGAGACAGGCTTCTTTACACGCCGCGAACAACATGACAACTGGCGCCTGGGATGCCAGGTCAAGGTGAGGGAGAATATGACCATCATGGTGCCCGAAGCAGTCCTTGGAGTTAAGAAATGGGAGTGCGAGGTGGTCTCCAACAGAAACGTGGCTACCTTTATCAAGGAGTTCGTGGTTAAGCTGCCGGAAGGTGAGGATCTTAACTTCAGGTCAGGCGAGTATGTGCAGATATATATTCCGAAGTATGAGGTTGATTACCGGACGGATATAGATGTGGAGGACGAGTACAGGCCTGACTGGGATAAGTTCGATCTGTGGAGCCTCAAGGCAAAAAACGACGAGGAGACCTTCAGGGCTTACTCCATGGCCAACTACCCGGCAGAGAAGAACCTGATCATCCTCAACATCAGGATTGCCACACCACCGATGGACAGGAACCGCAAGTGGCTGAAGGTGCCGCCGGGGATCTGCTCATCATACATCTTCTCACGCAAGCCGGGCGACAAGGTGACAATCAGCGGACCTTACGGCGAGTTCCATATCAAGCATACTGATGCCGAGATGGTCTATGTGGGTGGCGGCGCCGGCATGGCACCACTGAGATCGCATATTTTCCACCTGCTCAAGACAGAGAAGTCGAACCGCAAGATATCATACTGGTACGGCGCCCGCTCAAAGAGGGAGATCTTTTACGAGGATGAGTTCAGGGAGCTGGAGAAGAAGTTCCCCAACTTCACGTTTAATATCGCCCTCTCCGAACCGCTGCCGGAAGATAACTGGACCGGCTACACAGGGTTCATTCACAAGGTGCTGCTGGACAATTATCTCGACAAGCATAAGCTTCCAGAGGAGATAGAGTATTATCTCTGCGGTCCTCCGGTGATGAACGCCGCTGTGCTGAACATGCTTGACAACCTGGGTGTCCCGCCGGAGAATATTGCGTTTGATGATTTTGGGGGATGATATTCCAGTGGGCAGTAGGCAGTAGGCAATAGGCAGTAGGCAATAGGCAGTAGGCAGTAGGCAGTAGGCAATAGGCAATAGGCAGTAGGCAGTAGGCAGTAGGCAATAGGCAGTAGGCAGTAGGCAGTAGGCAATAGGCAGTAGGCAATAGGCAGTAGGCAGTAGGCAATAGGCAGTAGGCAGTAGTGGGGATGGCCGTAGGCCATAAAGCATTGTAATACAGGACGTTAATTGACAGAATGGTCGTAGACCATCAAGAATTGTGGATGGTCGTAGGCCATAAAGCATTGTAAT